>CALFWA010000123.1:5000-12322 GCA_937928035.1 uncultured Caldilinea sp. | reverse complement strand
ATGGGTATACTATATGGGTATACTATAGTGGCTAATATTTGGAAACTTTTTCGCCGTTGAGTCTAGAAAGAATGCTTTGTGGTCGGTTCATCTGCTTATTCCCTTTATCCACCGTTGGAGTCGCTGTCCGAAGCGACGCGTAGTTTCATCCGAACAATGCCTAAGGCGGAGCTGCACATTCATCTGGAAGGGAGTGTGGACCCTGCCACGCTGCTGGAGTTGGCGCGTCGGCACGACCGTCTGAGCCTGTTGCCCTCCGCCGAGCCTGAAGCGTTGCAACAGTGGTTCTCTTTCGTCGATTTCCCTCACTTCATTCAAGTCTATTTGACGATCTCCGACCTGTTGCGCACGGCGGAGGACTTCGCTCTAATCGCCTATCGCTGCGGTCAGGACATGGCGGCGCAGGGAATCCGCTATCGAGAGATCACCGTGACGCCCTTCACCCACATCGACTATCAGCGCAAGGGGCTTTCGATCGAGGCGCTGCTGGAAGGGTTGCAGGCAGGGCGTATGGCTGCGCACGCCGATTTCGGCGTGGAGATGCGTTGGATCTTCGACGTGCCGCGCAATTTGAGCTTTCCGCCTACAGGCGGTTATGACCCCTACCCGGCTGAGCGCACGTTGGAGTACGCGCTGGCGGGGCGCGATGCAGGCGTGATCGGCTTTGGGTTAGGCGGCAACGAGGTGGGCGCTCCGCCTGAACCGTTCGCCCACGCCTTTGCGCGCGCCCACGCCGAGGGGTTGCTGTGCGCGCCTCACGCCGGCGAGACGGAGGGCCCGGCCAGCGTATGGGGCGCCATCGAGGCGCTGCACGCCCATCGCATCGGCCATGGCGTGCGTTCGATCGAGGATCCTCGCCTGGTCGATGCGCTGCGCGAACGCCGGATTCCGCTCGAGGTCAACATCATCAGCAATCTGCAGCTCCACATTTACAACCGCGTCGAGGAGCATCCGTTTCCGCAGCTAGATCGCATGGGCGTCAAGGTGACGGTGAACAGCGACGACCCTCCGCTTTTCAACACCACGCTGTGTACAGAGTATGAGGTGGTGGCGAGCGCCTTCGGTTACAGTCACAAGGAACTGATGCGCATTGCCCGCAACGCCTTCGAGGTCAGCGCTGCGCCGTCTGCGCTCAAGGCGCAATGGTTGGCCGAGTTCGACGCCTGGGCGGCGGCGCACGGGTGAGAGCTATCGTCAATACGTAATTGAACGGGGCATAATTGAACGGGGCGGGTGACATTCGTCCGCCCCGTTCGACTTTTACGTGAAAACGTTCGTCCGGCGGCCTGAGACGCAGAGCGCCTTTCATCCAAGTCGGTCGGAAGACGCCGGTTACTCGCTTGGCGGCAAGATCACGGCGTCGATGACGTGGATGACGCCGTTGCTGGCCTCGATGTCGGCGGCGATCACGGTCGCATCGTTCACCTTCACGACGCCGTCGGCAATGCTAAACGTGACCGGCGCACCCTGCAACGTCTCCGCCGTCATGCCGTCGCTCAGGTCAGAAGACATCACCTTGCCCGGCACCACGTGGTAGAGCAGGATCTGCGTCAGGGCGCCCTGTGGGTCGGCGAGCAGGCTTTCCACCGTTCCTTCCGGCAGGGCGGCGAATGCCTCATCGGTCGGCGCGAAGACGGTGAAGGGGCCTTCACCCGCCAGCGCATCGGCAAGACCGGCTGCAGTGACCGCAGCGAGCAGCGTCTGGAAATTGCCTGCAGCGGCCGCCACCTCTGGGATGGTGCCCGGCGTTTCGGCAGCCGCTTCCTCAGCCTCTTCTTCACTCGGCGGCAGGATCACCTTATCAATGACGTGGATGACGCCGTTGCTGGCCTCGATGTCGGCGGCGATCACGGTCGCGTCGTTCACCTTCACGACGCCGTCGGCGATGGAGAAGGTCACGGGACTACCCTGTACAGTCTCCGCCGTCATGCCGTCGCTTAGGTCAGAAGACATTACCTTCCCGGGCACCACGTGATAAAGCAGAATCTGCGTCAGTTGACCTTCGGGGTCGGCAAGGAGCGCCTCGAGCGTGCCCTCGGGCAAGGCTGCAAATGCTTCATCGGTTGGAGCGAAGACGGTGAAGGGCCCTTCGCCTTGCAACGTTTCGACCAACCCTGCGGCGGAGACGGCCGCCACCAGCGTCTCGAAGTTGCCGGCGCTCACGGCGATGTCCACGATCGTGCCAGGGGCTTCATCCGCAGGCGCCTCGGCGGGCGACTCGGTGGGGGTTGGCGCTGCCGTCGCCGTAGGAGCGGGCGCAACCGGCGCGCAGGCCGCCGTCGCAAGCGCAACGACGAGCAAGAGGGCTAGTGTTTTCATGAAGTGCATGCTGCTTCTCCTTTCGTGTGTACGGTGCTGGAATCTGGCTGTTCATTGAACGTAAATGCTGATACAATTATTGTGCATTTATTGTTCAACTACTGTATAGAGTAGTGGCAAGCTACAATTTCCGAGGTGATGGGTCTTCCATTCTCACCATTTTTCATCGAAATGGTACAATCGAGGCAAAGAGAGGAACCGATGGGCGTATGGCGCAGCTCACAGAGACAATTCGTGCGTTATTCGGGGGCACTGGCTCCGGCTCGCTGCTGGAGCGCATCGCGGCGTCGATGGATCCGGTGGCGTGGACGTTGGTGATTTTGTTGAGCGGCGCCGTCATTGTAGGGCTCTTTTTTAGCCTGACGACGCGACGTTCCTTTCTGGCGGCGGACGAAGTGGAGGCGACCCCCCAGATGCTGCTGGCCCGCCTCAAGCAAGATCCGACTCGACTGGCTCCGATCGCCATTATCAGCCGGCTGGGCGCCGAAGCCACGCTGGAGCTGCTGGAATACGGCGATCAGATTCGCACCCATGAATGGCGCTATAAATGGAGCAGCGTGCGCGAGGAGCTGATCCACCTGCTCAGCCAGCAGAACGCCTTCGGCCCGACCTACGCATTGGCGCGCTATTATCGCTCTACGGACAAACAAGAGCCGGACACGCTGCGCATTCGCCGCACGGCGCTCATCCACAAGCTTGGGCAACTGCGTTACCTGGAGCCGGACGCCAACGGCAACCCTGCACAGTTGCGCGTGCGTGCGCATCCGGCTGAGGTTCAAGGAGATTTGGGATTCGAGGGAGAAACGCTGTGGCTGCTGGCCGATGAGCCGGCGCCGCCCCCCCAGGGGCCGATCGTGGAGTTGGAAATGATCGATTTTCGCACGTTGCAGGACGCCGACATCCGCATTCACATTCGTCGTTCTCCGACGGTTGGCGGCGGCTTTCGCCTAACCTTGCAGAAGCGACATGGCTTCTGGGTGGTGGTTGATGAACAGATCGAATGGGTGAGTTGAAAGCATGACAGCGCTTCTAAACTTTATCAACGTGTTGGCGTCCAGCGTGCTGGTGATTTTGTGCTTCTCGCTGCTCGCCTATACGTTGACCTACAACTTTCGCAACCCGGTGGCGCGGCGTTTTGCATTGATGCTGGCCTTCCTGATGATTGTCTTCGCCGCCGACGTGGCGTTGGACAGCGTCTCCACGGCTGCATCCGCCAATCGCTGGCTGCGGCTGCAGTGGCTTGGCATCGCCATAACCCCGGCGGCTGCCTATCTCTTCTCCGTCTCTGTGCTGGAGACCACCAACTATCGCGTGCGGCGTCGGCGCTGGGTGGGCGCGACGGCGCTGCTTATCTCGACGGCGAGCGCAATCGACGCCATCTGGGGCAACGCCATCGTCGGTCAGGTGCACTTTCGGCCTCCGCTCAGCTATCTGGAAGGCGGGCCGCTCTTCTGGCCCTTTACAATTTACTACGCCGTCGTCATCGCTCTGGCCTGGGCGAACATCTGGAAGGCGCGGCGACGTTGCCTGACCGAAAGCACACGCGCGCGCATGACCTACCTGCTGGTGGGTTTCATTGCGCCGGGCGTCTCCGTCTTCCCTTATCTGATCGCCTTCGCTCTGCTCTTTGGACCGCGGGAATCGGCCTGGTTCGTGTTGCTGCTTTCGATCATCGGCAATGTTGTGGTGGGCTTTCTGTTGTTGTTGATGAGCTACACGGTGGCCTACTTCGGCGTCATCACGCCCGACCGCGTGGTGCGCTATCGTCTGTTGCGCTTTTTCATGCGCGGCCCCTTCGTCGCCATTCTCGTGATCTTAGCGATCCAGATCACGCCGCCGATCGAACGCAGCCTGGGTTTGCCGCGCAACGTGATCCTGTTCAGCATCATCACTGGCGTGATCGTGCTCAGCCAGCTTGCCTTGAGCGTCACCAAGTCGGCGGTGGATCGCCTCATCTATCGCGAGGACCGCGAAGAGATCGCCTGGCTGCGCGAGCTGGACCGCCGCATGTTGACGACCAGCGATCTGCGCCAGCTGCTGGAAAACAACCTGATCTCGTTGTGTGAGTTGTTGCGCGCGCCGTCGGCCTTTGTGGCTGCGGTCTCCGGCCCTGACTTGGTGCTGGAGGCGATGGTGGGGCCGGAGGAGAAGCGCAGACAGATTCTCTCGATCGACGACTGGTCGGATGCCTTGGGACGAGCGTTGCGCGAGCGCAGGGAACCGCAGCCGGGGCGCATGCAACAGCCATATTCGCACCGCGGCTACTGGCTCTGGCCGTTGGTGGATCGTGCGTCGGAAGACGAAGGCGTGCGCGTCATCGGGTTGCTCGGCGTGCAGGCACGCACGCAGGCGCCTCTTTTTACCTCGGACGAGGCGCGCGTTATCGACGTCATTCTGCATCGCACCACGCGCGCGCTGGTCGACCGCAAGCTCCAACAGCGCGTGCTCGCCAACTTACGCTACATCATTCCGGATATCGAGCACATTCAGCAGTTGCGCGGGGTGGTGCCTTACGCTGCGCCGGACAGTGCCCAGGAGCCGGCGGAAGCGCTGCTCGATCCCAGTCCCATCCACAGCCCGGAGTTCGAGGCCTGGGTCAAGGACGCACTGAGCCACTACTGGGGCGGCCCAAAATTGACGCACAGCCCGTTGATGAAGCTGCGCGTCGTCGGCGAGATGCTCAGCCAGGCCGACGACGACCCCACGCGTGCGCTGCGCCTCGTGCTCGGACAGGCGCTGGAGCGGCTGCGTCCTGAGGGAAAGCAGAACTTCACGGCGCCCGAATGGTTGCTGTACAACATTCTGGAGATGCGCTTCGTGCAAGGACGCAAGGTGCGCGAGATCGCCGACCGGCTCGCCATCAGCGAGAGCGACCTCTATCGCAAACAGCGCGTGGCGATCGGTCAACTCGCCCGCGTGCTTTCGGAAATGGAGCAATCCAACGCCGTCGAGTCGATCGCTGCGCCGAGCGGCCTTGCGGATGGCGCCCAAAATGCAGACGTCATTGCAGGCGCCGCCCAGACAGCCCCCAAATCGGCCAAACTGTAAGTGCGCTATTCGACGAGCTGGATTTTGGGGAAGCGACTCTGGTCGAATTCGTGCAGGCGCTCCGGCCCCAAGGCGGTGATTTCGTGGTGAATGGCCTCCGCCGCTGCGCGGAGGGATGCAACGTCCACGCCCTGACAGATCGGCGGCAACGTGCGCAGGCGAGGCAAGCCGCGGCGGAACATCTTAATTGCGCCCGACCAGTTGTTGCGTTGAATTTGCAAAAACGCCACCCCAATCTGGAGGATGCCTTGATACATTTCGCGCACCGGCCGCGTCTCTTCGTTCCAGGCCTCTTCAAGCCATTCATGTTGCTCGAAATATTCGCCGCGATTGAACTCCTCGATCCCGCGGCGGGCCGGTGCGCTTAACGGAGCGTCCCAGCCTTCGGGATAGCTGGTCGGCGGATGGAGATGGCGCGCCACGACCTCTGGCAGCATCTCCATCATCCTGCTGCGCGCCCAGGCGTGATCGGCGCCTGCGCGCCGCGCCGCTTGCAGCGTCTCCACGTCGACGTGGCTGCCAAATGCAATGATCGGGATTTGAGCGGTGTGCGGTCGCATCTTGCAGCGCGCAATGGCGCGCCTCCAGTCGCCTTCGGCCCCAAGGTCAACCAGGGCAAGGTTCGGAAATTCGCGGTCGACGGCTTCGACGAAGTCCTCGGGCGTCTCTACGATCACCGCCCGGCCGCCCTGACGTTCGATCATGTCGCACAGGCGCGGCACGAAAAAAAGGTCCGGCTCCAGACAGACGACCGCCGGCTGATGTGAAGCTGGTTCTTCGGATCGTGAAGGTTGCGTCATGATGAAAATCAATCCCAAAGAAAATGGCCGTAGCCTCGCAAATTTGATATACTGAAATCTCTTGCAACATTATGATTCCTCAGTCATGCAAGGATTGTCTGTGAGCGAAATAACTGTGCAAATCGATTCCGACCTGAGCTACGATGCAGCCCTCGCACAACTGGAGCGCATCCTGGATCGACTGGAAGGCGGCGACCTGCCGTTGGAGGAGACGTTGAGGCTGTACGAAGAAGGCGCTCTCCTGGCGAAACTTTGCGCAGCCCGTCTGGATGAAGCGGAGCTGCGCGTGCGGTGCTGGCAGGAAGGAAATCAGACGACTCCATTTGATGCGTGGCGAGAAACCTAGCAATTTATGCTCGCACTGTTGAGCAACTCGGCGCTCTGGCTGCCGCTTTCGATCGCCTTGATCGTGCAGTTTTACAAGGTGGTGGCCTACTGGGTGCAGACCGGCCGCTTCGATTTTCGCGTGATGGCGCAGGCGGGCGGAATGCCAAGTAGCCACTCCGCCCTCGTATGCAGCCTTGTGACCGCCATCGGCTATCAGTATGGGATGGACAGCGGCCTGTTCGCCGTCGCCGTCGTGCTGGCGGTGATCGTCATGTATGATGCACGTGGGGTGCGCCAGGAAAGCGGCAAGCAGGCGCGCGTGCTGAACCAACTTCTGCAGACCGTCTTCAACGGTCACCCTCTCACCGATGCGCAGCTCAAGGAGCTGATCGGTCACACCACGTTGCAGGTGATTGTCGGCGGCCTGATCGGCATCATCTACACTCTGCTCTTTTTCCTGGGGCGCGACTGGTTGTAGCGCGCAACCGAATTTTTCTAAAATCCTCTCGACTAATGGCTTGTTCTGCGCAACACTCTGTGCTATGATCGGTGCAATTGGCCGGAACAGCAGCCGGACGTTCAACATGAAGAAAGATTGACTTTTGGAGGAGCTATGCGACGCGTGGTTCTAATTCAACCCCGCCGCGATGGACGGATTTTTGGAAAGGCGCCCGGTTCGCCATACACCTTGATGCGTCTGGCGTCCCTCGTTCCCGAAGAGATTCCGGTGGAAATCTGGGATGAGAATTTGCGCGACTTGGAGCTGGACACCCTCCGCGAGGGCGATCTGGTGGGCATCACTTCGATGACGGTGACGATCGAGCGCGC
>CALFWA010000123.1:0-2500 GCA_937928035.1 uncultured Caldilinea sp. | reverse complement strand
AAACCGTGAAAAACAGTGCTGTGGCCGAAGACGGCGAATCGAATCAAGACATATCTCAGGACAGGCGAAGCGAAGCAACGCACGCAGCGACGTACAACACCTATGCAAGCAAGCGCTCCACCATCTCTGCAGCCGCCGGCGGGCCGCCTAGCCGGGCGAATTCCTCGCGCAGGGCGGCGGCGCGCGCTCGATAGGGCGAGAGATCGGGAAGCAGCGCAGCCAGCGCAGCGGTCAGCCGTTCGACGCTCGCCTCTCCGGGTGGCAGATGGAGGCCGACGCCCGTGCGCACTACGCCGCGCGCCTGGTGAAGCTGGTCGCCGGCGTGAGGAACGACAAGCTGCGGGACGGCCGCGCGCACGAGGGCGTGGGTCGTGCCCGCGCCGCCGTGATGGATGGCCGCCGCAGTGTATGGGAGCAGGGCGCGAAAGTCGGCGAATGCGCGCACGACCGCCTCGGCGGGCAGTCGCTCCAGCCAGCGGTCGTCCCCTGCAGGGTCAACGGAGCGCCCTAACAGCAGGATCGGCTGACAGCCGAGATTCATCGCAGCGCGCGCGGCCGCCAGAAAAAACGCCGGATCGCGGTTGAAGCTTGTCCCCAGGGTAATGACGACCCACGGCGCATCGTCCGGCGAAGGCAGCGTCGCATCCGCAGGCAGGGCGTCGAGCGGCAGGCCGCCTGCGTGGCGCGTCTGCGGCGCCAGCGCAAGCCCGGCATACCAACGCTCCGACCAGAAGGTGATATGCAGCTGCGAAGAACGCAGCGCAGGCGGCCCCTGTCGGGTGAAGTTGACGCCTTCACAACCGCTCACGCGGAGTAAGCGTTCCAACCGGGCGCGCGCCTCCGCCATCACATCCTCCTCTGCGCCGGTGGAGATCTCCACCGCAGGCCATCCGGCTACGACGAGGGGGCGCCGGATGCGTTCGGCGACCAAACCTGACGCAACGATGAACATCTCGCTGATGAGCGCGTCCGGCTGCACCTCGGTGGCGACCGCCTCGAGCGCGGCCATGCCCGCCGCCACGCGCACCGGCTCCAGCCACTGGTCGAGCGCGCGCAGCCTGCGCAGGCGTCGCCATGCTGCGTCAGACATCTGCGCAGGACGGCTCAGGGGAGGCGGCGGCCAACGCCAGCCGGTCTCCGCCAGCGGCGCAAAGCGGACGCCTTCCCGTTGCACCTGAGCAGCCACCGCCTCCCCTGAAGCCCAGATCACCTCGTGGCCGCGCTGCTGCAGTGCGACCGCCGTCGCCAGAAACCCTCCCCAGTCCAGGTGGCCCGGCAGCGGCGCCGAAACGAACAGAAAACGCATCGAGATTTCACCGATCTCTCAAAGGCGACGCCCTGTCCGCCGTCCCTTTTCTCGCTCCTCTTTTTTCATTTCTTAATTGCTGCACCCCGGCGTCAGTCGGTACAACCCGCCGTTGCCCATGCCGATCCAGAGGGCGCCGTCGGGCGCAGTGGCGACGGCCAGGATCGGCCAGCCGTGCAAGATGCGCTCGGCGACGACGCCGCCATCGGCGGCGCGTCCCAGCCGATACAGCCCTGGATAACGGCCGTAGACACCGAAGTAGATGGTGTCATACGCCCAGGTGATTCCTGTCGGCGCAGCAGAGTTGACCAGATCGACCACCGGCGGCGTGTACCAGTCTGCTCCCTCGCCGCTCAATACCAGTGGGAAGCCGTAGTGCGGCGTCGCCCCCTCACTGGGGCCGATTGCGGCGGGATCGAGCAAGTTCACCTCGTCGCCGGCGCTGATGTCATCGGGCACGTTGGTGGCGCCGTTGTCGGTGAACCAGATGCGGCCGGCCGGGTCGGCGGTGATGCCGTAGGGGTTGCGCACCCCGCGCGCAGCAGTGGAGAAGACGCCGATCGTGCGTTGGCTGAGCAGGGCGTCCAGCGGCGCGCGCACGATGCGTGCTGCGTAGGGATTGCCGGCGGAGACGATCTGCTGCGCGCCCTCCTCGCCCACGCCGGTGATCGGCCCTTCCACATAGCCATCGCGCATGGCGCCCGCCGAGACGTAAACCCAGCCGTTGCTGATGACGATGCCGTTGTTGGCGTGGAAGAGCTGGCTGTTGTCCGCAAAGCCGTCTGCAAGTTTCTCGTAGCCGCCGCCGTCGGGAATGCGCCCCACCTCGCCCGACCGGCTGATGTAAAGCGCCCCATCATGATAATCCAGCCCGGTGATGCGGCTCGATTCGGTGAAGATTTCTTCGTAGCGGGTGCGGTTGTTGATCCAATCATAGAGCGCCACCGACCGGCTCGGATGGTAAGCGTCGTAAAGAATCATCGGATCGACGTCGCGGGTGAGGTTGCTGTCGAGCGCCAGGAACATGCGTCCGTCGGGCGCAAAGGCGATCGCCGTGATGCTGCGCGCATTGTCCGGCAGCCGCTGCTCGATGCAGAAACCGCCGCGCGGCGTCATGTAGGGATCATCCTCTGATGGCGCAGGCAACCCTAAGGCGCCGACGCGAATCGGGGCGGCTCCGGAGATCGGCGCCGG
>CALFWA010000122.1 GCA_937928035.1 uncultured Caldilinea sp. | reverse complement strand
GTTTCCCTGCGCTGGCATTACCCAGATCAGGTTCATAGGGTCGACCGCAGAAGCGGTCCTCTCAGCCTGTCCTCAGGCTCCCCTAACGGAACAACACAAAAAGGTTGATAATGTACGCCTCACAGGCCAAAGGCTTCACCTTGCATACTTGGCCAAAGAAGTCAAGCCGACTTCTCATCGATCATTTTATAGATGCTGATGGAGCTTGTCAAAAAGGAAGCATGACAGGGGTGTATTTCCGATTTGGCGGGCATGCAATCGGGGTAGGCGAAGGTGCTGCCTTCGCTACCCCTCACTTACTGCAATCCCTTCACCACCCCACCTTTACTTGCAGAGTCAGATTCTGCTGAGACACGCTTTCAGGAAAGCAGCGTGGCGGCGTCGTACAGGTTGAACGCATCGACGTAGCGCTCGATCGACCGCGCCACCGACTCCACCACGTAGGCGTGCGGATCCGCCTGCACGAGCGAGAGATGCGCATAAAGCTGCTCGCGCGCGGCGACGACCTTCGGCGCAGTCCAGACGTAGCGCGCGCCGGTCTGCACCAGCCAGCGCCGGCGCGCGGGCGTCAGCTCGGCAAAGGGTTTGCCGAGCTCGTCGGGCTGCAACCACTTCTGCCAACGGTTGGAGGCGACCACTGCCTCCTCCAGGGCCGCCAGAAAATAGGCGGGCTGCAATTTCCGGTTGGCACACAGCCGCTGCTCCCGTTGCTCCAGCGCCTCTAACGCCTCGAACTCAACGGCTGTAAACTCCGGGCCGACGTTGGCGCCGCCCATGCCCACCCTAGGATAGTCGGCGGGGTTTTCGACCCAGTCGGTGTAATGGCCTTTCAACAGCGCACCGGTGGGGCGCACGATCTCGGTCAGCCGCTGCGCCGCAGATGGATCGAAGAAGGTCGTATGGAGATCGGTGCCGACCTGCGCCACGACGAAGGCGGGCCAGGCGTGCATCAACGAGCGTCGCTCCAGTTCCACCTTTAATTGTTCGAGAAAGACGACAAAGTTGTCGAAATTCACCAGCCCGCCGTGCACCTCTTCAGTGCCGACTTCGTAAGCAACCGGCGGAAGGTTCAGCCGCCGTCGCTCCTGCTCGGCGTACTCGATCAGCTCGACCGTGCGCTCCACCACAACCGACACGGACGGCGCTTCTCCTGGCGGCAGCGTGCGATCCACAGTGGGATCGATGTGAAGCAGCGCATAGCCGGCCTCCAGGCAGGCGGTGAGGCTGAGCTTCACCTCATGCATGGCCTGGTAGAGCGGCAATTTTTCCAGCGAATGACGATCTTTGAGCCACGGCCCGCCGTGATCTAGGCAGGGATAGAGCGGCGCGGTGCAGCCGTAGCGCACGGCGCAGCGTTTCATCTCGGCGACGAATTGCGCAGGCGTCCAGCCGGTGTAGCCGCCGTCGCGGTCCACCTGGTTGAGCGTGGCGGCGAAAAGCATCGGCGCATGACAGCGCGCCGCGACTTTCACCGCAGCTTCCAGCACCGCCGCCGAGTTGGGACAGACGGCCAGCAGCGTCAGATGAAGATGTTCGCGTTCGCGCAGTTCGAGCAGGCGCAAAACGATCTGTTGCAGAGCTGACATAAAAGTTTACTTGCGCACCTCAGTGAACGCCATCGCCTCTTCCGGCGTCGGCTGCGACTCCACGCCGCCTGCTGCGCACGTCGAGGCCGAGCCGCAAGCGACAGCGAAGGCCAGGATGTGTTCCAGCGGCCAGCCGGCCAGATAGCCGTAGACGAAGCCTGCGTTGAAGGAGTCGCCGGCGCCGGTGGCGTCGACGACCTGAACCTTGGGTGCAGAGACCTCGACGACTTGCTGCCCGCGCTGTGCCGCCGCCCCTTCCCCGCCGCGTTTGACCGCCACGATCGGTGTGTGCGCCGCCAGCTTTGCCAGCGCAGTTCGCCAATCCTCGCAGCGTGCGATTGCCTTAAGTTCCGTTTCGTTGGGCAAAAAGATGTCGGCGTGCGCCAGCGCCTCGTCAATGCCGCCCCCCCACTGCTCGGTGGGGTCGTAGTTGGTGTCGAGCGAGACGGTGAGGCCATGCGCCTTCGCCTCGGCGAACAGGCGAGGAATGTTCGGCCGCAGTGCGTTCAGCATGTAAAAGCTGCCCAGATGCAGATGTCGAGCCTGCGCCACGATCTCCATGGCGATGTCGGAGGAGCGCAACGTGGCCAGCGTGCCAAGATAGGTGAGCATGGCGCGGTCCGCCCCGCGCGAAAGCACGGTGGTGAGGCCGGTCTTCACCGCCTGGTCTCGGCGCACGCCGGCAACGTCGACCTTGCGCGCCGTCAAGGCGTCGAGCAGAAAGTCGCCGATGGGGTCGCAGCCCACTTTGCCGACAAAGGCCACGCGCAGCCCCAATCGCGCGACGCCGCAGGCGAAGATGGCCGTCGAGCCGCCGACGGTGAGCGTAGCGTCGTCGATCACTTTTTCGACCTGTCCGAAGACGGGCGTCACGTCGCCGGAGAGAATCAAGTCGCCGTTGAGGTCGCCGACGGCGACGACGTCAAACTTTTTCATATCCTCCATCCTAAATGAGGGGCCTGCGCCGCCAATAAATCATCGACCAGCGCAACGGCCTGATCGATCGAATGTACGTAGCCATCAAGAACCAAAGCCTGCACAAACTTTTCCCGGCTCTGCTCCAACGCAGCGTCCACGATGGTCTCAACCCACTGATAGCGCGCAGCCAGGACGCCTACCAGCGCCGGCGGCAGCGGCGGCTGCTGCAACGCGCGCACCCCAAACGCATCCACCAGGGCCGGCCCTTCGACGATAGCGTCTTTGGGCAACGAGAGCGCCTGTCCAGAGTTGGGGAGATTAGCCGAAACCACCATTCCGGCGTGGGTGCGCACGGCGCGGATGATGT
Organism: uncultured Caldilinea sp.; assembly: GCA_937928035.1. Taxonomy (GTDB): domain Bacteria; phylum Chloroflexota; class Anaerolineae; order Caldilineales; family Caldilineaceae; genus Caldilinea. The sequence goes on along the minus strand of CALFWA010000122.1, from coordinate 20,673 downwards.
CCATCACCTGTTCATGTTCGCCGCTGAAACGGGCGAGATAGGCCGGGGGCAGCGGCGCATCCTCCAGCGCGACGGCGCGCATTTCGGCGAAGGCGCGGTCGCCGTCGGCGATGGTTCCCTTAAAACTGAAGGCGTCAACCCCTAGATGCTTGTGCCAATACGCGCCGTCACGGAAGAATTGCGGGAAAAATTCGGTCACATGACGGTCCAAGGGAGCGGGAAAGGCGCCGAACCAATGCATCAATCGCCAGGAAAAAGGATGATCTTCCGGCGATTCGTAGGGGCTTTCGCTCGACGGCAGCAGTTCGGGCGGTTGCGCTGCGCGCTCGGCGGCGATCGCGCGCAGCCGCGGCATGGCGTCCTCCTCTCCGACCCACACCTGCGTAAACCAGGTGAGGTGGTTGATGCCCGTGGCGATGTAACGCAGCTGCTCCACCGGCGCGTTCAGGACGCGCGCCAGATAGCGCGCCGTCTCCATCACGCCGTGGCAAAGGCCGACGACAGGCGCCCCGGTCGCCTTGTGAATTGCGCGGCAGATGGGCGCCATTGGGTTGCTGTAGTTGAAAAAGAGCGCATCCGGCGCCAGGTCGAGCACATCGCGCGCAATGGCGATCATGGCAGGAATCATGCGCAGCGCACGGGAAGAGCCGCCCGGGCCGACCGTATCGCCCACGGGAGCGTAAATGCCATAACGCCGAGGGATGAAAACGTCTTGCTCCCAGGCCCGGCGCCCTCCCACGCTGACGGTGCAGATGACGGCGGTGGCGCCCGGCAACGCTGCGCGGCGATCCGGCGTTGCGCGCAGATGCAACGGCGCTCCGACTGCATCCGTCATTTTCTGCGCCAGACGCAGAGCAACGCGAAGCGCGTCAGGATTCGGATCGACCAGGATGACTTCGGCCGATTCGCCCAGCCTGATTAGATCTGCAATCAATCCTGCGGTGAAGACCGCGCTCCCTGCACCGACAAGGACAATGCGTTCGTTCATGACGGCTCCTGATTTATTTCATGCCAGTGAGCGCCACCCCGCGCACAATCCAGCGTTGGAAGAAGATATAGACCACCAGAATCGGCAGCAAGACGAGGATCGAAGCCGCCATCGTCAGATCGTAGCGCTGGCCGTGCTGGGAAGTGTACCACGTGAGCAGCAACGGCAGTGTGCGTCGCTCGTGCGTGGTAATCACGATCAGCGGCCAGAGATAGTCGTTCCAGGTCGCCATAAAGGTGAAGATGCCCAGCGTCGCCAGCGGCGCGCCGAGGTTCGGCATCACCACGCGGCGATAGAGGGTGAACTCTCCGGCGCCGTCGATGCGGGCGGCGTCCAGAAGATCGTTCGGAAACGTGGAAATGAATTGACGCATCAGGAAAATGCCAAAGGCATCGACCATCGATGGAATGATTAAGCCCCAAAGCGTGTCGATCAGACGCAGTTGCACCAAGATCAGATAGGCTGGAATCATCACAACCTGGAAGGGAATCATCAATTGCACCAGGATGAAGCCGAAGAGCAGATTTTTGCCGCGGAAGGTGTACTTGGCGAAAATATAGCCCGCCAGCGAACTGGTGAACAGCGTGATCAGCACACGGCTAATGGCGACGAAGGCACTGTTGAAGTAAAAGCGAGCCAGCGGCACCTTGGGGTCGGTGAAGATGGTGCGGTAACTGTCCAGCGTCCAGCGCTCTGGAAAGAAAGTCGGCGGGATGCGCACGATCTCGCTGGCCGGCTTGAGTGAAGTCAGCAGAATCCAAATAAAAGGCACCAGCGTCACCGCCAGGCCGAGCAACAAGATGGCGTAGACAAGCAGGCGCACAAACGGTCGCGCGCTGTGCCGGCGATGGGGCCTCTGTTGGGACGAAGAGGCGGCGAGTTGAACGGCGCTCATGGTTCAATACTCCCAGTCGGTGCGCAGGATGCGGAATTGCACCAGCGTTACAATCAGCACCATGGCGAACAGGACAAGCGACATCGAGGCTGCCCAGCCCATCGCCTGATAACGAAAGGCGTTTTCGTAAATTTCCATCGTCAGCGAGCGCGTCTGGTTTTGCGGGCCGCCGCCAGTCATCACCTGAAAAATGACGAAGACCTGGAAGGACGAAATCATCGTCAGCGTGCAGACGAGGAGCAGCGTCGGACGCAGCAAGGGGATCGTGATGTGAAAAAACTCCGACCAACCGGTGGCGCCGTCGATATGCGCAGCGTCGCGCAGCTCGTGGGGGATGCCCTGCAACGCGGCGATGAAAATCACCAAATTGTAGCCGAAATCCATCCAGACGTAGGCGATGATGACTGCGATCATCGCCAGCGGCACGCCGAACACAAATGCGCTCGGATCGGTGAGCCAGGCCTTGGGCGGCGTCAGCCCGATCAGCTTGATGAAATTGTTGAGCAGCCCCTGTTGAGGGTGATAGACATAGCCCCACATGATCGCCACCGCCACCGCAGAGCTGACCGTCGGCAGAAAGTAGATGGCGCGAAACAGCCCCTTGACGCGGTTGTGCACGCTTTCGACCAAGACCGCCAGCGGCAATGTGATCGCCAGGTTCACGACCAGCACCAGAAAGGCGAAAATCAGCGTGTTTTTCACGGAGATGCGAAAGATTTGCCCGGCCCGAGTGTCGGCGAACATGGCCGCAAAATTGTCCAGCCCGATGAACGGATTACGTCCTCCCAGGCCAAGCGGTCCGTCGCCGATGCGCACCGGCGAATAATTGAAGAAACTCAGCACCACCACCCAGACCATGGGGAATACAGCAAAGACGCCGAGATAAAGGAAAATCGGGATCAATGCCCCCCAAACAAAAACACGCTGACCCGGCCGCAGTCCGGATCGCTCCTTACGCGGCTCGCCTGCGTGTCTTGCCATCACTGCTTGCGTCATGTTGCGCTTCCTTGCCGGATCAACAAAGCGGCCTTCGCTCAAAGACTCATTGCAGAGGGGGTAGTGCACAGGGTTCAGAGCCTGTGCACTCCTGCGCCTCTGCGTGAAAGAACAGCCGGGGTCGTTTACCGGGCTGCGTCAACCATCTCATTGGCCTGCGCGTGGATCGTCTGCGCCGCTTGCTCCGCCGTCATGCTCCCTTGCAGCGCCTGCAAGATTGCCGGGTAGATGATCTCGTAGAAGAGCTTGTCGCGATCGGTGAGATCGCCGATGTAATGACCGTAGGGCAGCAGCTTAAAGGTCGGTTCGATCCAGGGCGCCTTTTCCAACACAGGCTGCGGATTCTCCACCAGCGCCTTCAAGGCCGGGATCGTGCCGGTCACGCCGTTGAAAGTGATGGCGTTCTCCTGCTCGGCGGTCATGAAACGGGCCAACTTCCAGGCGGCTTCCTGGTGCTTGCTGTTGACGGAGACCACCTTGCCCCAGCCGGAGTCGGCGGCGTATTTTCGCTCGGTTCCAAAGAGCACCGGCGTATTGACGTAATCGAATTTGAAGTCTGGGTAGTTGACAAGCCCCTGCCCGGCCGCCCAAGAGCCGATGAAGCTGGCCGCAACGACGCCCGCAAAGAAGCCATCGTAGGGTGGGTTGCTCTCTGCGTTGAACAGCACCGGATCGACCAGCTTATCCTTCTGCACCATATCCATCATCAATTGGATGGTGGCAATGGCCTCCGGCGTGTCGAAGGTGAAATGTTTGCCGTCCTCGGCGAAGTAGCTGCCGCCCTGTTCGAGAATGCCTTCGAGCAACAGGAAGGGCAATCCGTCGCCGCCGATGAAGTGGAAGCCGGCGCGCACCATGATGTCGCCGTCGAATTCGGTGAGGCGCGACGCCTGTTCGCGCAGCTCGTCCATGGTGTTCCATACAGGCGGATAGGGGACATCCTTACCCTCGAAGAGTGCAGGGTTAACCAGCGCGCCGCCGACTTCGAGGTTGAACTCATTCGGCAGGCCGTAGAGCTTGCCGTCGCAGTAGTAGCCGTTCAGCGGCGCCTCGAAGAAAAGCTCCTGCGCCTCTGCATAGCTCATCACGTCCAGCGGCGTTTCGGCCAGCCGTCCACCTCTGGCGTAAGAGCACACCCACGTTCCGAACATTTCGATGACGTCCGCCTCTGTGCCCGCCTGCATCGAGGTCTGCAAGGCTTGAATGAACTGGTCATACTCGAACTGCTCGTATTTAACTTCAATGTCGGGGTTCGCCTCCATGAACTTTGTAATCACCGTCTCATTGGCCTGAATGAACGAAGGGTTTTGATGGGACCAGAGGCGAAGCGTGATTTTGCCTTCGCCAGTTCCTCCAGGGGCAGCAGCAGGCGCGCCGCAAGCCGCCGCCAGCAAAGCGATCACGATGAACAGAACGAAAATCTTGCGTTGCATGTTGTCTTCCTCCTCCAGAAGAAAAAAGGGGTGGGTTACTCTAACACAACAACGGTGTCCAGATGCTCCGGCCGATCTGGATTCAATCCCTTGGCCAGCGACCGCCCCAGCGCCAGAATCTGGCCAAAGGGCAGATAGAGCGGTGCGCTGGCGATTGCACTGAAGGCGCTCCCGAAAGCGACGTCCACCTGATGGGCGCCGATGCTCAGCGTGCGCCCACCCAGCGCGGCCATCTCCGCAAGGACGGCGTGATCATCGTTGCGGCGCTCCTCGGAAACCAACCCCACCACTAGAGCGGTGGGCGTGATCATCGACTTAGGGCCGTGGCGAAATTCCATAAAATAGAACGGCTCGCTGTGGCTGAGCGTCATCTCCTTCATTTTCAGGCTCAGCTCGCAGGCCAGGCCATAGCGCAGGCCCGAGCCCAGAAAGTAGAAACGATCGAGGCTCAAATCTGCGCCTAGTTGCTCCAGCGCAGGAGCGTGTTTCGCCAAGAGCGGCGTCAGCGCGTCCGGCAGGCGATGCAGCTCATCCGAGAGCGCAGCGTCGTCCGCCCACAGCGCAGCCAGCGCCAACGTCGCCACATAGAGGCCGGTGAAGGCGCGCGTCTGCGCCACGCTCTCTTCCTGAATCGACGGGAAGACCAGGTTGAGGTCGCCGAGGTTCGTCAACGCACGGCCGGGGTAGCAGCTCAGGGTCAGGATGGCGCCCCTGCCGTTGCGACGAAACACTTCACACGCGCGCAACGTCTCCGTCGTCTCACCGGAGCGGCTGACCGCCACGAGCAAGGTTCGCTCTGCAGGCGGCAGAGCAAACGGGTTGCGCCATGCTTCCGACGCCGGCAGCCCGCAGGCGCGCACGCCGGCCACGCGCTGCAGTGCAGCCGCCGCCGCCAGCGAGAGATAATAGGTCGAACCGCAGCCGATGAAGACGACCTGGTCAAAGCGCCCTGAGGTGTAAAACGAGCGCGCCGCCTGTTGTTCGGCGTCGAGCGCGGCGAGCACCCCGCGCCACGCTTCTGGCTGGGAAAAAATTTCCTGGCGAGTGTGAACCCCGAGAGAGGTGGAAAGGTCTGTCATGGAAAAATCCTTCTCGTTTGTTGTTTGATGAGAGCGACTCACAAGATTCGTCATCGATGCATCACGCGATGCGCACGTCTATCCTGCGCTCGCGCAACGACTGCACGAGCTCCTTCGGCGCAGCGGCGTCGGTCACGAGGATGTCCACCACGTCGAGCGGCGCCACGAAGACGGTCGAGACCCGCCCGAGCTTGGTGTGGTCGGCCACGACGATCACCTCGTTGCCGATGCGCAGAATTTCGCGGTCGACCAGGCTCTCTTCCAGCGCGTTATTGGTCAGCCCCTGTTCGAGGTCGATGGCGCGCACGCCGAAGATGACCTTGAGCGCGCGCAGCTCGGCCAGCGCGCGCAGCGTCAACGCGCCCACCAGCGAACTTTCGCTGGCGCGCAGCACGCCGCCCAACACCACCACCTCCACGCCCGGCGCGCCCGCCAGCGCGTTGACCACCAACAGCGAGTTGGTGAAGACGGTCAGGTTGCGCCGCTCGCGCAGCTGATGCGCCACCTCCATCACCGTGGTGCCGCTGCTGAGAAAAAGAGTCTCCCCATCTTTGACCAGCGACGCAGCCAGCGCAGCGATGCGCTTTTTCTCATCAGCCTGCTCCAGCGCGCGCTGCATCACCGGCGGCTCCGGCGGCGCGCGACGCACGGCGATAGCGCCGCCATGCACGCGGCGCACCTTGCCTTCACTGGCCAGCGCATCTAAATCGCGCCGCGCCGTGGCTGGGCTGACTGCGAAACGCTCCGTGATCTCCGGCACGGTCACGCGCTGTCGCGCCTCGATCCACTCCAGCAGCAGCCGTTGACGCTCCAACGCTGATTCTGCGATAGACTCCTGCATTTTGACACCGTGGAATACGATAAAATCGCAAGTAATCATTAAACAATCATGAACACTCATACTGTACTGCGAAAAGTTTGACTTGTCAATCACTTGTTTATGCAACGAAAAAGGGGTTCGGTGTGGAACCGAACCCCTTAGTAGAAATAAGTGTCGTAAAGAGAGGCTTACATCGGCGCGGCGACGACTCCAGAACGAACCAGCTGATCGCGCAGCGCAGCGCGGGCGCGACTGAGGCGAGACTTGACCGTACCCAGCGGCAGCCCCAAGATTTCGGCCGCTTCGGCGTAATCATACCCATGCACATCGACCAACATCACGACGTCGCGATGGTAGGAAGGCAGCGCCTCGATCGCCGACAGCAGAAGCCGCATGCCCTCGTTCTGGAGCACGAGCGTCTCCGGGTCTTCATCCATATAATGCGAAATCGCCTCTTCCGCCGGCAAATAATCCAATCCGGCGCGTTCGGTCAGCTCGTCCAGGCTGACGGAGGTGCGCCGGCGCTGCTGGCGCAAATGATCGTAGCAGGTGTTGGTGACGATGCGCAGAAACCAGGAGCGAAAGTTGCCCTCTTGAAAGCGCGCCATTGCCCGATGCGCCTTGATCATCGCCTCCTGCACGGCGTCGGCGGCGGCTTCTTCGGTGTGCAAGATCTGCTGCGCCACACGCTCCGCCGCCGCGCGATACAGGTCGATCAGGCTGCCGAAGGCGCACTCATCTCCGCGGCGGGCAGCCTGGATAGCGCGATCGTGGTCGGAAAGATGTTGACTCGGCGCAGGCTCCCACGTCAATGTCGCCGCGCCGGTCGGTTGGGGGGACAGCGCATAGAGCGCCGAGGTCGCCGTGGTGACACGGTAGGTCATGGTCTTTCCTTTCTGTGCAACTGCGCAAAATACGCAATTCAAAGACCATGATATCCAAGGAAGATTAGGGGAACTTGAAAATTTCAAGACCGAAATCGGACCGTTTTCGTACGCTCATCAGGCTTCCAGCATATAGCCGTAGCCGCGCACGGTGTGGATAAACCGGGGATTCTCGTCGCCGTCCGGCTCGATTCGGCTGCGCACGCGGCTGACCATGCGGTCGATGTTGGCGTCATAAACGTCGCCCTGCGCCTCGGGCCAAACGGCCTGGGCGATTTCGTCCTTGCTGACCACGCGGCCGCGGTTCTGATAGAGGAACCAGAGCAGATCGAATTGCTTGGCGCTGAGCGGCGGCTCGAGCAGCACGCCGTCGATGTACACCTGGCGCGTGGCGATGTCCACGCGCAACCCCGGCTCGCCGACGGCGAACAGCGCCGGCGCCGTCACCGTGGCGGCGGGGTCGTAGAAACGGAAGCGCGTCGATGCGAACTGCACCTCCACGCCGTCCGTCAGCCAGGCCGAACCGCCCGGCTCCAACCGTTTGCCGTCGACAAAAACGCCGTTTTTGCTGTGCAGGTCGCGCACCTGATAGCCTTGCTCCAGGCGCAGAATCTCGGCGTGCCGTCGCGACGCGTAAGGATCCTCGAGCCGCACGCCCGCCTCCATCGCGCGGCCAACCGTCGTCACTTCCTCACAGAGCTCAATTTCCTGTCCGGCCATCGGGCCGTTCAGGCAGACCAGTCGTCCATGCCTGCTCACCCTGCGCTCCTTTAGCCGCCTCTTCGCTCGATGTGCTATACTCGTTTGCAAGCTGTTGCATGACGCGGCGAGCCTTCTGCGCGCCGCCGTTCGTTGAAACTATAGCAGCATGCAGGGGCGAGTTGCAAAGATTGCAGGGTCATTCCTGAGGTTGGTTGTAAGGATATGCTGCCAGCAGGACGGTCATCGTTTGACTCCGATCAAGGACCGTTGACGTCGCCGCGCGCGGCGATAGACGCCGCGCGCGGCCTGCTGACGGGCTATCAGCTAGGCCGTTATCGACTGGAAGCGCGCCTGGGTGGCGGCGTGATGGCCGCTGTCTACCGCGGGGTCCATGTAGAGACGCGCCAAACGGTGGCGGTGAAGGTGCTGCTGCCGGACGCCGACGCCACGGTGCGCGAGCGCTTCCGCCAGGAGGCGCGCACACACCGCCGACTCGTTCACCCACACATCGTGCCTGTCCTGGAGGAGGGGTGCGATGCAAGCGACGGCATCGCTTATCTTGTGATGGCGTTGGTCGAGGGGCCAGGGCTGAACGAAGTGCTCGAGGCGCGCGACCGACTGAGCGTCCGCGACGCCGCTGCTATCCTAACACCCATCGCCCGTGCGCTCGCCTACGCCCATGCTCAGGGCGTAGTTCACCGAGACGTCAAACCGGGCAACATCCTGCTGCAACCAAGTGCAGCAAACGCTTCAGGCGCCGTCTTCATCGAGGCGTTGAGAAGCCATTTCATCCCTTTGCTCAGCGATTTTGGCATTGCACGCGCGCTCGATTCGCCTGAGCTGACCGGCGTGGGGCGCACCATCGGCACGCCGACCTACATGTCGCCTGAACAGTGCGCAGACAGCCACGAAATCGATGGGCGCTCTGACCTTTATTCGCTGGGCGCCGTCTTGTATCGTTGTCTGGTCGGACGTCCTCCCTTCACCGGTTCGACCACCCAAATTCTACATGCGCATGTCTACGAAGCGCTGACGATTCCGGAGGGCGCGCTGGCGGCGCTTCCCTCGGCGGCGGTGGAAATTCTGCGTCGCTCTCTGGCCAAAGACCCCGCCGACCGCTATCCATCGGGGGATGCACTGGCGGAGGCGCTGGAAGAACTCTTTCAAACGCCGATGCTTCACGAAGAAGCGCCGGTGGAGGCCACCGCCACCCTGCCCGCCTTGCAGGCCGTGTCTGCAACGCCTGCGAACGTGCGGGTGCTTGTGCCGGGCATGCAGGCGCGCCCGATGGAACCGGAGCAGCGTCGCCCGTCGCCGGCCGCAGTGGCTGCATTGAGGCGAAAACGATGGACGGCCGCCCTGCTTGGCGTCGCCCTGTCGGCGCTCCTGCTCTTCGGCGCCGGGTGGGCCGCACTTCGCCTGCTGCCCGAGGCGCCGTTGCACTCGCTCGAGAGCATTGGGACGATGGATGCGTCGACGCCGGCTCCGGTCGACCCGCCCCCTGCGTCCGCACTCGAGGACCAAAACGCCGCCAGCCCAGGGGCGTCGCCGACGACTATGTCTTCGGCTGCGACGCCGCCTGGTGCGGTCAACCCGCCGGAGGAAGCCGTCCCCGCTCCTCCGTCTGCGCCGACGTCGATGCCAGAGGGCGCTGTCACGCTCACGCCGCCGGAGGAACTGCAACAGCGCCAGCAGGAAGCGGAGGAGGCGCTGGCCGCACAAAACTGGCAGGCGGCGGTCGACGCGTACACCGCAATCCAACGCATCGACCCGAACTACGAGCGCGAGACGATCACCGACCGCCTCTTCGAGAGCCGCATCGGGTTGGCGACGGAGCATCTCATCGCCGGACGGCTCGAGCCTGCTGCGCAGGAGTTGGAGTTGGCGTTGTCCCTGCGCCCGAACGACGAGACGGCGGCGCCCATCCAGCGCGCGTTGGCGGCGCTGCTCGGCGTGGATCCCACCGAGGCGCAGCCGGTGCGACAAAATCTCTGGGGCGCGCTGCTCAACTACGCAGGGCGCCTGGAGGCCGAAGGTCGCATCTGCAACGCAGCGAGCGCGCTTCAGGCGGCGGTCGCCGTCCTGCCGGAGGGGGCGGCCGATACGCCGCTGGCGCAGTTCGAGGCCGAATGCATACGCGCACAGGCGCTCGCCAACATCGAGAAGACCCTGGCCGCAGGCGCCGGTCGCATTCTCTATTCCACCCAGGAAGGCGACCGCTACAACATCTACGCCGCGCCGGCTCAGGCTGGTGGCCTCTCGACGCTGTTGATTGCGGATGGCGCTCAGGTCAGCGCGCCGCACGCCGGCGCACTGCTCGCCTTTCACAGCGCCTCCTTCACCGAGCCGGGGATTGCGCTCTTTGACCTGGCGGCCTCTCTCAGCCCCAGCGAGCGCACGCAGCGCATCACCCAGGCGGCGGAGGACGCGCGCGATGCGCCGCCCTCGTGGTCTCCTGACGGCGCAAGGATCGTCTATAGCAGCACGCGCACCAGTCCCGGGCGCCCGCGCATATATGTGCGCTCGCTGAACACCGGCGAGGAGATCGACCTCGGTTTCGGCAAGGATCCAGCTTGGGAGCCGGGGGGCGAGCGGATCCTCTTCAACGGCTTCGATGAGCGGGGCGAAAATCCAGCCCTCTACCTGATCAACGCCGACGGAAGCAACCGGCAACGGCTGACCGACAACGGCAACGACCTACGGCCGGTCTGGTCGCCGGACGGCAGCGCCGTTGTCTTCATGAGCACGCGCAACGGCGACATGGATGTCTATCGGCTTTCGTTGCGCGATGGTTCGCTGGTGCAACTGACCAACGATCCCGCCCAAGATGGGCTGCCGGCGATTAGCCCGGATGGAAGGCTGGTCGTCTTCGCCAGCGATCGGGGCGGCGTCTGGCGGCTGTATGTGACCCCGATCGACGGTGGCCCCACGGTTCCCCTGCTGGAGATTCAAGGTGTTCTGGTGAACTGGTTGGAGCATTCTGTGCAGTGGACGCGTTGAACAACGATCGCGCACAGTCGCGCAGCGAGCTGGAATCCGGGGCAGGACTGGCCGATCTGACCGGCAAGCAGCTTGGCCGTTATTTGATCGGGCAGCGGCTGGGCAGCGGCGGCGTGGCCACCGTCTATCGCGCGTATGACCAGGTGCAGGGTCAGACGGTGGCGCTCAAACTCCTGCTGCCCGGCGCCGATGAAAAGACGTATCTGCGCTTTCGCAACGAGGCGATGACTGCCAGCGCCCTGCGCCATCCTCACATCGTGCGCGTTTTACAGGTGGGCGCCGCGCCCGGCGGCGAGATCGCCTATATCGCCATGGAGCTGGTCGAAGGCGAAAGTCTGTCCGATCTCCTGCGCCAGCACGGCCGTCTGCGCCCCGAAGAATCCGCCAATTTGCTGGAGCCGATCGCACGCGCGCTGGCGGCCGCCCACGCCCGCGGCATCGTGCACCGCGACGTCAAGCCGGGCAACATCCTGTTGCGGCCCGCCAGTCCGGGCGCGCCTCATAGCGTCCAGATTGAGGCGCTCGAATATCCGATCATTCCGCTGCTGACCGACTTCGGCATCGCACGCGTGCTCGATGCGCCGGAGCTGACCAGCCTGGGTCGCACGGTGGGCACGCCGGCCTATATGGCGCCGGAGCAATGTGCAGGCAGCCGGGAAATCGATGGCCGCGCCGACATCTACGCGCTCGGTGCAGTGCTCTACCGCTGCATCACAGGACGCCTGCCCTTCACCGGCACGACGACGCAAATTTTGCACGCGCACGTCTATGAGCCGCTCACCATCGACGAGGCCCTCTACCGGCAGCTTTCGCCCCAGATGATCGAAGTGCTCCAGCGCAGCCTGGCCAAACGGCCGGAGGATCGCTACGCCAGCGCCGACGAGATGGCCGACGCCTTGGCGTTGGCGGCGGGCCGCACCCTGCGCCGGGGCGATGAGCCGACGGAGGCGACCGCCACGTTGACGATGGCGGCGCTGCCCACTTTTGCGCCTGCGGCGGAAGCCGCATCAACAACAGTGTTGGTGCCGGCGCCGGGCGGGCCGACGCGCAGCGCCCACCCGCTCTTACGCACCGCCTCCACGCTCCCTCCAGCTACAGGGCCAGCGATGGCGCCGGTTGAAGCGCGGCCGGCGCCGGTCAAAGCTGCAGCCGCCGGGGCGGGCGGTCGCCGTTTCCCCCCCATGCATGAGATTCTGCTCACGGTCGCAGGCGGCCTCATTGTGATGGCGATCGGCGTTGTCCTGGGCATACAGACTCCGCGACTGCTGCGCACCCCTCCGCCTTTGCCGGCCACCGTTGCGCTGCCTGGCGCAGACACGCCGACGCCGCCTGCAGAGGAGCCTGAAGCCAACGCCGACGCACCGCCCCTTGGGCTGGCGCCCTTCCCGCCTGAAACGCCATCGGAAATTCCTTCTCCTGCGGCGGCTTCGACGACTGCGGAACTCACCGACGCAGCGGCGTCTCCAGCCCCTCCGCCGACGGAGACGGCGACGGCGACGCCCTCCGATACGCCTTCACCGACGGCGACGCCCACAGACGCATCCACCGCGACACCGACTTACACTCCCGCCGCTACGGAGACGCCCACGCCGACGAGCACTCCCGCCGATACGCCGACGCCCGACGCCGAAGCGACGCTGGTCGCCTGCCTTTCTCTGGCAGATGAGACGCTTCTCCGTTATGTCAATAGCCTTGAGGCGGAGCGACGCAGGGCATTGGGATGTCCTCTCTCGGCTGCGCAGGTGGGCCCGGCGCAGATGACGCCGTTCGAGCGCGGTTATATGGTGGGCTTGAACGACGCCGATGATCTCTACATCGTCTATCTGCGCGAAGGCCGCTGGGAACGGCTGCCGCTGCTTGAAGAGGTTGAGCTCCCGCCGGACATCCCGCCTCCACCCAATAGCCTATATCTGCCTACGGGCCGTTTTGCACCTCTATGGGCAGCAGAGGGACGCTGGACGCGGTTGGGTTTTGCAGTGGAGCCGACGCCGGTCGATTTTACAGCCGTGATTCAGCCGTTTGAGGGCGCCGTGCTGATCGGCAACCGGGATGCCACCGAGGTCGCTGTATTGCCCACAGGTGAGTGAGTGCAAAAGATCGATTTTTGAAAAGCTCGAATGTCCATCGAAATTGATCTTGCACCCAATCATAAGATCGGGTTGATAGTGGACAGCCCGCTGTTGCTTTCGCCGACGGCGGCCGGCTTCGGCGAGCTGCCGCTGCGCCCGGCCGATCTTGCCCGCCTGGGCGCAGTGGTGGTGGGGCCGGTCAGCGCAGGGGGGCGCAGCTACGGAGGGCCGGTCCGGCTCGTTGAGGTGGACGGCGGCGTTCTGGCTGCGAAATCTTCTTTTAGCCGCGGCGCAGCTCGGGCGGTCGCCCGCTTCGCCTCCACGTGGGAGCGGCTGCAACGCCCGGTGATCGTGCAGTTGGGGGATGCAGCGCCAGTGGATTTAGTCAGGGCGGCGCGACGCGTCGTGCAGGCTTCGTCTGTGGTCGGCGTGGAATGGGCTCCGCCGACGATGTTGTCCGGCAAGCAGGTGTGCGATGGAGTGCGCGCACTGACGCGGAACGTCGAACTGCCTGTCTGGATCAAGACCCCGTTGGAGTGTGCAGCGGAATGGAGCCGCAACGCCGTGGAGGCGGGCGCCGTCGGCGTCGTGGTCGGACAACCACTGCAAGGAGCTGTGATGGAAAGCAATCCGGTCACCGGCAGGATGACGCCGCTGCTGGGCGATCTCTACGGCCCGCTCACCTTTGCGCCGATGCTGCGCGCTTTGGTGGAGGTGGTGAGACTTGATTTGGGCTGCGCCGTGATCGCCTGCGGCGGCGTCTACAACGAACGGCATGTGCAGCAGGCGCTTGCCGCCGGCGCATGCGCCGTTCAGCTCGATGCGTTGTTGTGGACGGAGCCTAACGTCCTTTTTTCTGCGCCAGCTCACGCGCCTGTTCAATGATCTGCGCGCGCACGACACGCCCCACCGGCCATTGGATAATTTCTGCGATCTCTTCAGCCGGGCGCCGGGCCAGTTCTTCAAAGGTGAGAATGCCGGCTTCCTTGAGACGACGGTTGAAGACCGGTCCGATGCCGTTGATCTGGGTGAAGTCGTCAACCTCTGCGGAAGGAGATGTCGGCGCAGGTGCTTCCTCACCGGCGCCGCTCAGAGCAGGGGGCTCCCCAGGTTCGTTTGCGACAGGTTGCGCCGCCGACGTCTCGCCGGGCTCCGCTGCGCTCGATGGTTCAGGTTCGGCCTGCGGGGCGCTTGGAGGCGGTGGAGGCGCTGCTTGCGTCGTCGCAGGCGCGAGGACAGGCGCGGCCTGTTCGCCCAGCCTCAACGCGTTGACCAGGATGGCGCCGACGCCAAACGAGCCGACAATGACGGCGATCAGATAGGCGAAGAGGTTGAGACAGCCACCGAGAATCCAGAAAAAGGCGACCAGAGCGCTGGGAACCACAATGCCCAAGGCGGTGCGCGCGGGCGCGCCCCACTGGATGTTGACGGCTTTCTCGATTCTGCGTCCCAGCTCCTCGCCCAAGGCGGCCAGCCCGGCCAGATTGACCGCCGCTAGAGCCAGGCCAAGCAGGACGGCCGGCGGTCGGAAACAGACAGTGATCCAGAGAAGACCGATCAGCGCCAGACTGAAGAGATTGAAAATCAGGCCGGCTGCAAAACTGAGCGGCGTGCGCTCAATCAGGGTTGATCGGGTCTGCTCCACCCAGGCCGGGCGCAACGCCATCAGCAGCGCGCCGATTCCCACGGCCACGCCCAGGAGGAGCAGAGCGCGCAAGGTGCGCGCAACCAGACCAAGAAAAATCTCCATCGCACTTGGCGGCTGCGGCTTGGGCGCAAGCGGCATCTCCGCCAGCGTCCCCAACCCGGGCAGCGGCGGCAGGTTCATGCTGACGGATGGCCCGCGCACCACGTTGCCCCGAACCACCGCGCCGCGCGATTGGCTGATTTCTCCGCTCACAACGCTGATGTCGCCGTCGACGACTGCATCGCTGCCCAGGCTGACGTTTCCGCTCCACGCCGTGACTGAGCCGCCGACGGCGCCGTCAACGATGACGTTGCCGCTGAGGGCCGTGACGTTGCCGCTGACGGCGCCGCCTCGCTCGATCTGGACGTTGCCGCTGTATACGACCAAATCTCCGCGAATGGCGCCTTCCCGCTCCACCGTGACGTTGCCCTGGTAGACGACGACGTCACCCTCTATGACCTGGCCGCCGCGCACGCGCAGGTTATCGTAAAAGACCTGACGCTGAGCGATCGTTGGCCGGTCGCCGGCTTGAGCCGCAGCCGCCTGGGCTGGCGTCGGCGAAATCGCGGCCGCCCCCAGCGCCAAGGCAATCAGGAGTGGAAAAAGCAATGAGGGCGCTCGTTGCAAGATGGAAGGGTGGTTAAATCGCATAAGGTTGTCCCTGATGTCCATAGGTTGCGGTGATTCACAAAATCAGCCTGGCGGTTGGATGAAGGCTGAGCGATCCCCAAAAGACCATCACGCCAACCTGTCATCGGAGTGGCTGCGTCGCAGCAGCTGCACCCAGGCGACCGTCATCAAAACAACAAGCAGCGCGTAGGCGGCGCCTAGGAGCTGCGCCTGAGGCGTCCTGGCGAGCGCCGCCGCCGTTTCAAACGTGGAAGAAGCCCACAGTTTCAGCGATGAGTATGCAAAAGCCAGCATACGCAGTTGTTCGCCGACCCATTGCCCCTGCGTCAACAAGATCAGCGCGCCGACACCGACGATTGCAAGGAAGACCATCGCCAGCGCAGTTGCGGCCAGAGCAGCCGAAAGCAGCAACACGCGCTGCTGTCGTTGCTGTTCCTGTTGCGCAAGCCGCGCCTCGAAGCGTCGAACGAAGCCGGAGGAGGGTGCAATGGCCGGCGTTTCTGCGAATTGGCGGTCGATCCACTGCCAGGATCGCCATGCGTGCGCCAACTCCTCATGCTCCGCCAGCAGCGTCTCAAAGCGGGCGCGCTCGTCAGCGTCGAGCCGATCGTCGAGCGCCAGCGACATCAGCCATGCAAATTCCTGTTCCGAGGGGCGCATCGTCTCCTGCAGATGGTCGTCCGTTTTGTTTGCCCCGTTCATTGCGTCACCTCCACCGCGTCTCCACCGCGTATTGTATTGCCACCGCGTTTTGTACGGATCGTGTTGTACGGATCGTGTTTCGTATTGCGTGTTTCGTAGTGCGTGATTTCATAATGCATCGCTCATTCGGTGTTCTCGTCATACGCCAAACGCCACGCAACGCGCAACAAGCTCTACGCGCCAACTTTCCCGCTTCGCCTCCGTCGCTTGCGCCTGGTTGCGCAGAGGGCAAGACGCAAGCGATTGCGAGGATGCATGCTGCGCATCGGGCGGCGTTTCGTTCTCCTGTTGGCGGTACAGCGCCGCCAGCTGCTGCCGCGCGCGAAAGAGTCTGCTTTTCACCGTGGCGACCGTCACGTTCATCGTCTCGGCAATTTCTTCGTAGCTCATCTCCTCCCAATATCGCAGCACCAGGGGGAAGCGATACTCCGGCGCCAGCCGTTCGAGCATCGTTTGGACTTCGATGCGCGTCTCCTCCTGGAGGGCGCTTCGCTCTGGCTGCAGATCCCCGCCTTCCAGATTCTGCAGCATCGGATTGTCGTCGATCGAGATCTGCGTGGCTTTGCGACGACGCAATCGGTCGATGCAGTGATGATTTGCGATCGAAAAGAGCCAGGTCGAGAACTTCATCGCCGGATCGTACTGCCCCAGACGGCTATAGGCGCGCAGAAAGGTCTCTTGCGCTGCGTCTTCGGCCTCCTCAATATTCCCCAACATGCGATACGTCAGATTAAACACCGGGCGCTGATAGGCTTCCACAAGTCGACTGAACGCCTTTGCGTCGCCCCGGCGGGCCTGCATGACCCAGGTCTGTTCCTGGTCGTTCATGACTACGATTCTCGCTTCTCTCTGCGAGGCCGGCGACGCCGACCTCATGCGCTGTCATTCATGCGCCGTCATTCGACAATACGCAGCCGCAGGCATAAAGTTGCAACCGTGCAATTTCTCTGGAAAGACGCCGGTGGTTTGTGAGGCGCTTTCGGCGTGAAGTATAATATATTCATTCCGTGGAAAAGTCACGAGAAGTGAAATGAATTTGTGGTTGAACGGAATTCGACAGGTATTATCAATTTGATCGATTGAGGATCGCCGCGCGCTCCATCGAGGATCGAGCGCCCCGGCGCACCTTACGAAGGAAGATCGCATGCGACAGACATATCCATTTACAGCCATTGTGGGTCAAGAACGCATGAAGCGCGCCCTGATTTTGAACGCAATCAATCCACAGATCGGCGGCGTGTTGATTCGCGGGGAGCGCGGCACCGCCAAATCGACGGCGGCGCGCGCCCTGGCCGCATTGCTGCCCATGCTCGAGGTAGTCCAGGGGTGTCGCTTCAACTGCGACCCGCAGCGCCCCGACCTCTTCTGCGATGAGTGCCGCGAACGCCTGGAGCGGGAAGGAACGCTGCCGGTCACCTATGTCCCCACCCCCTTCGTCGACCTGCCGGTGAGCGCCACCGAAGACCGCGTCGTCGGCACGCTCGACATCGAAAAGGCGATCCAGAAGGGCGAGCGCCACTTCGAGCCGGGCATCCTGGCGGCGGCCAATCGCGGGGTGCTCTATGTGGACGAGGTCAATCTGCTGGACGACCACGTCGTCGATCTGCTGCTGGACAGCGCCGCCATGGGCGTCAACGTCGTCGAGCGCGAAGGCATTAGCTTCCAGCATCCGGCGCGCTTCGTGCTGGTCGGCTCGATGAACCCGGAGGAAGGCGACCTGCGGCCGCAGCTGCTGGACCGCTTCGCCCACGCCGTGGACGTTGTCGGCATCAGCGACCCTGCGCAACGCGTCGAGGTGCTGCGCCGCCGCGTCTTTTTTGAGCAAGACCCGGAGGCGTTCATTGCGGCCTACGAAGAGTCCGAAAAGGAGATGTGCAACCGCATTTTGGAGGCGCGGCAACGCTATCCGCTGGTTAAGTACACGGAGAAGGACCTCTACACCATCGCTGCGCTGACGTCTAGCTTCAAGGTCGATGGTCACCGCGCCGACATCGTGATCCTCAAGACGGCGCGCGCACAGGCTGCCTTTGAAGGGCGCTTCCAGATCAACGACCGCGACATCCTGCTGGCCGCAGAGTTGGCGTTGCCTCATCGCATGAAAAAACAGCCTTTCCAAGACTCCGTGCTCAATCCCGATCAGCTTCAGGCCAACATGCGCCAGGCGCGCGCGGAGGCCGAACATGCAGTCGGCGACGAAGAGATGCAACAGCAAGGCGAAGGAAAGGCGGCGACCGACGAAAAAAAAGCCTGGAGGGCGATGAGTCGGAGCTGAACCCAAGCCCAGAGGCTGGCGAAGGCGGCGTCCCTCAGCCCGACGCGTCTCCTCAGCAAAGCTCATCGCCCGGCGACAACAAAGGCGCCCGTAAACCGGTGAAAATCGGAGAGACCTTTGAGGCCAGGCGGCTCGATACGCCGCTGGACAAAATGACGCGCGAGCGCGCCGGCAAGCGCTCCTACACGCGCACGGAACGCAAGCGCGGCCGTTACATCAAAGCCCGTCCGGCGGGCGATCGACCCGAGGACATTGCGTTCGACGCCACCTTGCGCGCCGCTGCGCCCTACCAAAGCCAACGCCACGCACAGGCGGACAATAATCTTGCACTGCACTTGCGCAAGAGCGACCTGCAACGCAAGGTGCGCGTGCGGCGCACCGGCAACCTCATCTTGTTCGTGGTGGACGCAAGCTGGAGCATGGCGGCCAGCGAACGCATGGAGGCCACCAAGGGCGCCATCTTCAGCCTATTGGTCGACGCCTATCAGCGTCGCGACCAGGTGGGGTTGATCGTCTTTCAACGCGATAAGGCGCGGCTGGTGTTGCCGCCCACCAACAGCGTCGAGCTGGCTCAGCGCGCGCTGCAAGACCTTCCCGTCGGCGGCAAGACGCCGCTGAGCAGCGGCCTCTTCCTGGCCTGGCAGGTGCTGGAAAACGCCCGCCGCCGCGACCGCGAAATTCGCCCCTTGATGATCTTGCTCACCGACGGTGCCGGCAACGTCAGCATGACCGGCATGCCTGCGCAGGAGGAGTCGCTGCGCATCGCTGAGTTGTTCGAGCAGGCGGGGCTGAAGTCGATCGTCATCAACATGGAGCACGCAGCCTTCGATCGCGGCCTGGCGCAGAAGCTGGCCGATGCGCTCGGCGGCGTCTGCTACAATGTGCCCGACCTGCGCGCCGATACGCTGCTTTCCACCGTCAAGAGAGAGATCGATGGATGAGCGCGAGAGGCGGAGAGCAGGAGAGGTGGAGAGCGGGAGTTAAGAGAGTGATGAACAAAATGGAAACGCCCTTCTCTCCTTCCGGGCAGCGCATCATGACGCCAACCAAGGGGAGCTGGGAAGAAAAGTTGCTGCGAGGGCAGGAGTTGCTAGCAAGGCAGGACGAGTCCGGTCGCATCCTGCTGCAACAACTGATCGAACGCCTGTTCCAAATGCCGGCATCGATGCGAATGGCCGGCAATCAGCGGCTGAACAATCTCTTGCTCATGGCCATCGATTCTCTGGCGCTGCATCTTTTGTCTCGAGACCAGTTTGCTGAGGCCGCCGCACTTCTCCAAAAAGGCGAGGAAGCGCTTCCTGCCGAACAGCGCAATGCGTGGCGTCTTCGTCGTGCAACGGTGCTGCTGCTCGGCGAACTGCAAGACGAAGGCTTTGCGCTGCTCAAAACACTCATTTTGTCAGAGGAGGACTTGCAGAAACGTTTCCTGCTCTGGGACATCTATCTGGGTAAAGCGTTGCGCTGGCGCCGCTTTGATCTTGCAGAGCAGGCGCTCCTTGAGATCGAACGCAGCGTCAATCGCGCCTCGGCGACGCTGGACGACGCTGCTCGGGCGCGAGCATTACAATCGGATCTCGCCTATTTTAAGGCGCGGCTCAGCCTGGCGCAGAATCGGGTGGACGAAGCGCTGGCCTGGATGGAATACGCAGCCGCCCAGGCGCCGCTCGCGTCCGGTCCCATTTATAGTTTTGTGCTCGAATTGATTGAACGGAATCGGTGCACAGAGGCGCTGAAGTGGGTGCAACGCGACCGGGAGAATCCGCTGCGCATCAAATTTTTGAGCGGCTATATCCACTTCCATCTTGGCGCGCGTGCAGAGGCGGAGCAACTATGGCGGCAGGTTGTCCGAACATTCCCGAACGCCACCGAGTCCGAGATGGTGGATATGATGCCGATCGTGCTGTCAGATTATTACCTGGGCGGCAAAGAAAGACTCGGCCTGGGCATCGTGCTGGGCAGCATGCATGCGCAGGATCCAATCACGGCGACTCAATTCTATTTGGCTGGCCTGGGGTGGGCGATGCGCGGCGAGAAATTCTCGGCGCACTCGAATTTCAAACTTGCGCTGATGCGCACGAAGATGTTGGCCATCGCACTGAAACTGCCGCAAGAATGGTGGCTGTTCTGCAAGGATCTGGCTCCTGCCGCAGACCTGCCCGAATATGAAGTCTATTTTGAAACGTCATCCCCATTTTGAAGCTTCCAGTTATGACGCCATTCCTCAGATACAGCGGCGCGCTTGAAATCGATGAAGCGCAGGAATTTCTCCCTTTCGCGCAACGCCTGGCTGAAGTGAGTGCAGCCGTGATCCGCCCGTACTTTCGCAACGGCGCAGCGGTGGAGCTCAAGGCCGACGAATCTCCGGTCACCATCGCCGATCGCAAC
Organism: uncultured Caldilinea sp.; assembly: GCA_937928035.1. Classification (GTDB taxonomy): domain Bacteria; phylum Chloroflexota; class Anaerolineae; order Caldilineales; family Caldilineaceae; genus Caldilinea. Next base: position 131 of record CALFWA010000122.1, on the reverse strand, counting down.
GCCGAGCTGGCCATGCGCGAGCTGATCGAGCGCACCTATCCCGACCATGGCGTGCTCGGCGAAGAGTTCGGCAGCCATCAATCCGACGCCCGCTATCGCTGGGTGCTTGACCCCATCGACGGCACCAAGGC
>CALFWA010000121.1 GCA_937928035.1 uncultured Caldilinea sp. | reverse complement strand
TGGGGAGGGAGCATCCAACAACGCGGGTTTTCCATCCACCCAAAAGCTTGTGCGACGCTCGCCCCACCGAATTTCATACTGACGCCACGCCGTCATGCTGAAGTGGATCGGCGCCTCGGCGATGCCCAGGTCGCGCTGGATGCGCGGCCAGAGCGCCTGATGCAAGCGCCGGCTGCGCATGGCGGGTATGAGCAACGGCGCCAGCGGCAGCCAGCGCAGGCCGGTGGGGCGCCCTGCGTCGATAACCGCCGCCTTCCAGCCCCGGCCGGGAACGTCGAGCGTCAACGCCATGTCCGAGGGGGGCGAGGCGAAGAAGAACCAAAGTGCACGCGGCGGCGCCGGCCAGCGCCAGCCCGTCATCAAAAACGGATCGTTCCAAAAGCCGAAGCCCGCCGTGCCGCGCAGGCTATCGGCTTCCTGCGAGAACCGTGCGCGCAGGCTGAGGCGCAAGGGCGGGTGCCAGCGAAAGGTGCGCCACCAGCCGGTCCAGTAGTCGTCGACCTGGGCATTGACATATTGGCGGCTCTCTTCGGGAAAATCGATCAAACGCAGGCCGCTTTCGGTTCGGACGAGCGCGCTCGAACGCACGCAATGGACGATCGGGGTATACGTTGCGCGTTTTTGCATCGTTCCTTTTACGGCGACGAACGTCCAGCGCGAACGCCCTGGGCTGCGTCTGCGCGCTGAAAGCACGCCAGCAGCTCCGGCAGCCCTTCCAAGATCAGGTGAGGCGGCGCGCTTTGCGCCTCGAACGAGGTGCGCGTGTCGACGCCGGTGAGCACACCGACCGTCAGCATGCCCAGTTTCAGCGCGCCGACGATGTCCGTCTCATAGCGGTCGCCCACCATCATCGTCTCCTCCGGCGCCACGCCCAGCCGACGCATCGCCTCCTCGAACATCGGCGCATTGGGCTTGCCGATCACGATCGGCTCGCGGTCCGTGGCCGCGGTGAAGAGTGCCAGGATGGCGCCGGCGCCCGGCACCTGCCCGCGTTCGGTGGGATAGGTGCGGTCGCTGTTGGTGCCGATGAAGCGCGCGCCGTTGCGGATCGCCAGCGTCACGTTGGCCAGATCGTCGTAGGTGAGCTTAAAGTTGGCGCCTGACACGGCGTAGGCCGCCTCGAAGGGATCGTTGGTCAGCTCGAAGCCGACCGCCGTCAAGGCTGTGCGCAATCCATCCTGCCCGTTGACGATCACTTTGCCTTCGGGCCAGCCCTTTTCGACCTGATGGCGCAGCCAGCTTGCCGTCGCTTCGGCGCTACCCAGGATGCGCTCCGGCGGCACGCGCAGCCCCATCGCCGCCACCTTGTCGCTGAACTGCTGCGAGGTCAGCGCAGCGTTATTGGTGACTAGCATCCAGCGCCGGCCGGTGGCGTCGAGATAGTCGAGCAGCTCCTGCACGCCGGGCAACGGGCGATTGCCGACGTAAATTACGCCGTCCATGTCGAAAAGGACGGCGCGGATGCGAGAGAGCGGATGAATGGAATCGGTCGTCATGTGGCTTGGTTTAGAATCAGGATTGGCGATTGCAATCTCATCTGCACAGCCTACGGCTGATCGTCCGCGCAAACGGACGGAACTATCTCCTCGTTCGCCGCCAATTATAGCCGCGCCACAGAAGAAACCGAAACCATCCATCCGATTGTCCCAGGCAGCCGGCCTGGATTCAGTAAATAGATCCGCCGCCGGACATCCGCTACGAAGCTTTGTGAAATTCCTCCTGCTCCCTGGAGGCTCGCATTCTGCGCGGCGGTGAAAGAAATAGCCCGGCGTCTCGCCTCATCCGCTTGAAATGCAACCGCTGGAAGGAAGCAAGCTTGAGCGACGTATGCAGATTCAACGTTCGACATTTTTTGCAGCCGTTGCGATTGTGCAGTGGGCGCCGCCGTCGATTGTTTCGGCCTGAAAAACTCACCGGCGCAACTACTTCTCTCCTGGTCAGGAAATGAGACGTCCGGTTTCATTTTTTCACCCGATGCTCCAATCCTGGCATGATCATTTTCTCGTCTGCGTCCCAGTCGGGCCAAGGGTCGGCGCGGTTCATGCCGTGGCGCTCGAAAAGCCGATTGAGAATAAGCACAATGCTGGAAAGAAAGACGGCGCTTCCGCCGACCCAAAGCAGCCCGCCCCCTAAGGATTGGTCGTCGGCGATGGTGAGCATGAGAAAGCGATCGGGATGATTCGAGGCCGCTGCGTAGTGAGGATAAACCGGCTCTGTAGAAAAGGCCAGCGGCACGGCGACCGACATGTTCACCAATTCCAGCACGACGATGGCGAGCGCAGCCAGCCAGGGGGAAAGCTCCCAATGCAGGCGTGGCCCGGTGCCGATCAGATGCCACCAGGTCAGCATGGCGCCGACGCCCAGCGCCAGCAGTGAGGCGGTGTGGAGCAGGTCGTCGCGCAACAGCCAGCTCGCAATGCGCGCATCGTACCAGCTGGCGAACAGCGCAATGAACAAGAAGAAGGCAATCCAGGGCCGCGTGAGGCTGTGCACAGCGCGGCGCAGCAGGCTGCGGCTGCGCATCCAGCGAACGACGGCTTTGCGCGTGGAGGCCGGCAGCCCCCATAGCGCAACGTCAAACGCGCAACTGATGAAGAAGGCCGGGATGGCGAAGAGACAGAGCAGCACATATTGCCCTGTGCGCACAAAGAAATATTCGCGATTGAGCCAGTTGAGCGGCGAGAGAAAGACCAGCGCCGTCGTCGTCACGGCGAAGACAAAGACCAGCAGCCGTAGTGCGCCGGCAAAGCGCACCTTGCGCCGACGTAGCCGCACCCAGCCGAGCAGATAGAAGAATGTGACGGCAACCAAGAGCGCCCCGAGCAAAAGCGTCAAAACATTCATCGCGTCACCATCGGGAAGAAATACCGTCGCTCCTCCGCCACCGGCGTCTCATCAACATCGAGAAAGATGGCCGTCGGGACACCCCACACGCCGTCGGCGTCCTGCGCCTCGACGAAGAGCAAATGGCGCCCTGGCGCCCACCCCGTCGTGTCAATGCGCGCGAAAGCCGTCTCCACCGGCGCCGTAAAGACGCCGCTGGTCGAGGTCATCGGATGGGTGACGACGTCGGTGATCCAGCTAGGCGCGCCCACCGTATAGCGCATGGCCTGAATCGGTTGCACCGGCTCCTCACCGTAGCCGCCGGAATAGTAGCGCGTGTCGTCGGCGGTGGCGGTCAGCGTGACGACCGCGCCGGCTGCAACAGGCGCAGTAACGGAAAGCGTAACGCTGATCACCTCTGGGCCGGCGGGCGCAACGTAGGGGCGGACGGCGGCTTTGGCTGCGTAGGTCAGGCTAGACAACGTGGGCGTGAGGATCCAGGATTCGAATACGTCGCACGACTCGAAGAAAGCCCAGCCCAGCTCGAAGGTGAAGGCCGCCACGCCCAGCTCGCCGTAGGCGAAGTCGTCGGTTGCGCCGTCGGTCATGTAGATGCAGCCCGGAGAGCCGGACTGGCAGGCGGGATAGCCTGTGTAATAGCCGAATTTGCGCGCCAGCGTCTGCAACGCCTCCCCGTTTGGCGCCGGCGTCGACTTCCAACCCCATGGGAAGAGAATTTTGGGGAAGAAGCTGTGCAGCGAGATCATCAGCCCCAACGCGTCTTCAGGCGCAGGGTCGCCGTCTTCAGGGCCGCGCATATCGGCGAAGATCGAGCGCATGTAGCTCTCCAGTGCCTGCGTCTCCGGCTCCGAGGCAGGGGCGACGCCGCGATAGATCGCAGAGCAAGGGTCGGCGCTGGAGCAGTTTGAGCCGGTGCACTGCGCCCACTTGAAGCTGCTGTTGCGGTTGAGGTCGACGCCATAGTGGTAATCCCACTCCTCGTATGGACAGAAATTATTATTTGTATTTTTACGCCACAGCAACCCCGTCTCCGCCTTCTTGCGTCCGTCGGGATTGGTCTGCGGCGCCACGTGAATCTCGGTGTAGTCAAGCAGCCAGGTGGCGTCGGGGTCTTCCCCGTACGCTTGCACGATCTGCTCGGCGAAGCGCAGGGCCGCCTCCGCCGTCGTATATTCGCGAGCGTGGATGGCGCCCATTAAAAAGAAGATGGGTTTGGGGCCTGGCCTTTCCTGGTTGGTGAGCGCCAGACCGCGCAGTTCATAGCCTTCTGCGCCGGCGCTCTGCGCGTAGCGCCAGCTCTCACCCAGCTTCACCTCGCGCACGAGCGTCGGGAAGGCGGCGGCAAGCTGCGCCATATCGGCGTGCGTCTCCTCCACCGTGCGGTAGCAGGGAAAACCGGGAATGCCGCTGTCGTTGGCTGCGCTGCTCATGGCGACGACAGCGGCATAAAGATTGCGCGTCGTCGGCTCATCCACCGTCACCTTGCGCCCCTGCGCCTGCAGCCAAAGCAACTGTTCGCGCGTCAGCCACGTCGTCGCCCGTTGCGCCGTATGATCGACGCGCCAGACGTCGTAATGGGCGACCAGCCATTGCAGATCGGCCTGATCGGCGAAGGCGATGGATGCGACGACGCCTTCCGGCGACGCGTCGGGGGCCGGCGGCTCGTTGCCGGTTTCTGCATTGGCTTCGGCGATTTTAGGCGGCGTCATGGCGAGGAGCAGGGTCAATGCAACTACCCCCGCCCAACGAACTGGAGCCATGTCGTTCTATCGTCCGAATCCGAAATCCACTGCGCTAAAGAAAAGCGGAATCATGAGCACGCCGCCGATCAGAATCACGGCGATCTCGATGTAGACCCATCCCTGCGCTGCGCGCAACCACTGCCGCCGCCAGTCGCCCGGTGCGCGACGTCTGGCCCGGTAGAGGTACCGCACCAGGTACATCTCCTGTTCGCTCACCGGCTCCAGCGGCTGCACATCCCAGCCGGCGTGCTGAAAGAGCCTCGGCGCAGAGGTCACCAGCCGATGCGCCAGCCAGCCGAAGGGCAGCACAACGATAAACAAAAAGACGAGGGCGCCAAGCAATGCGTCGAGCCAGTACCAGGGAATGGGGCTGAGAAACGCAAAAATGTCCACCCACGCCCAGAGTATAAATAGCAACAGCGGTGACGCCAGCAGCCACATCCCCAGCGCGTTTGGCGTCGCTTCGATCAGATCGGCGGGCACTTCTCGGCGTTCAATGTTTGCAGCGCTCAATTTTCACCTCAGGTAGTGGTGCGTGTTGCGTGGTACGTGCTGCGCAGGACATTACGAACCTGGGACATTGCGAATCATCGAATCCAGAATACGAAACACGCACCACGCAGCATAGATGCAATCTACCTCACTTTGTCCGAATTTCCCGTTATCCGCCTCACCTTTTCCAGATCGCGTTTCCAATCCGGAATCTCGCGGCGATGGCGCCAACGCCAGAGCAGACCGACGGGATAGCCGGTCATTTTGGCCAGGTCGCCGGTCAGGCGAATCACCGGCACGAGCGCAACTGCAGCCATCCATTCCATCGGGCGGAGCGAAGCGCCGAGCACGCGCAGCCGTTGCCACGGGCGTCGGCAATAGAGAAAGACGCCGGCCAGCAATCCCAGCCACCCTAGCGGGCGGACGAAGAAGCCCCAGAAGGCATGGCCAAGCAAGAGCGGCAGCATTACCAGGTACGTCGCATAGCGGATGGCGTGACGCCTGCGCCAGAGGTCGGCCTTGCCGTCGCCCCGTGCGTAGCGATAATATTGCGTCCAAAATTGACGCAGCGACTCGCGCGGGCGGAAATGCACCAGCGCCTCCGGCGTCCAAACAAAGGCGGTCGGTCGGTCTGGCCTCTGGGCGTTGATAGCAAAGTCGAAGAGCAAATCCTCACAGTAATCCAACCATTCCGGATAGCCGCCCGCCCGCGCCCACGCTTCTTTGGTGAAGGCGACGGAGCGGCTGCTGGGCAGGAAGCGATCGGGGTCAACGTCGTTGCGCAGCGGCAGGACGGTGGCGGCCATGGCGATCTGAAAAACGCCTTCGGCGTCTGGCGCAAAGAAACCTGCGACCGCCAAAGTCTCCGGCTCGCGCGTCCAGGGTTCGACGAGCTTTTCCAGCCAGGTCGGCTCCAGGCGCACGCCGGCGTCGGTGGCGGCGATGATCGGCCCCTGCGCGGCGGCGATAGCCAGGTTGCGTCCACGGCTGATGTTGGCGCCCGGCGCTTCGATCACGCGCGCGTTGGGCAGACGATCGCGATGTCGGTTCAGGAAGGCGCGTATCGCCTCCACCGTGCCATCGGTGCTGCCGCCGTCGCAAAGGATGACTTCATCGGGGCGTCGCGTCTGATTGGCCAGAGACTCGAGTAAGCGTTCGATGCTTTTGCGCTCGTTGTAGACGGTGGCGATGACGGATACGTTCATGCGCGCCATTGTGCCGCAGAACCGACGCAATTGGCAATCACAAAATAGCCGCAGCGAAAATCTGCGATTTCCCAGGTTGCAAGTTTTTTCATAAGATAACCCTGTGCGAAACAGCGATCTCTCATGCAGGAAGGAAGAAAGCGAATGGGAAAGAAATTGCGCCAAGGCGATCCCTGGATGCCTGGGTATCGATACGCTGCGTTGATGCCGCCGTTTGCGCTCAACTTGTTGGTGCGCGACGTGGAACAATCAGTGCGCTTTTATCAGGAGGTGTTTCTTGCGGAGGTGCACTACTATGACGTTGACTTCGCCGCCTTGCGCGTGGGGCCGGCGGAGATCATGCTGCACGCCGATCATACGCATGAGGAGCATCCCTGGCACCCCGAATTAATCGCAGGGGCGAAGCGCGGCATTGGCTTGCAGGTTCGTATTTTAGGAATGGACCCGGACGCCGTCGAGCAGCGCGCTCGAGCCTACGGCGCCGTGGTGGCTGCGCCAGCCACGGACAAGGGACACGGTTGGCGCGAGACCTACGTGCGCGATCCGGATGGCTATGAATGGGCGGTCGGAGTGCTGATCCCGCCGGCCAAAGGCCCGCTGCGCCCGACGCTGAGCACAAAGGCGTGAGCGCAACGAACGCAGGAAGCACTATCTCCGTGTTTGGGCTGCGCCGAAGATTCAGTGAAATGCTTGAAAGGATCTCCTATTACTATGCCTGCGCGCGTCTACGTCGCGCTTGACCTGGAAACCACCGGCCTGGACGCCGATCAGGACGCCATCATCGAGATCGGTGCAGTCAAGTTCACGACCGAGCGCGTGCTCAAACGCTTCGCTGCGCTCGTGAATCCCCGGCGCCCGATTCCGCCGCGCATCACCCAGATCACCGGCATCCGCAATGAGGACGTGGCGCATGCGCCGACGCTCGACCGTGTATTGCCGGAGCTGCGCGCCTTCGTCGATGCAGATGTATATGCAGTGGTGGCGCACAACACCGGCTTCGACCTCGGCTTCTTAGCGGCGGCCGGCCTGCGCTTTCAGCGCCCCGCCTATGACACGGTGGAGCTGGCGCAAATTCTCTTACCAGGCGAGGCCAGCTATAACCTGGGCGAGCTTTGTCTGCGGTTGGACATCCCGATGAGCGACGCCCATCGCGCGGCGGGCGACGCCGAAGCGACCGCGCAGCTTTTCTGCGCGCTACACCGGCGCTTGCTGCAACTGCCGCCGGCCATTCTACGCCTGATCGCCGAAAGCAGCGAGGGGAGCGCATGGTCGCTCGCCACGCTTTTCGTCGACGTCGCTGCGGACGCTGAAGAAGGAGCGCGACCGAGACAAGCGCTCGCCGTTAAGCCCGAGGCGCCCACGTTTCACTTCGTCCCTTCCGAAGGGTGTGTTCTTGCATTGAATCGCCCTGAAGATGACGACAACGCCGTCGCCCTCTCGCCGCATTGGGTCGGGCAAATCTTCGCCGAGAACGGCCCGCTGCATCGGCTGCTGGGCGACCGCTTCGAGCCTCGCGCCGGTCAGGCGGCCATGGCGATGCAGGTCGCCGAAGCCTTCAGCCAGGGCGATCATCTGTTGATCGAGGCGGGCACAGGCACCGGCAAGAGCCTCGCCTATCTGCTGCCCGCCGCGCTGTGGGCGGTCGCCAACGACAGTCGCGTCGTCGTCGCCACGAACACGATCAACCTGCAAGAGCAGCTCCTCGAAAAAGACCTGCCGCAGACCGCTGCGCTGCTGGCCGAGCTGGGGCTGCCGCCGCTGCGCAGCGCCCTGCTCAAGGGGCGCGAGCATTATTTGTGCACGCGGCGTTTCCACGAGTGGCGCACCGGCCACCGCCTCTCGCCCACCGAATTGACGGTGCTGGCGAAGGTGCTCGCATGGCTACCCTTCACGCAAACGGGCGATGATGCAGAGCTCACCCTGGCGACCGCCGCCGAGCGCGCCATCTGGAAGCGCATCTGCTCCGATGCAGGCGCATGCAGCTTCGAGCGTTGCAATCGCCTCGCGCACGGCGCGTGGCTGGGCCTGCCGGACGTCGATTTTTATCTGGAGGCGCGGCGTCGCAGCGACTGCGCCCACATTGTGGTCGTCAACCATGCGTTGCTGCTGGCCGATCTCGCCGCCGAAGGGCGCATCCTTCCGCCCTACACCCATCTCGTCGTAGACGAAACCCATCGGCTGGAGGAGGC
>CALFWA010000120.1 GCA_937928035.1 uncultured Caldilinea sp. | reverse complement strand
GCGACGATCAGCCGCGGCTCCCCCTGCAAATGGTCGAACTCAGTCGAGTGCTCGGCGGCGGGATCGTGCCGGGGTCATGTGTGCTCGTAGGCGGCGATCCGGGCATCGGCAAGAGCACGCTGCTGCTTCAGATGGCGGCGGATGTTGCGCGACACGTGGGAACAGTCCTCTACGTCTCCGCCGAGGAGAGCGCACATCAGATCGGCCGCCGCGCCGCGCGGCTGGGCATTCGCGATGAGCGACTGATGGTGCTCTCCGAGATCGTCGTCGAGGCGATCATCGAGCACGTCGAAAATCTGAAACCGGCGCTTGTCATCGTGGACTCGGTGCAGGCCATCTATTCGGGCAACGGCGCCAGCGCGGCAGGCACGGTCAGCCAGGTGCGCGATTGCGCGGCTGCACTGCTGCGCGTCGGCAAGACGCAGAACATCCCGGTCTTTCTCGTGGGGCACGTCACCAAAGAAGGTGCCATTGCCGGCCCGCGCGTGTTGGAGCACATGGTCGATGTGGTCTTGCAACTGGAAGGCGAACGTTTTCACGCCTTCCGGCTGTTGCGCTCGATCAAAAATCGCTTCGGCAGCACCAACGAGGTGGGCGTCTTCGAGATGAACGAGCAGGGCATGCAGGAGGTGCGCAATCCGTCGGAGCTATTTTTGGCGGAGCGTCTGCCTAACGCAGCGGGGAGCGCCATCGCAGTTTCGATGGAGGGCACGCGTCCGCTGTTGGTGGAGGTGCAGGCGCTCTGCAGCACGACTGCGTTCAGCATGCCGCGGCGCACGGCTAACGGCGTCGACGTCAACCGCCTTCTGCTGCTGGCCGCCGTGCTCTCCAAACGCGTCGGCATGGATCTCAGCAACCAGGACATCTTCGTCAACGTCGTAGGCGGCATGCACATCGATGAACCGGCGGCGGACCTGGCGATTGCCATCGCCATTGCCAGCAGCTTCCGCAATCGGCCGGTGCATGCCGACCTGGCCCTGATGGGCGAAGTCGGCCTGAGCGGGGAGCTGCGCAGCGTCGGTCAGCTGAGTCGGCGACTGCACGAGGCGGCCAAGCTGGGCTTCACGCGCGCGCTCGCCCCGCGCAGCGCGCTGCAACGACAAAGCAGCGAACGTCTGCCTTCCGGCATCGAGGTGATCGGCGTGCGCACGCTGCACGACGCGCTCGACGTGGCGCTGTTGCGATAGCGTCTAGAGTTTCTCCTCACAATAGAGCGGGAGTTCCTCCAGAAAGCGCGCAGCCTGCGCGCGGACGGCGACGCGCTCCTCCGGCGCCAGATGTTTCAAGCCGAGCACAGCCGGCCCAAAGCGCGGGTTGGCGCGCAGCGTCTCTTCATGCTCTAGCAGAAAGTTCCAGTAGAGAAAATTGTAGGGGCAGGCGTTCTCGCCGGTGCGCAGCTTCGGGTTGAAGCGACAGCCGGTGCAATAGTCGCTCATCTTGTGGATGTAGTTGGCCGAGGCGATGTAGGGTTTGGTGGCGGTCTGTCCGCCGTCGGCGTTCATGCCCATGCCGATCACGTTCGGCGAGACGACCCACTCGTAGGCGTCCACGTAGAAGCTCAAAAACCACTCGTTGACGGCAGCCGGATCGACGCCGGCCAACATGCAAAAGTTGCAGATCACCATCAACCGCTCGATGTGATGACAGTAGCCGAGGTCAAGAACGCGGGAGACCACGTGGCGCAGACAGTTCATCGGCGTGTCGGCGTCCCAGAAAAGGCGGGGCATGCCACGCGTATGTCCCCAACTATTGGCCGTAAGCAATCCGGGCATCTGTCGCCAGTATTGCCAGTAGATGTACTCGCGCCAGCCGATGATCTGGCGGATGAAGCCTTCGACGGAAGCCAGGGGCGCGTGGCCGTCGTAGTATGCCTGCTCTGCGCGCCGCGCCATGTCGAGCGGGTCGAGCAGGCCGATGTTCATGTAGGGAGAGAGCATCGAATGGAAGAGCACAGCGCTGGAGCGGCTCATGGCGTCCTCGTAGGGGCCGAAGTTGGGCAGCCGACGATGCAGGAAATCCTCGAACGCCTTCTGCGCTTCCTCACGGGTCACCGCCAGGTCGAAGCCGTCGACGCGCCCGACGCCCTGCGGCAGCGCAGCCACCTCCTGCATCACCTGCGCCGTGATTGCGTCCGGAGGAAAACGAATGGGCGCAGGAATGGACAAACCCTGTCGCGGCAACGGCTTGCGATTCTCGCGATCGAAATTCCAAGCGCCGCCCACTGGCTTCCCGTGCGCGTCGAGCAGCAAGCCCCAACGTCGGCGCATCGCTCGGTAGAAGGTCTCTAGAATGACTTTCTTGCCGGGGTTAGGAAAAGGATCGTAGCGGCCGCAGAGAAACTGCGCGTTCGGCAACACATCGACCGGTGCGCCGAGCAGCTCGGCGAGACGGGTCTGCTGAAACTGCCGCCCGCGATATTCGGCGGCGGCCATGGTCAGCAGCCGCGCAGGTCGATGCGCTTCCACGTGTCGGCGCAACCCTTCGAGCACGGTCGGCGCGCGCACGTAATCGACCGTATAGCCGAGGCTGCGCAGTTCCTCGGCGTAATGACGCATGGCGCTGATCAGCAGCACCAGCTTTTTGCGATGATAGGGCAGCCGGGCCTTGCGCTGTTCGCTTTCGATGAGCAGCACGCGCATCCGGCTGCAATCGGCCAGTCTTTCGGCGGCGAGCAAGGCCGGATGGCTGCGCAGCAGCTGATCGCCGAGAATCCAGACGGAAAGAGGAGCCATGCCAGTATCATAGTTGCGAGCGTGTGGCTCCTCCGTAAGTTTTCATCTCAACCGTAAGTGGGATCGTCCTGTTCTCCCTCCCGATTCAACCGCTCCTGGTCACCGGCAGCCCGGCGTCGATCCACGCCTGCACGCCGCCTTTCAGAATCTGCACGTTGGTGAAGCCCATGTCGTGCAACAGCTTACTGCCCAGCGCGCCGAGTGGGCCGAGGATGCAGGTGGTGACGATGGGGCGATCGTAGTCGGCAAGCCGGGAGTCGCGCCACTCCTCCGGCGCAGTGTGGTCGGCCATGTAGGTCAGCGCACCGTAGGAGAGGTTGACCGTGCCAGGGATCGTCCCGGTCTGCGCAATATCGGTGCAGCGGAACATTTCCGAACTCCCATGCAAATGCCCTTGCCCTTGAGCGACCAGACGCTTCATGCACAACGGCTCGCCCTCGCCCACAGCCAGCTTACGCAGGCAGAATTTCTTGCAGCCTGGCAGGCAGGCGGCGCAATGTCCTGGGAGCAAGCCACGATGTACGCCATTGGAGAATCAGCAGCGCAGCCTTCTCACTTCCCTTCTCCGCAACGAACAAAGCGTTTTAGACGAAACTCCGGTTGCGTGGCCGTTCTCACCTTTCTCGCTGCAAGCCGCAATATGTATAATGAACTTTTGGCGCAATCGCCGATGGATTGTCCAGGTGCAAGGGGCGGAACCCAGGCCTTGCCAAGAACGTCTGTAAACGATGACTTTTGGTTCAAACGGTTCTCGATGGAACCTCAAAATGGCAGGTTTCACACAATGATTCACAACATGCGCTTTCCCACCTGGGCGTGGTGGTTGATCGGCGCCATCACTGTGCTGGCTGCCACCATTTTGATCTTTTCCGTGGTGCTCGGCGTCCGCGCCGGTCAACAACAGGTGGAGACGCAACGCCGCCAGCAGATCGGCATCGCCCTGCAACGCGCCACCGACTTTCAGGCGGACGGCGACCTGCGGGCAGCGCTGGCGGAGTACCAGAAAGTCCTGATCCTGGACGCCGACAACCCCGTTGCACAGGAGGGCGTCCGGACGTTGCTGGCGCTGTTGGGAGGCGATGCATCGGTGACGCCGAGCGCCCTTGTTGCAGAGGAAGAGGCGACGGCTACACCGGCCGTCGTTCAGGTGACGAACAACTTGCCGATCGCGCCGACAGCGGCGGCCACGCCCTCCGCTGAATTGGCCGCCGCATGGGAAAGCGCCCAGCGCGCCGCCCGCGCCGGCCGCTGGCAGGAGACGCTCAACCAGCTTCTGCAAATTCAACAGAGCGACCCCGCGTTCAAGCCGGACGAAATGCAGGAGATGCTCTTCAACGCCTACGTCAACCTGGCATTGGAAAAGGACAACGCCGAGGCGCTGGAAGAAGCGGTGGCGCTGTACGACAAAGCCCTGGCGTTGCGCCCCAACGCCGTCGACGTGCGTCGCGAGCGCGATCTGATCGCGCAATATCTCGAGGTTCTGGCCGACGCGGGCGCCGATCCGGCGGCGACGATCCGGCGGCTGCAGATGATTTATGCGATCGACCCCGACTATCGCGATGTCGAGGAGCGGCTCCATCAGGCGCATGTGCGCTACGCAGATCGCCTCGCCGAGGACGAGGCCTGGTGCAGAGCGCAGGATGAGTACAACGCTGCGCTGATGATCGCCTCCTCACCGGCCATTGTGACGAAACGCGACGCTGCGCAAACGCAATGCCAGCTCGCCGCCGCAGCGGAGATGAGCGGAGCGGTCGCAGGCGCGGCGATGCCGGAGGCTATAAACACCGTCCGCGCCGCAGTCTCAACGTCCGGCGGTCCAACGATCGGTCGCATCCTCTATTCCGCCGTCGATCCGATCTCGGGGCGCAGCCAGGTGCTGAGCCTTGCGGTGGGAAGAGATGAGACGGCGCAGGTGCTTCTGCAAGATGCAGCCCAGCCAGCGTTGCGCAAGGACGGAGGACGCCTGGCGTTTCGCAACCTGCGCAGCGATCGCATGGGCATCAGCGGCTACGATCCAGGCACCGAGCTGCTGATTCGCTTCAGCACGTTCGTCGAAGACATGCTTCCCAGTTGGAACCCGCAAGGCAACCAAATCGTCTTCGCCAGCAATCGGGAAGGAGATCGTCGCTGGCGCATCTACACAATGTGGGCGGAGGAAAACAACAACGGCCGCATGCTCACCTACGGCGAGTCGCCCAACTGGCATCCTACGACCGATCAAATCGTGTATCGCGGCTGCGATGAATCCGGCAACCGCTGCGGCTTGTGGACAATCTCCGCCGACGGCTCCAATGCCGCACAGCTCACCGCCACGCCCGCCGATGACCGCCCGGTCTGGGCGCCGAGCGGCGCATTCGTGGCGTTTATGAGCAACGCCCGCGACGGCAACTTTGAAATCTACCGCGTGGACGTCACCTCGCGTGAGGTGACGCGGCTCACCAACCACCCTGGCATGGACATCCTGCCCACCGTCAGCCCGGATGGACGCTGGATCGCCTTCGTCAGCAACCGCGATGGAAGCTGGAAAATCTACGCCGTGCCCAGCACCGGCGGCGACACATACCTGATCGCTCCTGTCGTCGGCGACATCAGCCGCTTCTTCGAGCACGGCTTGCACTGGACGAACTGAGCTAGACCCCAAAACGCGAATGCCCTCATGAGCACCGAGCCTGTCAACGGCGAGCGCCCCGCCTTCATCCCACGGCCTGCGCAGCAGCAGATTCTTGAATACGCCGGCGGGCCGATGGGCGTCAGCGCGGTACCGGGCAGCGGCAAGACCTTCACCCTCAGCCTGCTGGCGGCGCGATTGGTCGAACGGCTGGCCGCCGAAGGCAGGCTCGACGACCGCGAAGTGCTGGTCGTCACCTTCACCAACAGCGCGGTCGCCAACTTTCGGGCGCGCATCGGCAGATTTCTGCGGCAGGAGCGCAGGCTGTTGCCGGGCGTCGGCTATCGCGTGCGCACGCTGCACGGGCTGGCGCATGACATCGTGCGCGAGCGCCCCGGCCTGGTGGGGTTGAGCGAAGAGTTCGAGATTATCGACGAACGCACCGCCGCCGAAATCAAACGCGAGGCCGTGGTCGCCTACCTGCGCACCCACCCGGACGCCTTTGCGCCTTTCATCAAGCCGGAGCTGCTGCAAAATCCGCGCCGCATCGAAAGCGCCCTGCAGGAAGACGCTATCGAGCTTGCCGACGTCGTGATCCGCGTCGCCAAAGAGCTGGCGACGAGCCCAGGCGAGCTGCGCACCCGGCTAGGTCGACAGTCCGACTTCTTTCCCTTGCTTGACTTCGGCCTCTACGTCTACGCCGCCTACGAACGCAGCCTTCAGGTGCGCGGGGCGGTCGATTTCGATGACCTGATCATGCTGGCGCTGCGAGCGCTGCGCGCCGACGAAGGCTACCTGGAGCGGCTCCAACAACGCTGGCCCTACATTCTGGAAGACGAAGCGCAGGATTCAAGCCTGGCGCAGGAGAAGATGTTGCGTCTGCTCACTGCAGCGCACGGCAACTGGGTGCGCGTGGGCGATCCCAACCAGGCCATCAACACCACCTTCACCAGCGCGGACAGCCGATTTTTACAACGCTTTCTGCGCGAGCACCCAGAGCAGGCGCGTGCGTTGCCCAATTCCGGCCGCAGCGCCCTGCCCATCATCGAGGTGGCCAATGAACTGATCCGATGGTCGCAGACGGCGCATCCCACCTTGAAAGGCGATCTGGCGCTGAGCCATCCGCTCATCGAGCCGACGTCGCCCGGCGATCCGCAGCCCAATCCTCCGCCGGGCAAGCCGCCGGTTCATTTTTATGAAAAGGCGCTCTCGCCCGATGAAGAGCTGGATATCATCGTGCGCAGCGTCAAGCGATGGGTGGCGGAAAACCCGGACAAGACGGTGGCAGTGCTGGCGCCGGACAACCGCCGCGGGGACGTGCTCGTGAACGCATTGCGCCAGGCAGGCCTGACCATCGACGACGACCTCCTGCGCACCAATTCGGGCACGCGCGCCACGGCGAAACGGCTGGCGACGGTGGTCGGCTACATCGCCGACCCACAGTCGGCGCAGCTGCTGCGGCGGGTGTGGGAGGAGGTCTGGTATCCTCAGTGGGCGGCGCGACGCATGCAGGCCGAGGGGAACGGCGCAGCGTTGGCCGGCCGGGAGGCGCTGCCGGAGCCGGTGCGCGTCTTTGGGCAGGCGCTGGGCAAGCTGCGCGAGGCGGAGGCATTCGTCTTTCCCGATCAACGCGACTTCCTCAATGAGCTGGGGTGGCTGGAGGATATGGAGCGCTTCCGTGGGCTGCTTCAGGAATTTCGTGACGACCTGCAACGCTGGAGCCGCGCCGTGGTGCTGCCGGTCGATGAGCTGCTGCTGACCGTGGGCAATGACCTTTTCACCGAGCCGGCCGATCTGGCGGTAACCCATCGCCTGGCGGTGCTGCTCGCCCGGCTGGCCGCAGAAAACCCAGGCTGGCGCTTGCCGGACCTGGTCGGCGAGCTGGAGAACATTGCGCAAAATCGACGTCGCCTGTTGGGCTTCACTGAGGATGGCCAGGGGTACACAGCCAAGCCGGGCGTGGTGACAGTGGCAACGATGCACGCCGCAAAAGGGTTGGAATGGGATCGCGTCTATTTAACGGCGGTCAACGCCTTCAGCTTCCCTGGCGGGCTGCCGGAGGATCAATATCGCAGCGAGCGCTGGTATGTGCGCGACCAGATCAACCTGGCTGCGGAGCTGGAGGCGCAGCTTCGTCACCTGCACATGGGCTCGCTTGACGAGTATCGGCCTGGCTGCGCCACCGAGCAGGCGAGGCTTGACCTGGCGGCGGAGCGGCTGCGGCTGTTCTACGTCGGCATTACGCGCGCGCGGCGAGAGCTGATTGTGACGTATAATACAGGGCGTCGCCACGATACCGAACCCTTGCCGCCGGCGCTGGCCTTCTCTGCGCTGGCAGAGTTCGTCCGGTCGAAGGGATGGACGTAAATTTATTTTTCCAGGTCGCTCCGGCGCATGAATGAAGCCAACGCAGAGCCGCAATCTTCCAAGCAAAGCGAAGCAGAAGAGCCGCTCGCCTACCGCGCCGTGCGCGGGGGGCTGTGGGTGGTCGCAGGCTCTTACTGGTCGATCGGCGTTGGGTTCATCGCCAACATCCTGCTCATGCGCCTGCTCTCTCCCTCGGTCTACGGCGAGTTTGCGCTGGCGATGTTCTTTTTCACGCTTCTCCAGCTGCGCGGCAAGATTGCGCTTAACTACGCGTTCGCACAGCAGCGCGCGGTCACAGGTGAAACCGTGGGCACGCTCTTTACGGTCGATGTCCTTTTGGGCTGGGCAGGCGCGTTGCTGGCGCTGATTGCGACGCCGCTTCTACTGCATTGGGGCTACCCTCCGCCGGTGGCGTGGATTCTGCTGACGCTGGCGCTGCTTTCTGCGTTGGAGAGTTTTGTCGGTGTTTTCAGTGTGGTCCTGGAAAGTGGGCTGCGCTTCAAGCCGGTCAGCATCATCGGCGGGCTCGCCATGCCGCTTTCTTATTTGCCGGCCTTCGCCTTCGCCCTGTCTGGGCAAGGGGAATACAGCCTCGTGGCGCAGGCGGTCTCCTTTTCGTTGATTTCGCTGGTCGCCGGCGCGCTGTACATTGCCTTCGCGCAACGGGAGCTTTTCCGGCTTCGCTGGCGATGTAACCTTCGACTTGCGTGGGAATACCTTCGCTTCGGCGCAGTCACCGGCGCAGGGAACTATGTTGCGAGCCTGGTGACGCAGACCGACAATTTTATCCTGGGCACCCTTTCCGGGACGACGACGCTAGGGTACTACGACCGGGCATATCGGATCTCTCAGTGGCCGTCCCTCCTCTTGAGCGCGCTGGTCGGACGCGCCGCAATTTTCACCTACAGCCGCCTACGCGAGGATCAGGAGCGCCTGCAGCGCGCCGCCACGATGGTGCTCTGGGTTTCGGCCAACGTGGCGGCGCCGGTGGCGTTGGCGCTCTTTCTCAGCGCGCCCGATCTCGTGCCGTTGCTGTTCGGCGCACAATGGACGCCCGCCGTGCCGATCCTGCGCGTGTTGCTGCTGCTCGCCATTTTGCGACCCCTGTGGGAGAACGTGGGCGCGCTCTTCATCGGAAGCGGGCAGCCTCGCCGCGTGATCGAAATCTCCCTCGTCCAGTTGTTCATTCTGGCGCTCATCGGCGCGCCCCTGACGCTCGCCGCCGGCGCGCTGGGAATGGCCATCGCCGCTGTCCTGGCGGTCGCCGGCGGCCTGACGCTCGCCTATTTCGTGCTGCGACGCTCGCTGACGCTCGACATCCGAAGCATCCTCGCCGGCCCGCTGCTGGCCTCCATCCTCACCGTCGGCGCCTACTGGCTGCTGGTGCGCCTGATCGGAAGCCACCATCCTCTTTGGTTCGCCGTGCTGTGGAAATTTGGCTGGGCGGCGGCCGGCTTCTTTCTCTTTTCTGCGTTAATTCAACCTGCGCTGTTTCGAGAACGGATCGGCTATGTGTGGCGCTTGCTGCGCGGGCGCGCCAGAGAAAACCTAGGGGAGAGTTTGTCATGAAGGTTGTGATTCTGGCCGGCGGACTGGGGACCCGGCTGGCCGAAGAGACGACGGTGCGTCCCAAACCGATGGTGGAGATCGGTGGACGCCCGATCTTGACCCACATCATGAGCTGGTACGCAGCGCACGGCTTCAATGAATTCATCGTTGCGCTGGGGTACAAGGGCGAGATGATCAAGCAATATTTTTTGAACTACTACGCCTTGAACAGCGACATCACGGTGAAGCTGGCGAGCGGCGACGTCACCGTCCACGACGGCGAGCGCGAAGACTGGACCGTTCACCTGGTCGACACCGGCGCTGCGACGATGACAGGAGGCCGCCTGTTGCGTCTGAGAAAGTGGTTGGCGACGGAAACATGTTTTATGATGACCTACGGCGACGGATTGGCGGACGTCGATCTGAAGGCGCTGCTCGCCTTTCACCACAGCCACGGCAAGCTGGCGACGGTGACGAGCGCCAGGCCGCCGGCGCGCTTCGGCGCCATTCGGCTTAAAGGGAATCAGGTGGTGCGCTTCGCCGAAAAGCCGCAGGCGGGCGAAGGGTGGATCAACGCCGGTTTTTTCGTGCTCAGCCCCAAGGTGCTCGACTACATCGAAGGCGATGAGACGATTTGGGAGCGCGCGCCGCTGGAAAAGCTGGCGCTCGACGGCGAATTGATGGCGTTTCGCCACGAGGGCTTCTGGCAGCCGATGGACACCCTGCGCGAGAAACAATATCTGGAAGAGCTGTGGCAGAGCGGAAACGCCCCCTGGAGAGTGAAATCATGAGCAATTTCTGGCGAGATCGACCGGTCTTTGTCACGGGCGCAACAGGGCTGCTCGGCGGATGGCTGATCAAACGGCTGCTCGAAGCCGGCGCGGACGTCGTCTGCCTGGTGCGCGACTGGGTGCCTCAGTCCGAGCTGGTGCAAAACCGACTGATGGAGCGCGTCAAAGTTGTGCGCGGGGACGTGCGCGACCAGGCGCTGCTGGAACGCGCCCTTGGCGAATACGAGATCGACACCGTCTTCCATCTCGCCGCTCAGACCATCGTCGGCGTCGCCAATCGCAACCCGGTGGCGACCTTCGAGACCAACATTCAAGGCACGTGGAGTCTGCTGGAGGCCTGCCGCCGCAGCCCGCAAGTGCGCCAGATCGTCGCGGCCTCCTCCGACAAAGCCTACGGCGACCAGGAAGTCCTGCCTTACACCGAGGAGGCCCCACTGCAAGGCCGCCACCCCTACGACGTCAGCAAGTCTTGCGCCGACCTCATCGCCCATGCATACGCCCACACTTTCGCTCTGCCGGTCGCCATCACGCGCTGCGGCAATTTTTATGGCGGCGGAGATTTGAATTGGAATCGCATCGTGCCGGGGACGATTCGCTCCATTTTGCGCGGAGAACGTCCGGTGATTCGCTCAGATGGCAACTATATTCGCGATTACTTCTACGTCGAGGATGGCGCGGCGGCGTACATGTTGCTGGCCGAACGGTTGGCGGAAAATCCTGCGCTGCGCGGGGAGGCGTTTAACTTTTCCAACGAACTCCAAATCACGGTGCTGGAGCTGGTGGAAAAGATTCTGCGCCGCATGGGGGCCTCGTTGACGCCGGAGATTCGCAACGAGGCCAGCAACGAAATTCGCCACCAGTATCTCAGCGCAGAAAAAGCGCGGCGAGTTTTAGGGTGGCGCCCCTTGTTCACGCTGGAAGAGGGATTGGATCGAACCATCGCATGGTATCGGGAGTTTTTTGCCCATGGACAGTCGAGCTGAAACACTGCGCACGCAAATTCTGGCGCTGGTGGCGGACTATTACCAAGCCGCCTTTGCACCGAAGCCGTTCATCCCCGGCGAGTCGCCGGTTCCGGTTGCAGGCCGCGTCTTCGACGCCTCTGAGCTGCAACACCTGGTGGAGGCGAGCCTAGATTTCTGGCTGACGACCGGCCGCTTTGCTGCGCAGTTTGAGCGCGAGTTTGCCCGCTTCATGGGCGTGCGCCATGCGATCCTGGTGAATTCGGGCTCCTCCGCAAACCTGTTGGCGCTCAGTTGTCTGACTTCGCCCAAATTGGGCGACCGCGCGCTGCACCCCGGCGACGAGGTGATCACAGTCGCCGCCGGTTTCCCGACGACGGTCAATCCGATCCTGCAGAATCGTTTGACGCCGGTCTTTGTGGATGTTGCGATTCCAACCTACAACATCGACGCCTCGCAGCTCGAAGCGGCGCTTTCGGAGCGGACGCGCGCAGTGATGATTGCCCACACCTTGGGCAATCCCTTTGACCTGGACGCCGTGGGAGACTTCGCCCGTCGCCACAACCTCTGGCTCATCGAAGATTGCTGCGACGCCGTGGGAGCAACCTATCGCGGCCAGAAGGTCGGAACCTTCGGCGATCTCGCCACCGTTAGCTTTTATCCGGCGCACCACATCACGATGGGAGAGGGGGGATGCGTGCTGACGAACTGCAGCAGGCTGAAGACGCTGGTGGAGTCGTTCCGCGACTGGGGGCGAGATTGCTGGTGCGAACCGGGCAAGGACAACACCTGCGGCAAGCGCTTCGATTGGCGGCTCGGCGAGCTGCCAATCGGCTACGATCACAAGTACATCTATTCGCACATCGGCTACAATCTCAAAGCCACCGACATGCAGGCGGCGGTCGGCGTGGCGCAACTGGCCAAATTGCCGTCTTTCATCGCGGCGAGGCGACGGAATTTCGACCTGCTCCGCCAGGGGCTAAGCGACTTGCAGGAACATCTGATCTTGCCGGAGGCGACGCCCTTCTCCGAGCCGAGCTGGTTTGGTTTTCCGATCACCGTGGCGGAAAGCGCCCCATTTACGCGCAACGAGCTGGTGCGCTTCCTGGAGCAACGCAAGATCGCAACGCGACTGTTGTTCGGCGGCAATCTCGTGCGCCAGCCGGCGTATCGCAGCCAGCCCTATCGCGTCGTCGGCGCGTTGACG
>CALFWA010000119.1 GCA_937928035.1 uncultured Caldilinea sp. | reverse complement strand
AGCATAGGTAGTTCGTCCTCTTCGGTGACACTTTACTGGCTGCGGGCATACACAAAAATCTGGCATGCCGGACCGATCCTGCAAAATTATCATGATGCCTGGAATACAAATACCCGTTTTGTTCAAACACGACGGCTCATGTCTTCTGGTTATGGAGATTATGCAGTGACGCGCCACGAGTTCATATATGTGCCATCAAAACCAATGTCAGTGACCTACACCTCGGATAATGGAGCTCGTTCATGCTTTCAGGCATGGGATACTTATGTCCAGAGATGTTGAATTGTAAGGGATTAAGAAAGGCGTACGTCGCTGGGCTTTGTTGGTTTCCCTTATAGCTCTATGCTTGGCCAAGGACGCGCGGCTGGGAGCCGCACCCACGAGAAACCATTGCCTTAAATCGGGCAATGGCGCAACGATGACAATGCCCAAACAATACGGTGCAATTCGCACAGAATTGTAGAACTTTTCGACCTTGATTCACGCAACAGGGCGGCGCATTGCCCCTATTGCAAGGGCGCCATCCCGATCAAAAGTTGAAGTCAGTCAGGGGAAGGGCGAGAAGGGGGCGCCCCTCCCTTGACTGCTGCGATGAACGCACGCAGCTTCGCAGGATCCTTGCGCCCCGGCGTCGCCTCCACGCCGCTGGCGACGTCGACGCCCCACGGTTTCACCGCGCTCACCGCCTCGGCGACGTTCTCCGGCGTCAAGCCGCCGGCCAGGAGCAGCCGCTCCACCCGCTGCGCCACCGCCGCCGCCACATCCCAGTCGCCGCGCCGCCCGCCGCCGCCGTACAGATGAGGATGGTAGGCGTCGATCAGGAGCTGTGGGCCAGACGGTGAACTCAGGGGCGCATAGAGGGCGGCCAGCGACAACGCCTCTGCTGTCTCTTTGGGGCGCACCGCCTTGAAGCCTCGTCCCTCAAGCGCCTGCAACGCTTCGACCGATTCATCGCCGTGCAATTGCGCCAGGTCGAGGCCGGTGCGTTCTAACACGCTTTTCACCTCCGGCGCCGGCGCATTGACGAAGACGCCGACGCAGAGAGGCGGATCGGCGAATATGGTTCGCACTTCCTGCACAATGGCAACAACCGTCTCTGGCGCGACATAGCGGGGAGAAGGTGGATAAAAGATAAACCCCAGCAGGTCGGCGCCCGCCTCCGCAGCGACCAATGCGTCCTCCAGATTGGTTGTTCCGCAGATCTTCACGATCGTCATACGCCTCCTGAACCGCCTTTCGTCAGCCATTGCGCCTCGGCCTGAATGCGCTCCCACGCACGCTGCACATGTTTTAACTGCGTGTGCGTCTGGCCGATGCTCATGCGCAGCGTCAGCTTGCCGTTTAGCCGCGTGTGGGTCAGAAAGAGATCGCCGCTGCGGTTGAGACGATCCATGATCTGCTGGTTGACGACGTCGCCGCCTTTGTGTCGAAAACAGACCAGGTTGAGCGGCGCAGGCGCAGCCAGCTCAAAATCCGCGCTCTCTTGCACCCATTCTGCAAATTGTTGGGCGATGTGCACATGCTCTCGCACATGAAATTGCAAACCCTCGACGCCGTAATGGCGAATGACAAACCAGAGCTTCAGCGCGCGGAAGCGTCTCCCCAGGGGAATTTGCCAGTCGCGGTAGTCGATCACGGCGCCGGTTTGGGTTGCGGCGTTGCGCAGATATTCGGGCAGGATGCTCAAAGCGTCGATCAACGCCTTGCGGTCGGCTATGAAGAACGCATCGCAGTCGAAATTGGTGAACATCCACTTGTGCGGGTTGAAGCAGTAGGAGTCGGCGAACTCCAGGCCGTCGTGAATCCAGCGGAATTCGGGGCAGAGCGCAGCCGCGCCGGACATGGCGGCATCCACATGCATCCATACGCGCTCGCGTTGGCAAATTTCGCCGATGCGGCGCAGTGGATCGATGGCGTTGGAGGAGGTCGTGCCGACGGTGGCGCACACAAAGGTGGGGATGCAGCCTGCTGCGCGATCGGCTGCAATTTGCTCCGCCAACGCTTCAGGGCGCATGGCGTAGCTTTCATCCACGTCGATCACGCGCAGGTTGTCTCGCCCAATGCCGGCGATCATGACGGCCTTCTCCACCGAAGAATGCGTCTGCGAGGTGATGTAGACGGTCAGATTCCCTGCGCCGCCGGAGCGATTGGTCTGAAAGTTCGTCGCTCGCTCACGGGCGGCGAGCAAGGCGCAGAGGGTGGCGCTGGAGGCCGAATCCTGAATCACGCCGCCGCCTGTGGAGGTCGATTTGAACTTCTCCGGCAGGGCCAGCATCTCCACCAGCCAATCCATCATGTGCGTCTCCAGCTCTGTGCAGGCCGGGCTGGTGAGCCAGAGCATGCCCTGCACGCCCAGGCCGGCCGAAAGCAGCTCGCCGAGAATGGCCGGTCCGGAGGCGTTGGCCGGGAAGTAGGCAAAAAAGTTGGGCGACTGCCAGTGCGTGACCCCGGGCAGGATCACGCGGTCGACGTCGGCCAGGATGGCGTCGAAAGGTTCGCCGTGCTGTGGCGGCGAGGCCGGCAGCATGGCGCGGATGTCGCCGGGCTGCACCTGCGACAGCACCGGAAAGGACTCCACGCGTTGATGATAATCGGCGATCCAGTCGATCAGCGCATAGCCGTACTGACGAAATTCTTGCGGCGTCATGTGATACGAAGGGTGCGTCATCGTGGGATAATTGCTCCGTCGATTGAGTTGTGGATGGGTAGAACGTGTTGCGTATTGGAAGAAAATTGGCTTCGTTGTTTCCGGGAAGCTCTAGATTGGTTGTCCGAACCCTTTGTGAAATTCCATCCGGCTTCCTGAAAGGTTGCATGCTCCGGGAAGGCGTCACCAAACTGCGCACCATGCGAACATAAATTTCGCCATATACTCTGCCATATAGACAGGATGAAGCGCAAAGCTGCAGAGACAATCTACGGCGTTAGACGGTTGTTTCGTTCTTCATGATAACTCTATAATGTTTTTAGCGCCTGAAGATTTCTTAACCCGTTGTCCTGCTGCGATCGGTTTGTTCAAGGTCACAGTTTTATGTTTCGGTGGACATTTCAACAAGCGCAACGGAGTAGATGAATTTGAAAACCGATCCGTCCTCACCGCCCGAGCCGCCTGCAGAGGCGCAACCTGCGACGGAGCTATCGACGCTCTTTCAGATCGGGCTGGCGATCACTTCCGGTCGCACGATGACCGAGGTGCTGCACGCCATCCTGGAAGCATGCCGTCGCGTCTTGCCGGTGGACACGCTTTATGTGGCGATCTATGACGCCGACAGCGAAAGCTATGAGATCCCCTTGTTTTACGACCTCGGTGTGTACCGTTCGCTCGATCGCGTTGATATGCGAGAGCGAGCAAGCTTGACCGGCTATGTCATCCAGCATCGGCGCACGCTTTACGTCCCCAACATGCGCGATCCCGAGGCGCAGCGCACCTACCCTTATCTGATGGTCGGCCCGGCGCCGACCGTCTCCTACGTCGGCGCGCCGATGAGGATAGGCGACCGT
>CALFWA010000118.1 GCA_937928035.1 uncultured Caldilinea sp. | reverse complement strand
ACCGGAACAGAGCGTAGAGCGGGCACCAGCCGATCAGACCGGTGAGCAGCGGAACAAAGCCAAGCCACTGCAACACCACGCCCCAGACACCCGGCACAAAACCACCCCAGCCAAGCGCCAACATCACGATTCCCAACACTACGCGAGCAATGCGTTCCCAGTTCGCCTGATTGACCTTGATCATACAGACCTCCTTTCCACGACGGATGCCTTCGCTGCATCTCAAATCTTACGGACCGCCGGATCAAATTTTTTAACCCTTGAGGAAACACTGAAATTTCCTCTAAAATGGGTCGACTATGCAAATTTAACAACAAGTATAGCAAAGTTCGGTCAGATCGTCAGTGACCGGAGTCACGCAAAGGGGCGGCCATCTGTTGCAAGCGCTTTGGATCGTAAATTCGCACCTGGCCGCGCGCCAGTTGCACGAGTCCAAGCTGCTCAAACTGTTTAAGCCTTCGGCTGATCACCTCGCGCACCGTGCCCAGCTCGTCGGCGATCTGCTGATGCGTGGCCTGCAGCAGCGGCGCACGTTCGGCCAGATACGCCGCCAGCCGCTGATCCACTTGGCCAAAGGCGACCTCCTCAACCAGCTGCATCAGGTCGGCGATGCGGTCGGCGAAGTGGTGAAAGACCAGCGCACGAAACGGCGCCGAGACGTCCATCAGGCGATGGAACACCGGCTGCGGCAGCATATACGCCGCCAGATCGGTCTCCGCCACGCCGCGCGCCGGATAGTTGGTGCGCCCCAGCAGGCAACTCGCCGTCAAGACGCACGAATCGCCGGGTTCCAGCCGATAGAGCAGAATTTCACGCCCGGAGAGCGCCAGCTTCACCACCCGAATCGACCCTGTATAAAGCAATATGAAAGCCGAGCAGGGAGAATCGAGATCGAAGAGGACATAATTGGCTGGGGCTGCAATTCGCTGTAAGGATTCGCGCATCAGCTGCTGTGCGTCAGGCGTCATTTCGGCCAGGGAGGGATAAAGCTGGATCAAACGGTCAAAAACGACCTGGTCGCTCATCTTGCCTTCACTCCGCCGCAGTTCGCTCTCCAAAGATGGCGAGCCGCGTCTCCGCCAAAGAAGCTCTGGCTATGCGAATACCCTCTAGAAGCGCAGCGTGCAGTGCGGACGAGCCGTTGCTGGCGACGATGTGGTTGTCGTGGATCGTCCATTCCGCCCCTTCATACGTCGTCACCGTCCCCCCGGCCTCGCGCACGAGCAAGGCCCCCGCCGCCAGGTCCCATGGATTCAGCCACGCTTCCCAGTAGCCGTCGGCGGCGCCCATCGCCACCTGCGCCAGGTCGAGCGCCGCCGAGCCGAAGTTGCGCACACAGGCCGTCCTGGGCATAAAGTAGGCGAATTCAGCGCCGTTGTTGTCGATCGACTCGGCGCGATGGTAGGGGAAGCCAGTGATCAACAGCGCCTGCTGCAGCGAGTCTCTTGCGCTGGTGTGCAGCCGTCGCTCGCTTCCAGAAGCGAGCCGTTGATACGCACCGCCGCCGCGCACCGCGTAAAAGACACAATCTTCGCCGATGTGGTAGGTGACGGCCAATAGCGTCTGCATCCCCTGTTGCAACGCAAGGTTCACAGAGCAATAACCGACGTTGTGCGCAAAGTTAGTCGTCCCATCGATCGGATCGAGCAGCCAGAACTCTTCCTGAGCGGGCGGCTGATTGCTTTCCTCTCCCCACATTGCCACGCCCGGGTAGAGACGCTCCAACGCTTCGCGCACAAAATTTTCGGCGGCGACGTCGGCAGCCGTCACCAGGTCGATTGCGCTGGATTTTTGCCGAACGGTCGCCTGCCCGTTTGCGTACATTCTGCGCGCCAGATCGCCTGCGCCGCGGGCGACGGCGATAATTAAGTCGATATCTTTCGAATGAATCCTCGTTGTTATATCTGTCATATCCGACATCCTGTGGCTGCGATCTATTTCAGGTTCATCATACCATTGACCAGGCGAATTGCCTCGTCGTCGCCTAACGCTGGAATAAAAAGCGCTCTACTCCTGATGTTTGGAAGGTGCTCGAAGAGTAATGTATAGTGAATTGAACGAATGTTCCGATCCGCTGAACTGCTTGAAAAGATTGATCGACCAATTCTTATCGGAGTCAATTCGCATGGATATCACCTGGTATGGCCTTTCCTGTTTTCGCATCAGAGAAGGCGGCGTGACCGTGATTTGCGACCCCTACGACAGATCGGTCGGCCCGGTCTTGCCAAAGATGCGCGCCGACATCGTCACCGTCAGCCATGACCGCCCCGGACACAACGCCGTCGACCGCGTGCTCGGCGAGCCCAAGGTGTTGACCGGGCCTGGCGAGTACGAAGTCAAGAACGTCTTTATCACCGGCCTGACGACCTACCACCGCCGCAGCGACAAGCATCCGCTGGAGCGCAACGTGGCGTTTTTCTTTGAGTTCGGCGATTTGACCGTCGGCCATCTGGGCGACATCGGCGAAGTGCCGGCGCAGTCGGAGATCGAGGAGCTGAACATTGGGGAAGTCGATGTATTGATGGTGCCTGTCGGCGGCGGCGAAACGCTGGACCCGGCGCGGGCCGTGGAGCTGGTGGGTCTGCTGGAGCCGCGTTTGGTGATCCCCATGCATTATCGCCACCCTGGACTGAATGAATCTTTGCTGCGCACGCTGGAAGAGGTGGATAAGTTTCTAAAAGAATTCGGTGCAGCGAGCATCGAGCCGATTGAAACGCTCAAGCTGACGAAAAGCGCATTACCCGAAGAAACACAGATCGTCCTCCTGACGCCGAACCTGTAACGGGCGTCAGGAGGTTATCTTTGGCCTTGTTTCGCCTTAAGAGACTTTCTTCGCCTCGAGAAATCAGCGCAAGCGGTTAGAAGTTCGCCGCAGAAGCCGTTGCTTCCAGGCGCGGCCCCACGCCCGCCAAAAGAGAGCTTCAAGCTGTCTCCAGGTGCGCCAGAGAGCGGGTTCCCCGTTCGCTTGCTTTTGCTCTTCCGGCGCCGACGAGGCGCCGCCAAAGCGATACCGAACGTATGATTCGGTCACGCTGTACACGAGCGGCTCCGCCTCCGGCAAGGCGCGGCTGAGCGACCTTGCGTGTTCATAGGGCGTCTGGCTCGCGCCGATAGGCATCCCGATGCGCTGCGACCAGCGTTCCAGGCGTTCGTAAACTTGCAAAGGCAGATCCGCCGTGAACGTCGTTGGGCCGCCGCTGCGGGCGCGCCAGATCAAGAAGACGCCGATCGGCGTCACGATCGCCAACGCCAACAGCACCAGCCACCATCTAGAGCCGGAGGCGTCTCCGGCGGAAGACTGCATATCGAGCAACTCTTCCCCGGTGAACGGGGGAGGCAGCGCCGGATCATCAAACATCGGCGGCGTGGGCGCCGCGCCAGGCTCGCGCAGCGCCGGCGTAGGCGTCGACGCCTGATTGGCGGCGGTGATTTCGACGGGATCCTCTCCCGGTGGGCGCTCTAGTGGGCTTTCCGCCGCCGTCGGCTCGAATTCGATCCACCCGAATTCAGGGAAAAAGACCTCCACCCAGGTGTGTGCGTCGCGCTCGGTGACAAAATAGAGGCCGCTCTCTTCGTCGAATGTTCCTTCGGCGTAGCCGCTCGCCGTGCGCGCGGGGACGCCCACGACGCGCAGCATCATCGCCATCGCCGTGGCGTAATAGTCGCAATAGCCTTCCCGAATATCGAACAGAAAGTATTCAATCGGATCGCGGCCTGGGGGCGGCGCAGCGATGGCGTCGTTGTAGTCGATCGTGCGCAAATAGCTTTCAATCGCCTTCGCCTTGTCGTAGGGCGTCATCAACCCGACGGTCAACTGTTGAGCAAGCTGCGTCACGGCCGGGGAGAAATTTTCGGGCACCTGCAGAAAGCGTTCGACGATTTCGGGTGGGTAATTCTGGCCTGCGTTTTGCAGGTCCCGCACGGTAACGTCGGCGGCGGCGCTGACCATGACATAGCGATCGCCGCGGTCCAGCTCGCGGGTGGCGTGAATCATGGTGAATTCGAGCGCCGGCGCGTCAGGGGGCGCCTGGGCGGCTGCAATGGCGACCGCGCCGACCTGAGCGCGGAACCGCGCCTCGAACTGCAGCGTGGACTGGGCGACTTCGGGCATGCCAAACAGAATCGTGCCCACCGGCGCCAACAAGGTGATCGTCTGGCTAATGGCGGTGCGTGCACGCCAGCTGGCAATGGGCGCAATTTCGCCTGCGCTGAAGCGCCGCGTCTCTTCAGCCGTGTTCAACCAGCGACCGTTCTCATAGGTGTCGAAGACGACGGCGCGCCAGTAGCGTGCGCGCGTCGCCTGCGCCTGGAAGACCGGCGTGTCGGTGACGTTGCGCTCGCCGCCCAGAGTGAGGGTGTCGCCAAAGTTGGAAAAAACCTGCGCCGGCTGGCGATTCAACCCCTGATACAGCCGTTGCACATTCTCGGCGGTGGATTCCCAGGTTGCGTTGACCGGCTCCAACAGTGCGCGCACCTGCGGATTGCGCCCCAGGCCGGGCAGCAGCCAGGCCGCCATCACCACCGCAACGGCAAAGAGAAGTCCATTGCGCAGGAAATCCCAGACAATGTCGGGCTGGAAATAAATGCGTTGTTCGCGCCAGCGGAGCTGTTGTTCCGAAAGATTGGTGCGCACCAGCAACACCAGCGCGATCAATAGAAACGCCACCAGAAAGCCGAGAGTGGAGCGCGGGGCATAGTAGGTGTTGATGAGCAGCACGACGCCGGCCGGCGTGACTGCGCGCCACGTGTAGCCATAGCGAAAGATCGACCAGACGCCGAGATAGGTCAGCCACCAAACCAGAAAACAGATCTCGAAGATGAAAACGTAGTTGTCGGCGCTGGCGGAGCGATTGATCGCCGCGTCCACCCAGTCGAGCAGGCGCAGAAGCACAAAGTAGACGCGCGCTTGCAGCTCGCTGATGTGGCCGTTGTCGAGGAACGGCGCAATTTCTCTGGCCGGGACCATCCCCGCCATCGAATAGAGAATCCAGGCCAAGCCGACAAACATGCTGTGAGAGAGGGCGAAGAAGCCATCGAAGCGGCTGAAGGACATCAAGAGCCCCAGCACAAAGGCTCCCGCCGTCACCGGGATCACCACGGCCATCGAAGCGACATGTCCCGCTGCATCCAATGCCACGGCTAGAATGAAATACAACAAACCGGTCAAGGTTGCGGTGAGCCAGTAGCCGTCCTGAAAGTAGACGTTGTCCCGATACCGATGGCGGGGCGCCGTCTGTTGCGCCGACCCCGCAGTCGCCGCAGAAGCCGATGAGGTGTAGGACGTTTGCGAGTAGGTCGTCTGAGCCATGAAAAGTTTTAGATCAACAGTCGCCACAACAAGGCAGAAGCGGCGAACAATCCACCGAACGCTACGAGCAAGATGAGCAGCACGCGCACCCCGCTGACGGCCTCCACCTGCACCGTCAGCATCTGGGGCGGGCTATCTACGGCAACCATCCACGTGCGTGCTGCGTGGCTGGCTGCCTCGGAAGGCGTCAACGAGATCATCACGCTGCTGTTCTGCGCCAGCTCGCGCCAGCCGTAAGCGGCGTCTCGATAATTGGCCGCTCGCAGCTGCGCCTCCAACGCTGCCTGCATGGTCATTGCTGTCTGCAGGGCGTCCTGTTCAAACGCCTCCGCCCGACGTTCCAGCTCGTCGGCGATCCGTCGCCACTCCTCTCCAACGGAACGCAGGTCAAGAGGCTGCGTCACTTCGATGCGCTGCCAGACGCCATTTGTGTGCGTCCGAACCTGAGGCCCCAGCTGATTCAGAAAATTGCGCAACAGCGTCCAGTCTGGCGTCGACGGCAATGCACGCGCAAGGCCGGTGCCATTTTCCTGCATCGGAATATTCAAAGTCAACTCAAAACCTTGCTGCTCCTCCGTTTCGGCAAGCGTCCGCAGCGCCGGCGTCATGGCCCGAAGCTCGGGCGAAGCTCGCCAAGTGCGCACGATCTCTTCAAGCGCCTCTTGCGCTTCTTGCTCGCGGCCCTTGCTGGCGCGCACATCGGCGCGCACCTCCACGCCGCGATCGGATATTACTGTTGAAACGTTCCAGCGGGTAAACAGGTTTCGATATTCGGCAGGGGGATGGAGAGTCGGCGCGTCGATCAGATCGCCGGCAAGCGCCAACGCCGCCGTGCGATCCCTCCGCTCGATCATCTCCACAGCCTGCTGCACCAGAAGGGCCTGACGTTCCTGTTCGAGGAAATCGCCTCCGACGCCGTCTGCGGCGAGGGAGCGCAGCTGCTCGATGAGGGCGAGCGCCGCCGGGATGTCGCCGCGACGACGCAGATCGGTGAGAAGCAGCCGCAGCCCATCGATGCGCCACTGCTCGAGCTCGGCGCGGCGTGGATCATCGACCATCAGTCCGCGCAGCGCCAGTTCCACTTCGTCCACCATCAATTGTGCGTAGGTCAGATCTTCTCCGCGGGCAAGGCGCTCTCTGTAGAGGTTGGCGAGGCCGGCGTGCAGGGCGGCGGATTGATGGGCGGGGGCGCCTGCCGCTTCTATTCGACGGATCCCCTCGAGATACGCCGCCGTCGCCTGCGCCAGAAACCGTTCATATATGGCGTTCTCCCCGAGTTGGAGCGCAGCGATCGCCAGCTTGCGATAGTGCTCCGCCAGCGCTGCGTTGGCCGATGGCGCGCCGACGACGCCGAGCAACTGTTGAAGCGTGCGCCAGGCGTCCGGCGCCATCGACTGAAAGAGGATGCGCGATGGAATCTCTCCTTCAAAGAGCCACTCCAGGCGGCCGTCGTCGGCGAAAGGCGAATAACTCCAGGAGTCAGGCTCGACGCGCAACCATGCATCTCGCGCCAGGGCATTGCCCGGAATCAGCTCGATGCGGATGCTCCGCTGTCCCCGCCAGCGTCTGAGCGCTTCTGTCGGATACTCAACGTGAACCAGAGACAGACCATCGAGCGACCGCCGGGTCGTCAGCCTGAGGACGCTGTTCTGGTTGGGAGGGATCGTCATCTGTGCAGCCAATAAACCGTCTTCTGCAAAGGCCAGCGCCACCGCTGCGCCGTCTTGGGTCAAGCTCAGGTCTTGGAGCGCGCCCGGCTCAAGCCGAATCGAGAACCCTAAAGCGCTGCGCGTCTCGTTGCGTAAATCATAGCGGGCCTCGAAGCGAAGCCAAGGCCTGTTTTGTTCGTCGTACTCAAAGAGCATCGTCGCGACATGGGTGTGGAGTGTAGGGGCTGCCGCCCCTTCGGGCCTCATCACAGGCAACATCACCGTCGCGTCGGATGCATTCTCCTGGCTAACCGGGGCGGCTGAGGCTATCCAACCTGGACTCAACGCGCCCGCCAGACACAGAAGCATGAAGAGCAAAAGCAGGCGGACGCGCAACGGCTCCTTGCGTTTTGCTAAAAGTTGCGTTTCCTTCCTCGTTCTGGTATCGTGCCAGATAACAATCTGCTCGATCAGGTCGGTCAAATTCACATTGAAATCCGTGTAAGAAGAAATCCACGTAGGAACTTGTGTCGAATCACAAAAGTCAGACGCCTATGGTCCGCTTACTCATGCAATGGGATATCAAAATGGGGCGAGAACAAGACTTCTCTGAATTTGTTGTGCGCGAATTCGCCCCTCGCCTGATGCAGCTCGGCATCGAACCGAGCGAAGTTCTGTATACCATGTACGGAGAAGGCCCGCAAATGTTGACACTGGGTGCGGTGGAGAGCAAAGAAAAGCTGCAAGAAATATTGCGCAGCCCCGGCTGGAAAAAACTTCATGAAAAACTGTTGACATATGTCACCAATTACAGCCACAAAGTCGTTCCCGACAATGGGCGCAATTTTCAGCTGTAAGGATTCTGACCGAGCCATTATTATTTTCCTTGCTTGCATTCTCTCCCTGCTTGATTCCTCTCAATTGAATCCGTCGGGCGTCTCCGCAATGCCTGCGTTTCACCCCTCTATTGTCAGCAGAATGTAAGAGTAAAACAATTGATCGCCGGACAAGAGTCTTCTATAATCGGGTCAATCGATGCGATTCGCTGTAAATTCATCAATCAGGTGCAACGACGCCATCATCGCTCGGCCTGCCCGCTGAATTCATCATGACACGGCTACCGAAAATGTTCAGGACAGACGCTTACTTCTACATGCCAGAGATGCAGGCAGGTTATGTCCAAATGGAATTAACGCCAGCCAAGGTGGTTTTGTTGCATACGGGCCAACGACCTCATGAAAAAATTCTCCGCCTACTCGCCCGTTTTGACATCCAGACGATGCACGTGAATGTGTCCTCCACCGACCAACTGATTCCAGATCAGCTCTCCGACTGCGATCTGATTCTCTTTGAAGCCTTTGATCGCATCACCAACGAAAGCCAGGCCGTGCTGAGTTGGATTCGAATGGGCAGTCGCGCCCCCGTGGTGATGTTGACCAATAGCTCGCGCACCGAGCGAACCATCTCCGGGCTGCTCGCCGGAGCAGACGCCGTCGTTTCCATCAACACGCCGTGGGACGTGGTTGTTGCGCACTGCTATGCGCTGATCAGACGTTGGCGCCTCGGTCACCCTCTTTCCGACAACTGCACAAACTGCACCCTTTCTCACTAGGCGACTGTAAAAGTTGCCATTCATCCCAGCGCGCCAGGGTGGAAAATACATCATTTAACCGATCACCCAAATTTACGCCTCCAGTAGCATAAAAGCAATGACATGAAGAAAAGAGGGAGTTTCCTCCTATCTTTCTCACATGTTTTCCAGTCGCTGAGAGGGTGCAGATATGGCGCTTTATACTCGAAAGCTAAAGCAGCACGAGCGAAAAATCATTGAAAATCACCTGCAGGCGCCTGAAGAAGACCTGCCTGTGCATCGCCTTAAAATCATCATGCTCTCGGCCGCCGGAAAGCGAGTTCCGGAGATCAGCGAAGAAGTGCATCTGCACCCCATCAATGTGCGCAAATGGATTCATCGCTTCAATCGTTACGGCTTAGACGGCCTGCGCAGCGGCAAGTCGCCGGGGCGTCCGCCGGTCTTTACAGAGGAACAGCGCAACCGCATCGTCGCCATCGCCAGCACCAATCCACGTCTGCTTGGGCTCCACTACTCTCGCTGGTCTCTTCAACGCCTGCGCCGCTATTTGATCGAACACAAGATTGTGGAAAACATCAGCGTCGAGACGATTCGGCAAATCCTTCAGGCGCAAGAATCGTTTGCCGCGCATCGGCGCAAGCGCGTCACAGAATAGACGCAGGTGTTGAGCCGCTCAAGCATCAGCGCTCGATTCATCTTATTTGGCCTCCGTCAGGCCGGTATTCAATTGCAACGCCCCGCCTTCCAGAGTGATCTGAGCGTCTTTCCCATTTCCTCTGTGTTCCTATACACCTCTCGTCTGCGTAGCCCCAGGGTCGCACGCCGTTTCGTTCGACCTGCCAAGAGCATGGAGCGCCGACCCAACATAATCCCGAGATGAAATCTATAAGGATTGACTTAGGAAGAATGAAAATTTTTTAACTTCATTGTGACGTTCGACTATGCTATAGTGAATTTCATCGAACTGTGCAAGGAGCAACCGAAAGGTGTGAGATGATTTTATGAGACAAATCACGACAATATTTTCGACTTATCACAGGCCTTCGTTCTCGTCGGTTCTGTTGCCGCTTGTGCTGATGGCGTTTTTCGTCGCAGGGTGCGCCCCTATCACCCCTGCAGCCGATCCGAATGCGCAAGCAGAGACGGCGACAATGGCCGCAGAAGAATCCATCGATGCGCCGCTCTCCACCACAGAAACCTATCAAGGCATGCCGGTGGGCTTCACCCCAGAAGGGCATCCCTTCCGAGGCGACCCGAATGCGCCTGTCACCATGTACGAATACAGTGACTACGAGTGTCCTTTCTGCGCCCGTCATTTTGTACAAACGGAGCCTGCGCTGAATGATGCACTGGTGCGCACCGGTCAGTTGCGCGTGGTCTTCCGAGACTTCCCCATCGAACAATTGCACCCCAACGCATTTGCGGCGCATATCGCCAGCCTGTGCGTCGCCGACCAGGGCGCGGCGCTCTACTGGGAGATGCACAGCCGACTGTTCCAAACGCAAAAAGAGTGGGCGAATTTGTCCGATCCGCTTCCTGTGTTTGAACGTCTCGCCGGAGAATCCGGCGCAGAGATCGAGTTGTATCGACAGTGCATGGAAACCGAACAGGACGCCAAGCGCGCCTTCATTAACGCCGCCATCGTCGAAGGGCAACGCGCGGGTGTGTCGGGCACGCCCAGCTTCAGCTTTGTAGGCGCCGACGGGGAGGCGTATCTGCTGGTGGGCGCCCAACCCTACGAGCGCTTCGCCGCCTACGTCGAAGCATTGGCTGCCGGCGAAGCGCCGCTCGGCGCAGAACGCGCTTCCGGCGGAGAGCAAGAGGCGCAGATCCCCTTCTGGGCCACGCGGGAAGGTTGGCAGCCAGACCCCGATCGCCCGGGCGTCAACATGGCGGGCGACTGGTATCGCGGCAGCTTGGATGCGAAGGTGGTCGTCATCGAATTTTCGGACTTCCAGTGCCCCTTCTGCAGACGCCATGCCACGGAGACGCAGCCTGCGCTCGACGAGGAATTCGTCGATACAGGTCAGGTTTTGTGGATCTTCAAACACTTCCCCTTGAACATCCATCCGCAG
The DNA here is from genome assembly GCA_937928035.1 of uncultured Caldilinea sp. Lineage (GTDB taxonomy): Bacteria > Chloroflexota > Anaerolineae > Caldilineales > Caldilineaceae > Caldilinea. Next base: position 841 of record CALFWA010000118.1, on the reverse strand, counting down.
GCGCCTGCGGCCGGCGTCGCCGCCGAATGCGCCGGCGAACAGGGGAAATTCTGGGAGATGCACGAGCTGCTCTTCGCCAATATGTCAAGCTGGTCGATCAGCGATCCGTCGCCTATCTTCGCTGACTTGGCAGGACAGCTCGGCCTTGACCTCGATGCATTTGCAGCTTGCACGAATGACACTTCCATCGCCGAGCGCGTCACCGGCGATTTCAACGACGGCGCTCCTTTTGTGCAAGGCACGCCGACCTTTATCGTGCTCTTTAACGATGAGGGTCGTATTATCCCGGGCGCCTTGCCTTTAGAGACGTTTTCAAAGGCGCTGCGAGAAATTATCGGCATGGCGCAATAGTTTTTGACGCAGAGACCCCGAAGGTGAAGGTGCAAAGGGGCAGAAAATCGTCGCTCCGGCGCAGTTTCTACACCTGCCGCCTCCTTGGAGAGAGAGGTTCTTCTCCGAGGAGGCGTTTTTTATTTGCGCTCATCTACCTAAATAGCGGCGGACGTTTTCCAGATGCTCCTCATAGGTCTTGGCGAAAACGTGGCGCCCGCCGCCGTCGGGCAAGGCAACGAAATAGAGGTAGTCGTGCTGCTCCGGATAGAGCACCGCGCGGATGCTGCTCAGCCCTGGGGCGGCGATCGGCCCAGGCGGCAGGCCGGTGTACAGATAGGTGTTGTAGGGACTATCCACGCGGCTGTATTCTTCTAGAAAGATCGGCGTCTTCCACCACTGGCCGGTGGCGGGCTGATAGCCAAGCGCATACTGCACCGTCGGATCGGCGTCGAGCTTCATGCCGAGCGCAAGCCGATTCAGATACACTCCTGCGATCGCCGGTCGTTCT
>CALFWA010000117.1 GCA_937928035.1 uncultured Caldilinea sp. | reverse complement strand
ATTCTCGTCTACAAGGCTTGGAGTTTGGTGATTTGTCAAAAATAGACGTAGGCATTCTGGCGGCTCTGGGCGCCCAGAGCCGCCAGAATGCCTACGTCTATTTTTGACAAATCACCAAACTCCAAGCCTTGTAGACGAGAATCTCCATGCAAGAACGCGCAGCAGGCGCTGGGAAAAGCGCCCCTTCTGCTCAGATCACCCGAGAGCGTCCGGCGTGGCGCAGAAGCATCAACGTCCAGGAACTTGGGATTTTGGTGATCTTTCTCCTGTGGGTGATCTTTCTTTCGCTGGCCACCGACACCTTCTTGACCACGCGCAATGTGTTCAACATGTTGCGCGCCTTCTCGTGGATTGCCATCGCAGCGTTCGGGCAGTGCATGGTGATCCTGACTGCAGGCATCGATCTTTCCGTCGGCTCGAATATGGCGCTCTCCGGGCTGGCTGCAGCCATGTTGGCGGTGAATAACGTTCCGGTGCCGTTGGCGGTCTTGGGCGGCATTGCAACCGGAGGCCTGATCGGCCTGATCAACGGTCTGTTGGTGACGCGTCTGCGTTTGCCTCCGTTTATCGCCACGCTCGGCATGCTCAGCATTGCGCGCGGCGTCACCTATGGCGTCACCGGCGGCTGGCCTGTACGCCAGCTGCCGCCAGAGTTCAACCAGATCGGGCAGCTAGATATTATGATTGGCTCCTGGCCGGTGCCTTTGCCGGTCATTGTCATGCTTGTGCTGGCAGCGTTGGTTTCGCTTTTTCTGAGCAGGACGGTGACAGGGCGTCACATTTACGCCGTGGGTGGCAACGAGGAGGCGGCGCGCGTTTCCGGCATTAAGACGCAGTCGGTCAAGCTCTTCGTCTATGCCAGTTGCGGGGTGTTGGCCGCCATCGGCGGCATCCTGATGACCGCACGGTTGGGTGTGGCGGCGCCAACCGCCGCCGAAGGGTACGAGTTGGACATCATCGCAGCTGCCGTCATCGGCGGCGTCAGCCTCTTCGGCGGCGAGGGGACGATTCTCGGCGTATTGATCGGCGCTGCGCTAATGCAGACCATCCGCACCGGGCTCAACCTACTTGGATTTCCTACGTACTGGCAACCCGCGGCGATCGGCGCAGTGATTCTGCTCGCCGTCACCTTTGATCAGTGGCGAAAACGGCGCAGCCGGTCTGCGCGTTGAGCGAGATCAATGACAAGATTCGCTATCTTCGAGGAACCGGCGCCTTCATTAAAAGCCGCACTCGGCGCGTCCAGCCTCAATCACCTGTTGCAGCGGTGAGCCAGACCGCATGAACAGATCTTTAGGCGCATCCTGCGGCGCCAGCACATATAGAAAGCCTGGCTCCAGTGTAATTTCGATCGGCGTGGGGCGATGCAACTCGCCGTCTAAGTGAAAAGGGTGCGGGCGTTTCGTCTCAATCATGATGCGACGGGCGGTAAGATGCAGAATGTCCGACCGGCCGATGTGCCTTCCCGTCATAATGCGTAGGCTGTGCGCCAGCATCTGTGGAAAATAGCGTCCGCGTAAAATCCACACATCAAACAGACCGTCGTCGAGCATGCTGCGCGGGCTGAGGTTGAAAAGTCCGCCGGCGTAAAGCCGTGAATTGGCGACGATTACATCCAACACTTCGTCTTCGAGCACGACGTCGTCTACGCTGACGCGCACTTTCTCTCCTTGATACAAAAGAAACGGCAGCGTCGCCTTGGCGAAATAACCCGCGACGCCGAAACGCTTCAGCAGACGGGAGCGGGGCTCAACGCTTTCCACGATGCGACTGTCGACGCCCACCGCCGCCCACAGGATAAATGAGCGCCCATTGCTGCACTCCCCTACGTCGATGGCGTGCACACTTCCCGCCATCAGTCGCTCAGACGTTTCGATCAGCCAGTAGGGATTCGCCCCGTTCGGTGAAGGGAGACCGAGATCGCGTGCGAAGCAATTCGTCGTGCCGGCCGGCAACGTCGCCAAAATGGTCTGCGAGCCGAGCAGCCCGTTGGCTGCTTCATGGATCGTGCCGTCGCCGCCTGCCGCCAGCACCAGCCGATGTCCGTTGCGCACTGCCTCCATAGCCAGCTCGGTGGCGTGAAAAGGATGCCTCGTCTCTCGCAAGCTCACTTCCCAGCCGTGAGAACGCCAGAATGCGACGGTGACTTTGATGTTTTGCAGCCAGTCGTCGAATCCGGCGTATGGGTTGTAAATCAATGTGGCCTTGCGCTGCGTCGACATGGGCGAACCTGAAGTGCGTATCATAATTCCTACAATCGATAGTTTGGAGATACTGTAGCATCGGAAACACACCTTTGCACGTAGGTCGAATTCCGAACGTTGGAGCGGGAAGCGAGCTTTCCGGCAACCCTTCTTTTCCCTCATGGATGGCGGGGCGCATGTCCCTGTTCCTGAGGGGATAAGTGTCACTTGTACACCTAGCCTTGACTCGATATAGTAAAAATGTCGATCAAACAGAGGATGGCCCAGTGGTGGAAGATCATCTTCAGCATACAACTAACAGGGGAGCAGACACATGAACTTTACCATTCCGGAGTATGTGAAAAATCAGGCGTTGCGCAAGTGGGTTGAGGAGATGGTCGAGCTGTGCAAGCCCGACAACATTCACTGGTGCGATGGCTCGCAGGAGGAGTATGATGCGCTTTGTGAGTGGATGGTGCAGAAAGGCACCTTCATCCGCCTTAACCCGGAGAAGCGCCCCAACAGTTTTCTGGCTCGCTCCCATCCGAGCGATGTGGCGCGCGTTGAGGACCGCACGTTTATCTGCTCGTTGAGCCGCAAGGAAGCCGGCCCCACCAACAACTGGATGCATCCTCGCAAGATGAAGGAAGAGTTGCGTCCAAAATTTGATGGCTCGATGCGCGGCCGCACGATGTACGTGATTCCATTCAGCATGGGGCCGATCGGCTCCCCCATCTCGCATATCGGCGTGCAACTGACCGACTCGCCCTACGTGGTGGTGAATATGCGCATTATGACGCGCATGGGCAAAGCCGTGCTGGATGCGCTCGGCGATGGGGAATTCGTCTATTGTCTCCACTCCGTCGGTATGCCGCTGGAGCCGGGCCAGCCAGACGTGCCGTGGCCGTGCAACCCCGATCCACAGCAGAAGTATATTGTGCATTTCCCAGAGGAGCGCACGATCTGGAGCTACGGCTCCGGCTATGGCGGCAACGCACTGCTTGGCAAAAAGTGCTTCGCCTTGCGCATTGCTTCAGTGCTGGCGCGCGAGCAGGGATGGCTGGCCGAGCACATGTTGATCCTGGGCGTGAAGAGCCCTGAAGGCGAGAAGACCTACGTCGCCGCCGCGTTTCCCAGCGCGTGCGGCAAGACCAACTTCGCCATGCTCATTCCTCCCAAGCCGTTCCGCGAGGAGGGCTGGGAAGTGACGACGGTGGGCGACGACATCGCCTGGATCAAGCCCAACCACGACGGCAAGATTTACGCCATCAATCCAGAGGCGGGCTTCTTTGGCGTGGCGCCGGGCACCAATTACGAGAGCAACCCCAACGCCATGGAGACGATCCGCGCCAACACCATCTTCACGAACGTCGCTCTGACCGATGACGGCGACGTCTGGTGGGAGGGGATGACGAAGGAGCCGCCTGCACACCTCATCGACTGGCAGGGGCAGGATTGGACGCCGGACTGCGGACGCAAAGCGGCGCATCCCAATGCGCGTTTCACGGCGCCGATCAGCCAGTGTCCTTCGGTCGATCCCGCCTACGACGACCCACAGGGCGTGCCGATCTCGGCCTTCATTTTCGGCGGCCGTCGCAGCAGCGTCGTGCCCCTGATCTATCAATCCTTCAACTGGGCGTTCGGCGTCTACAGCGCCGCCACCATGGGCTCGGAGATGACCGCAGCGGCGTTCGGCAAGGTCGGTGAAGTGCGCCGCGATCCTTTCGCCATGCTGCCGTTCGCCGGCTATCACATGGGCGCCTACATCAACCACTGGCTTGATTTCGGTCGCCATATTCCGAACCCGCCGCGCATCTTCAATGTCAACTGGTTCCGCCGCGATGCAGAGGGCAACTTCCTGTGGCCGGGCTTCGGCGAGAACATGCGCGTCCTGAAATGGATCGTCGAGCGCGTGCGCGGCAAAAGCCTGGGCGTCGAGTGTCCGCTCGGCTGGGTGCCGCGCTACGAACACATCGACTGGCGCGGGCTTGAACACTTCACTCGGCAGGATTTTGACGCCATCATGTCCATCGATCGCGATGAGTGGGTGAAGGAGATCGCTTCTCACGACGATCTGTTCTTCAAACTGTATGACCGCTTGCCGAAAGAGATGATGTTCATTCGCGAGCTCTTGCTGTCGGGTCTGTGGCGTTCGCCGGAAAAGTGGAGCACAGAAGAGATGGAGTTTTTTGACGATATCGGGTAGAGCAGCCGTTTTCTAAAAATTCATTCCTCAGTAAGGAGAGGCGCACGGCTTTGTCCTCCGTGCGCCTCTTAATCTAGGAAAGGCGAGGCGGATTGCAGGATCGGATAGGGGAGGCGAAGGTCAGCGCTGCGCAACGTCGATCTCTGGGTCGGTGAATCCGGCAAAGGTCGACGGAAGGCTTTCGGCAAATGCCGATGGTCGATATGACGCCTCCCATGAGACGTCGAATCAGACGCGCGGAGATTTCCCTGTCAAACGCGTGAAAATGTGATAGCCGATCCACCGAAACGGCTCCGGCGGGATGCGGGGATAGCTGCTCTGCACAAAGGGGAGCTCTCGCCAGCGGCTGTCATCTCCGCTGTACAGATCGCATAGAATCTCGCCCGCCAGGTTGGCCAGCGTGACGCCATGGCCGGAGTAGCCGAGCGCATAGTAGACGTTGCGATGTTCTCCGCGCACGCCGATCAGCGGGCGACGATCGAAGGTGACGCCCAGCGTTCCAACCCACCGATGCATAATTGGAAGCGTTTGGGTGGATGGAAAGTAGCGTTGCAGCGTGCGCTCCATCGCAGCGTGGGCGCGACGCGCAGCGGCTGCACCGCCGGGGAAGACGGTGCGGTTGTTGAACAGGTAGCTGTACGCGTGGTTCCCACCGCCGCCGAAGACCAGATGGCCATCGCACGTCATAGAGGCGTAGGAGATGCGATCTAGGTCGTCGGAGAAGCCTGCCAGTCCGCGCCATCCCAACTGCTCGCGTACATCGACAGGAAGCGCCGCCGTGGCGAACACATGCGAATGCAGCGGGAAAAGCGCATCGCGAAAATAGCCGAGCGCGCCCGTGTACCCGTTCGTCGCCAGCACGATGGCGTCGGCGTGCACCGAACCCTCTAGCGTCGTCAGTGTGATGCGCCGGCCCTCTTCGATTCGGATGACCGGCGTCCCCTCGTAGATTTGTACGCCCTGCGCCTCTAGCACCGGAGCCAGCGCGCGCACCAGTTGCGCACCGTTAATTTGTCCCGTGCCCGGGTCAAGCACGGCGCCACAGCCGTGCTCGATTCGGAGATAGGCGCGCAGTTCAGACGAATTCAGGAAACGCGTGGGGATGCCGAGGGCGTTCTGGGCTTCGACTTCGGCGTGCGCGGCCTCGGCGCGCGCAGGAGAGGTGTAGATGGCGACCGTGCCATCGCAGCGATAATCCACCGACAGATGATGCTCTTCGATCAGCCTGCACAAGGCTTCGATGCCTGCGCTTGTCGTCCGGTAGATGCGCGCCGCCAGCTCCGGCGGCGCGTCTTCGAAGCCGTTCACCCAATTCAACATCATGCCGCCGTTGCGACCACTGGCGCCGTTCGCCAGTGCAGCCGCCTCCAGCAACACAACGCGCCGGTTCGGAAAACGTTTGCTAACATAATAAGCGGTGCTGACGCCGGTGAAGCCGCCGCCGATGATGGCGAGATCGGCGTGGATGACGCCTTTCAGCGCAGGGCGTGGGCGATACCCCGGCGTTTTGCTCGCCCAGAGCGAGCAGTTGGGGTCGATTTCGAGCCGTTCGCGGAAGATGCGGCCGTTCAGCGGCCAGGTCAGGTTGGCTGCGCTGGCCCCTGCGCGCATCAACTTGAGGGTAAAGGCGGTCGAGAGGGATGCCATAGCGCACAGCCGGTAAACGGTTTAAAGGCTCTACATCACTTTTGTCGTTTTTAGACGACGGCCATCGCTGTTGAAATTATTCAGGACCTCCGGCGATCCCATCACGACAACCCGTGCTTGATGGTTCAGTTCCGTCAGTATCTCGCCCAGCCTGCGGAAATCCGCCACGGTCGTCGCCAGAATTTCCTCGCGCATCTGCTGACGCATTTCGTCGGTTTCACCGATCAACCAGCGCGCCATCGAGGTGAAGCCTCTGGCGTCGGGAAGCTGATAGGCGTCGACGTCGCCGATGGCGCCGATGATGTTCTTGGTGAGTTCATCTTCGTTCAGTTCAACCGTGCGTAGCATCTCAGCCGTCTGGTCATAGATGGCGAGCGTCCTTTCCAGGTTGGGATCGCGATAGGAAAGGAAGCTGTAGACGCCCGACTGCTTGCCGAAGCTGACGAAAGCGCCATACGCGCCGCCTTCAGCGCGCACTTTGTTCCACAGCCATTCCGTGCGGATGAAATTGTTGATAACGTGGATCGAGCCGTGATAGGTGTAGCCGAGCGCATAGAGGCTGCCTCCCTTGCCGACGTAGTTCACCTGCGCCGGGATTGCCAGCCCTTCATCGTCGTTTGAGAGAGGCGGTCGCCACTCCGCCCCGGTTTGCGTCGCCTCCGGCAGTTCTTGAACAAAGGCGAGCAATTGCGGCTGCACGGTCGTCCAGTTGTCGGCGTCGAGCGTGACGTTGACGACGAGGTTTTGACGCCCAAGCAAGGCGCGGCGCACCGCCTCCAATTTTTCCAGCACCGAGGGCCAGTCCTGCTCCACCTGTTCCACCAGTTTGCGCACGAAGAAAAGCCCCTCAATGCCGTCCAACCGTTCATCGGCCCAGCCGGCGGTGGTCAGCCCGGCCTGCAGGCGGCGGTGCACATAGGCATGGCCGGAAGGGATGAGGCTGGCTTCCCAGCGCGCCTTGGTCTTCAGTGCAATCTGGCGAAAGCGCTCGCGGTCATCCAGCCGCACGGTGAGCAGCATCTCGCGCAAAATATCGAGCAGGTCGGGGACCTGCGCAACGGTCGCCTTGGCGGAGACAAAAAAGCGCGCCGCCGGCTTTTCCTGACCGCGAATTTCTGAAACGTAGTTGGACCACCAGACGCCGCCTGTTTTTCGATCGATGCGCTGAGAAAATTTGACGTAATCCTCGTGCTCGGTGCCCATTTCCAGCAGCGCCCGCCCCAGGAAAGGCGCATAGGGCAGCAGCTCTTGAGAGACGCGGCTAAGGTCGAAGCCCAGGTTGAGGTAGAAAATGCCGTTTGTAAAAAGGTCATGGTAGAGCAATGCACCCCCCTCCGCCAGCTCGCTGACTGCGATCGGGATCGGCTTATTGGTGCGCTCGAGGTCGCTGAGTTTCAGTGTCGGCAATTTCGCCAGGTCCTCGGATGCGTCGGGGCGTTGTTGGCGCTCCTTCAGTGCGCGTGTGTTTTCAATAATATGCTGTAGTTCTTCCGGCGTCATGGCAGCTTTAGCTGCCTCTAACTTCTGCCGCTCCTCTTCGGCGAGCCGTTGATTGTAGGTCGGGTCCGGCTCGGCGAGCACGGTGAGACGGTGTGGGTTGTCGAGCAGGTAGATGCGGATCAGCCGCCCCAGAAAATCCGGATCGGCGGCGATGCGGCGTTTGACGACGGCCAGCGGCGTCTCATAGCGCAGCATCTCCAACGGGTCGCGCCCGTAGTTCCAGTTTTGCAATGCGCGCATAAAGAGGCTGAGGCCGCGCGGGTAGGAGCCTGTGTTGTTCTCGCGCAGGCTAAACTCGATGGAGTTGATGGCCGCCTCGACCATCTCCGGGTCAATGCCCTCTCTGGAGAGCTTCTCCAGCGTCTCTAGAATCAGTCGCTCGACTTTTTCGGCGTCGGCGCCGGCGATGCCCTTCATCACGACGCTGAAGATGGGCTGGCGGATGGAGCCGCTGACGCCGCCCATTACATCCTCGCCCAAGCCGGAGTCGACCAGCGCCTTGCGCAGCGGAGAGGCTGGCGCGCCGATGACGGCGTAAGAGAGCACGCTCAGCGCCATGCGCAGCGAAGGGTCGGCGACCTCCGGCAGCGCCCAGCTCACATTGATCATGCTCTTATGCGACAGATCACTTTCGCCGTCGACGCCAAAGGGGACGGTCATTTTGCGCGGCTGCGCAAACGGCAGATGCACCGGCGGGATGTCCGCCGACGGCGCCGGTTCGAAGTCGCGCAACACAGCGTCGAGAATTTCCAGGCGCTGCACCGGATCGTCGTCGCCGTAAAAGAAGAAGAGCGCATTGGATGGATGATAGTAGCGACGATGAAAGGCGACGAACTGCTCATAGGTTAACTGCGGGATCGCCCGCGGATCGCCGCCGTAATCATAGCCGTAGCTGTTCTCCGGGAACAGCCCTTGCATGGCGGCGCGGCCCAGGATCGCCTCGGGCGAAGAGTAGACGCCCTTCATCTCATTAAAGACCACCCCGCGATAGGTCAGCGGCGCTTCAGGGTCTTCCAGCTCGTAGTGCCAGCCCTCCTGGTCCAGATGATGGGGCGTCAGCAGCGGGTGAAAGACGGCGTCCAGATAGACTTCGATGAGGTTGTAGAAATCCTTCAGATTGGTGCTGGCCACTGGATAGGTGGTCTTGTCGGGCGAGGTGAAGGCGTTCAGGAAGGTGTGCAGGGAGCCTTTGATCAACTGCACAAAGGGCTCTTTGAGCGGGTACTTCTGCGAACCGCCCAGCACAGAATGCTCCAAAATGTGGGCGACGCCCGTCGAATCTGCGGGCGGCGTGCGAAAGCTGACGCCGAAGACCTTGTTCTCGTCGTCGTTTTCAAGCGAGAGCACCTGCGCGCCAGTTTTGACATGTCGATAGAGACGAGCGCGCGTCTTCAGTTCGACGATGGTTTCGTCCCGAGTCAGTTCAAAGCCGTGAATGATGGTATGGGTCATTGCTATCCTGTGGTTTACGTAGAGTTTACCGATGAATTCACACTTCCACCAGATTTTCAGCGAATGGACGGATTCGACGGTTGCAGAAGAATCTCACGCCCCACACGAACAGCCTCGTTCGCGCCCGACCATCTCGACAAAGGCAGGCAGCATCTGTAGCGTTGTGTTGAGGCTGGCGCGCACTTCACCCATCGGCTTCGGCTGCGCGCGGTCGGCTGCGTAGCCGCTGATCGTGACCAACCCTGCATAGCAGATGCGCATCTCTTGCGCCAACGAAACTTCTGGGGCCAGGTTATACGTAAGCACGTCTGCGCCCCAACTGCGAAACATGCGCGCCTCGGCGCGTGTCTCGCGGCGCAGAAAATCCACACCGATCGCCACCGCCTCCGGCAATCCAGGGAGCAGTTGGCGAATAGCTGCGTTCATTTCCGGACAGAAGGGTGCGCGCACGCCGCCGTAGTTGATGTCTAGACCGGTGTGCGCATCGGCGAAAAAGGTGTCCGCCTGATGGCTGGTGTAGCCGATGTAGTCCTCGACGATCACCGGCTGCCCGCGCTGCAACACCGGATTGATGGCAATGCCCATGTCCCAGTTCAAGATGCGCTGGACGCCGAGCTGGCGCGCCGCAAAGAGCGTGGCGCGTGGGTCGGTGCGCGTTGGCAGACCGGTGTAGGGCTGCACCCACACCGAGTGAGCTTCGCTGCATCTGCGCAGCGCAATCGGCCCCGCCTCGCCGTATGGCGTCAGATAGGTGCGCTCTTCGACCACTTCGCCCAAAATATCGAGCGCGCTAGGAGGCAGCAAGACGGCGAGCAAGATCAAGAGATCGGCGGTCGGTGTGACGGCGTTCATAAGGTCCGATCAGGTTGCGAGATGACTTCTTTCGCCAAAGCGTTCAATCCTGCGACTTTCCCGGCGCCAGTCCTTAATGACACCAGTTCAATGGTACCAGAGGTTGCGATCGTTGCAGAAACCTGTCCAGGACTGAATCGCTACGCCCGCACATTTGAGGTCATCGGACGCCGGTCTACCGCCCAGATGAAAACAGCGCTGCCAAAGCGGAGGACAAACGCCAGCACGAGCGCCATCTGCAAGTTCAGCCAGTCGGCTGTCAGCGGGCCGAGCAGCGCGCCCAAAAAGACTGCAGCGTTGAGCGCCAGATTGTACCAGGCCAGATAGGCGGGGCGGTCGTCCGGCGGCACTTTTTCGAGCAGGTAGTTTGGCAGCGCTCCGCCCGCCAGCCCCCACGCCAGACCGCCGATCAACGACGTGACGGCGTAAAAGAAGAGGTTCGGCATAAAAGCCGTGAAGAGCGGATAGGTGCTCAGCAGCGCCACGCCGACCACGGCGAGCATGTGATTGCCGTGACGGCGCGTCAGGCGATCCAATTGCAGCGAAGTCACCAGCACGCTGCCATGAAAAACCGCCGTGCCGATCGCGATCTCCATATCGCTGAAGCCCAGCTCTTCGACCCAGCGCAGCGGAAAGAGCGCCACCGGCATAAATTGGGCCAGATGGAAACTGAACAGCGCCAGTAGCACCCAGCCATAGTGCCCCTGGATGACGTCCGCGCGCAGCAGGTCGCGACCACGGGCGAAGATGCGCGGGGCCACGCTCACGCGTTGACCCACGCCCTGGCCGGCGCGCACGCCCCCAGGCTGCGCCGCGTCGCCGATGATCTGGCGAACGCGCACAGGGGTGTCGCCAGGTCGCTCGCTTACACCGCGCAGCTGTGCAAGATGATAGGTGCTCATCGCTGCGCCGATGAAACCGATGCCGAAGACCAGCGTGTAGCCCACCTCCAGCGACGTGACCTGTAAAATGTAGCCCGCCGCCAACGAGGTGATTACGTAGACGACGGCGAGCAGGGCGTTGCGGCGCCCCACTACATAGCCGCGCCACTCTAAAGGCACAGCCGCTGCAAAGAGCGCGTTGAAGCCGATCACCAACGCCACGCCGGGAATGGTGAACAGCAGCGTGGTCCAGATCAGCACATCCACCTGCACCGAGCGCGGTAAAAGCAGCGGCAACAACGCATAGATCAGGTACATCCCGCGCGTCGCCACCGCCGTCCAAAGGACAGATTTCCCCATCGGACGCTCTTGCAGCCAGCGTCCGGCGGGCAGGGTGAAGATCAAGTTCACCAACGCCGGCCCGGCCGTCAACATGCCGATCTGAAAAGCATTGGCGCCGATGCGTGCGGCATAGACGTTGAGGAAAGCTAGGGTGGTGCCCGCCACGAGGCCAAACCAGGCGATGTCCCAGTACAGATGGTGAAAACGATGTCTCAATTCAGGAGGGGGGATTTGTTGTGTGCTCGCCGGCGTGAACCAGGGCATCCTGTGCATCAGGCGTTTCATGCGTGCTTCCGAAAAGGTTGTGTTTGACCGTTCAGGCTGAATTTTTTCGTCAACAATAGCCCACTTTTTGCGTACGCGCAAAAAAGAATTGCAACACACCTCCATGCAACGTTGCGCTTGAAAGGTTGGTTTCCAGAAAAACATTGGAATTTTTGTTACAAAAAATATATAGACCGTTCTGTATAATTAAAGTATGAGCAATAGGACGCGACAACAGCTCGTGGAGACGACTTCGCGTCTGTTGGAGCGGCAAGGCTATCACGGCACCGGCCTGAATCAGATCGTTCGTGAAAGCGGTGCGCCGCGCGGCTCACTGTATTATTACTTCCCAGAAGGAAAAGAAGCGTTGGTGGCGGCGGCGATTGCAGAGCAAGGCGATCGGATGCGTCGCTTCGCCTCGACGATTCTAAGCGAGATTGAAGACGCCGTCGAAGCAGTCGATCGAGTCGTAGAGAGGCTGATCGAATTTTTCAGCGTCAGCGAGCATTGCGGCGGCGCACCGTTGGCGGCGGTGGCGCTGGAGACGTCGGCCAGCAGTACGCGGCTGCGCACCACTTGCGCCGACGCTTACAAAGGACTGATCGATGCATTTGCACAGAAACTGACTCAGGCCGGCTATCCGCTGCAACAAGCGCAGGCGCTGGCGACCACCGTCGTCGCCAGTATTGAGGGCGCCGTGATTCTCAGCCGCACGCAACAGTCGACGTCGCCCATGGAGCAGGTGCGGGCTGCGCTGCGCACACTTCTGACGCAAGCCCGGGCTGAGCGTCAGGGCTGACCTTTCGCTTCAACATTCTTATCTTTACAGAAAGGCTTTCCTGGAAAGGGTGTAAGGAGGAGGACGTATGGCCAACGTGATGACGAGTCAACCCTCTGCGAAACTGTCGATGTCGCGCATCATGCAGGCGGGGGGCGTCGCCATCGTCGGGTCGGTGATTGCCAACCTGATTGTCTATTGGATCGGCAAGATGCTTGCACAGCCGCCGGCTGATTTTCAGCCGTTGGCCTCGCCTGCGCCGACGATCCTGTTTACAGCACTTTGCCTGGCAATCGCCACAGGAGTTTACGCGCTGATCAATGCGAAGGCCGCCGATCCGGTGCGAGTGTGGACGATTGTAGCCAGCGTTGCGTTGGTTCTGAGCCTGATCCCTAATTTGATACTACTGGTGAATCCGTCCGCTCTGCCGGTGGGGACGCCGACGGCAGCCAGTGTGTTCGTGCTGATCGTCATGCACTTCGTGGCCTACGGCGTCGCCATGTGGGCCTTTGTGAAGTGGGCGCATCAGCAATGATCGATCTCCGGTCTCTATCCTCCGCATCGATGCAGGGATAGAGACCGGAGATTTTCTTTTCAGAACAAACTTTGCAGCCTCATCGCTAACATAGGGTTGCCTTGAATCTTGAGTTTCCCGCTAGAGAACGCCGCCATTGGGTTGAGTTCGCCGGCGGCGAGCGCTACAAAATCATCGTCGCTGAGGGACAGCGTGCAATCTGGCGTTTCCGCCTCGCCAGGTCGCACCTCTCCCGCCTCCCGCATGTCAACGACCCAGCTTCCCCCTTGTGCACCGCTCAGACGAAAGAGAAAGCAGGCGCCGATTTTCGCCGCCAACTCGGGATTGGTTGCGATGCGTTGCGCCATGCGTTCAAAAATAGCGGCGGGCGTCAGCGCAGTGGACGGTTTTTCTGCAGCAGGGGGAAGCGAAAACGCGCGCTCGGGGCGACCGGCTTCCTCTCCTAATGCCAGTTCGGCCATGACGCGCACCGCAGCAGGGTCGAACGTGCTGATGTTGAGCGTTGTAATCGGGCTTGCTCGCCACAGCTCCAGCTTTTCGGCGATGCGCGCTTTGGGGCCGCACAGGGCGACGGCGTCCACCAATGCGTCTGGGACGGCCTGCGCCGCCGCATCCTTCTGCCCGCTCAGATAAAGCTCCTGGATGCGATCGGCGGCTTTCTCAAAGCCATAGCGGCAGGCGAGATCGTGGTAAAAGTTTTTGCCGCGCGCACCCATGCCGCCAATGTAGAGCGCCAGAAAAGGTTTGACGCTGGCGCGGCATGCATCCACGTCTTCGCCGAGCACAACAGGGACAGAGGGGGCGATGTCGAAATTGTTCAGGCTCTTGGCGGCGCCGGCTTTGGCAAAGCCTGCTTCGACCTGGGCTGCGTAGGTTGCGGCGTAGTGCGCCGGCGAAAAGAAGATCGGCAGCCAACCATCGGCGATCTCGGCGGCCAATTCGACGTTCTTGGGCCCAATCGCCGCCAGATAGATCGGCAGGTCGCGACGGCCATGCAGGATGCTTTTGAGCGGCTTGCCGAGGCCGGTGGCGTCGGGGCCGCGGTAGGGGATCTGATAATGCTCGCCCTCGTGGACAAGCGGCGCTTCGCGGGCGAAGATGGCGCGGAGGATGCTGACATACTCTCGAGTTCGCCCCAGCGGCTTGCCGTAGGGGACGCCGTGCCAACCTTCCACTACCTGCGGCCCGGAAAGCCCTAGCCCAAGCAACATGCGCCCGCCGGAGAGTTGGTCAAGCGTCATGGCGGTCATGGCGGTCATGGCGGGCGTGCGCGCCGGCATTTGCATGATGGCGGTGCCCAGTTTGATGCGCTGCGTCTGCGCGCCGATCCACGCCAGCGGCGTTACGGCGTCTGAGCCGTAGGCCTCGGCCGTCCAAACCGCATAATAGCCAAGACGGTCGGCCTCTTTGATCATCTCCATCGGCAGTGTAATCGTCGAGCCGGAATAGCCCGCCATCAAACCGAGGCGCATACGCACTCCTTTACTCTATTGTGAAATTGGTTTTGTGGCGAAACGGAGCGATAGAGCCATCGCCTTCAGAAATATTGCGACAACAACCTTTCCCAGACGCTGATCCATCATTACCGTTTAATGTTCAGAGCGGATTCCGATAGCGTCGCGGTTACAGCCATCGACTCAAAAACGCGAGCACCTCGGCGCGCATCTCCGCCGTCTCGTAATGTCCGATGGGATAGCGCACCATCGACCAGGCTTCGGGTGCGCCAGCTTCGGCGTAAACGCGCCGCAACTCGGCGTCAATGCGATCGAGGCCAGCGCGCGGGGTAAGAGGATCGAGGTCGCCCGCCAGCGCCAGATGTGGACGCGGGGCGATCAACGCATTGATCTGTGCGGTCGTAAAGTGTTTGAGCAAGGAGGGTACATAGTAATAGATGCCATGACCGTCCAGGCCGCGGCTTTCAATCAACGCGTCGAAGTCGGTCAGGCAACAGAGATCGACGCAGACTTTGATGCGCTCGTCGAGCGCCGCCGCCCACCAAGCCATCGTGCTGCCCATGGAAAGGCCGAGCGTGGCGATGCGGTCGGCGTTCACCTCGGACCGCGCGCAGAGATAGTCGAGGGCGCGGATGCTGTCGTAAACCATCATGCCCCACAGCACCTGCCCGCGCCAGAGCATGAGCTTAAAAAGCTCGCTTTCGCTGCGGCCGCGGCGCTCGCCAAAGAGCCAGTGGTCGATGCACAAAACGGCGTAGCCCTGCTCCGTCAACGCCTCGACGTAGGGCGGTTTTTGCAAGGCAGCGCGGCCCGCCACCAACTCTTCTTTGCCGATCTCATATTCACCGCCGTGCGCATGATTGTAGAGCACGGCAGGGAAGGGCCCGTCGCCTTTCGGGCGGGCGAAGTAGGCGGGGACCGTCTCCTGGCCGTTCAGATCGAGCGTCAGGCGCTCCAGCCAATAGGCGCCGCCATCGCGACGCCAGACAAGGCGAGCAGAGATCGGGCGGTCGCGCGGAGGCAGGTCGCCGAGAAGGCTCCATAAGGTCATGCGCTTATCCTGTGGCGTCATCCGTGTTTTCCTCTGATGAATGGCAAAGCGCTGAGAAGGTTGCTCCTTTATTTTATAGCATCGATAGTTGTTCGCGCTGCCAGGCCAGCTGCGCCGCCAGCCCGTCGACGATGCGCGTTTGGGGGTTGTAGCCGAGCAATGTGCGCGCCTTCGTGATGTCGGCTGCGGTGCGACGTTGATCGCCCGGTCGCGGCGGCCCGTGTTCGATGCGCGCTTTGCGTCCGGACAGCTCCTCCAACATGGCCAACACCTGCAATACGTTCACCTCCTCGCCGCCGCCGATGTTGAAGGTCTCCCCGGCGCTCTTTTCCGGCTGGCGCGCGGCCAAAAGCAAGCCATCGATGCAGTCGGCGATGTAGGTGTTGCTGCGGCTGTCGGTTCCGTCGCCGTCGACGACGATAGTTTCGCCGGCCAGCAGCTTGCGAATAAAGATGTGGTATCCCATGTCCGGCCGTTGACGCGGTCCGTAGACGGAAAAGAGGCGCAGGATCGTGAAGCGCAGGCCATCTTTCTCGCCGTAGGCGCGACAGAGATACTCCGCCGCCAGCTTGGTGACGCCGTAGGGCGAGACGGGCGCCAGCGGCGCATTTTCGTCGCCGGTGGCGAAACGACCGTACACCGAGGAGGTGGAGCAGTGGAGAAAATGGCGCACGCCGACGTTCACCGCCGCCTCCAACAGGCGCTGCGTCGCCAGCACGTTGCAGGTCATATATTCCTCGAACTGCTGCCAGCTCTTCAAGAGGCCGGCCATGGCTGCTGTGTGGAAAACGATGTCTGCCCCTTCCAAAAGCGGCTCGAGCTGCGCGCTGCGCAGATCGGTCTCATAAAAAGTGAAGCCGGGTGTTTGGCGCAGATTCATCAGATTGCGCTCTTTGATAACTCGTGGGTAATAAGGGATAAACGCATCGACGCCGACCACGGTGTCTCCTTCGGCCAGCAAGCGTTCACAAAGATGAGAGCCTACAAACCCGGCCGCGCCGGTGACTACGACATGCGCCATGGGTGCCTTGTTCCTCCCTGATGCGGATCGAAAGTTTGATTCATTCTAGCACAATGGCGACGGAAACGGCCGGAAAAGCCGTCATCCGCTCGAACAGGGCTTGAAACAATTGCCCGATGATGGATTCAGAAGAGAAGTCATAAGATGGCAGTGGCGCAGCATAAAAGATTTTTTCGCAGAGATCAGGCCATTTTGAATCGTTCCTCCAGGGAGGAAGAATTATGAACATAAATTCTTGGAAAAATCGTCGCGGCCAAGGTGTTGGAATGGCGCTCGTCGCAGCTGTCCTGGCGATCGGTTGGCTTTTCATCACCCAGCCCGCCACTGTATGGGCGCAGAGCGACCCCGATGGGAATGTGGACGGGGTGTGGAGCAACCCACGCAATGATCTGGGAGAGACTCCTGTCACCTGTCAACACATCAACAATTCACCGGAAGATCCAACGAACGAAAATGTGGTGCGCTATGGGCAGCCGCTCGGCGCTCCCGACTGCGGGGAGCTGGTCTTCCGCAGTGGTTTCGGCTTTGACGGCGCCAACAGCGCGCCCTTCACTCCGGGCGTTCCGTTCTTGTTAGGGCAGTTCACCCATTACAACGCCAACATCGTCACGCCGTTGACGCCGATGCAGCTCGTCGATCTCACGATCACCATCGAAAGCACCAATCCGCCTTTCAGCGCACAATTTTCCTACACGATGCGCCTCGATGAAACGCTCAACGATGGCTTTTGCCCTTATGGCTCCACCAATGAAGATCTGTGCGACGATCGCGTTGACTTTTTCAACAACACGCCGCCCCAAACCATCGTCATCGACGGCATGACCTACACGCTGAATATCGTCGGCTTCGTTCCGGGCACGATGGACACTTGCCAATATTCGCCGGACATCGTGGACTATTTCATCACCGGCGAGCTGATGCGCAACGACGCCTGCATCTTCGCCGAGTTCGTCACACCGGAGCCGTCGATCGCCATCGAAAAATCGCCAGACTACCAGACGGTGCTGATCGACGATATCGCCGACTTCACTATCACCGTCACCAACACGGGCAACATTGGTTTCGACGCAGCGTTAGTGCTCGATCCCTTGACGCCGGACTGCGAGCGCACGCTTACCGGCCTGAAGAGCGGCGCAGTGGAGACCTACCTGTGCACAGCCTACGGTGTGCAACAGGACTTCGACAACGTGGCTACAGTGGTCGCAACGTATGACGGCAATGAATACATCGACGTCGACGCCGCGCGCGTCGATGTGCTTGCGCCCGACACGGCGACGGTGCACGCCCTCAAGTACCACGATCTCAACGGCAACGGACAACGCGACCCCGGCGAGCCTGGCCTCTACGGCTGGGAACTGTGCGTCCGCAACAGCGAGGGGGAGACGGTCGGCTTTTGCCAGGTGACCGATCCCAACGGACGCGCCACGCTGGCCCCAAACCAGGCGGGCGACTTCCTGCTGTGTGAGACGCTCCAGCCGGGTTGGCTCAACACCGATCCGGGCGGCGCCGTCGCTTGCAAGCCCTTCTCCGTCACCCAAGCGCCGCTCTATGCCGAACTATATCCGACGACAAACGATTTTTACGGCGTCGAATTCCTGGAGAAAAGCGCCGATGAGCTGCGCTGGACGTACAACGTCTATCAATACTTCAGCAGCCAGAACGTGCAGGCGTGGACGCTGGCGTTGCCTGCCTGCATCGACGCCGCTCAGATCGATGCAAACGCCACCACGCCGGGATGGAGCCTCGTCGAAGACCCGGTGACCGGCCTGCGCGGCGTCCAATGGCAGACGCCCGGCGGCATCAACCTGCTCCAGGGAGCGAGCTTCACGTTAGCGCTGCTGCAACCCTATCCCACCGGCGCCGCCTCGGCCGGCGTCGTCATCGGAGCAGACTTACCGATCGGCGCCGTTGCAGCCATCGCAGGCCCGACCTGTAATGAAGCGGTGCTGCTCGGCAACGCCTCCGCGGCGCCGGCCACCGGTCAGCTTGAAGTGCGCAAGGTGGTGATTCCCGCCAACGACAGCGGCTTCTTCAACCTGGCCATCGATTCAGTCGTCTTGGCGGCCGACGTGCAGAACGGCGGCACCACCGGCAGGCAGACAGTTGCGGCTGGCGTCCATACAATCGGCGAAGGCGGCGGAACCCAAACCGACCTGGATGATTACGTGCGTACGCTGAGCTGCACCAATCGGAACAGCGGCACCGCATGGACGCCTGGCCCTACGGGCGAGGTGACCGTCAACGTAGGAGACGACATTGTCTGTACCTTCACCAACGTTCGCCGCGGCGCCATCCGTATCGTCAAGCAGGTGAATGGCCCCGCCGTCGCCGACTGGCTCTTCATCAGCGCGCAGTTGGGAGACTTCACCCTCCCGGCGGGTGGTGGGCAGCGCGAGTTCACGCAGCTGGCGCCCGGCGCTTACATCGTCGCCGAGCCTGCCGTCCCGAACTGGGGGTTGGCGGCCCTGAGCTGCAACGACCCGGACGCGGGAACCACCATCGATCTGGCGAACGGCATGGCGACGATCGATCTCGATCCCGGCGAGACGGTGGTCTGCACCTTCGCCAACGTCGCCAATGCAGGTCGCATCACCATTGTGAAGCAGGTCAACGGCGCAGCAGATTCGCCCTGGGAGTTTAACAGCGGGCTGGGCGCCTTCACCTTGCCCGCTGCAGGAGGACAGCAAGTCTTCGAGAATGTGGCTCCGGGCGTCTACAACGTCTTCGAGAGCGTAAAGCCGCTTTGGCATGTGGCGTCGATCGTCTGCAACGACCCGGACGGCGGAACCATCGTCGATCCGATCGCAGGGAGCGCCTCCATTGACCTGGACCCCAACGAGGACATCACCTGCATCTTCGTCAATGCGCCTGGCCGGCCCGCCATTGCGCTGGAGAAACAGGCCAGCGCCGAGATCATCTATGCCAATGAGGCCGTCACCTACACGTTCCTGGTCGGCAACGCCGGGCAGGTTCCGCTCCAGAATGTGCGCGTCGACGATGGCCGATGCACGGTGACGCCGGTGCTGAGCGGCGCTGTCAATATCGGCGATCTCGATCAAAATGACCTACTCGATGTCGGCGAGCAGTGGCGATTCGTCTGCACAAGCGTCCTCTCGCAAGACACCACCAACGTGGCGACCGCCCTGGCCGAAGCGCCGTGGGGAGAAACAGTGTGGGCCAGCGACAGCGTCACGGTGGACGTCATTGCGCCTCGCATCACGCTGACCAAGAGCGCCAACCCCGAGCTGGTCGATCCCGGCGAAACGGTGCACTACCAGATCGTCGTGCGCAACACGGGCGACGCGCCGCTCTTCAACGTGGTCGTTGAGGACGGCCTGGAGGGATGCACGTTGTTTGGGCCTGAGGGCGACGACGGCGACGGCGTGCTGGCCCCTGAGGAGGTCTGGACATATGCGTGCGCCGTGGCAATCACAGAAGACACGGTCAACGTCGCCGCAGCTACGGGCTACGATGTGCTCGGCTCCCCCTGGCGCGCAGAAGATCGCGTTAAGGTGGCGGTGCGCGCCCCGGACATTGAGATCGTCAAGCTCGCCGACCGCAAGTTCATCTATCCCGGCGATACGGTGAATTTCACCATCAAGGTGCGCAACGTCGGCAACACGCCGCTGATGGACGTCCAGGTGACGGATTCGTTGCCGCAGTGCGCGCTGAGCGGCCCAACCGGCGATGACGGCGATGGACGGCTGGCCGTCGGCGAAGAGTGGACGTACACATGCGCCATCACTGTCTGTCCAGGAGAGACGCGCGCCGCCGCCAGCGGCATTCCCCTGGGTGTGGCGATGGCGGGCGATGAAATGATGAGCTGGGATCTGGAGACGGCGATCGATGAGGTTGCGCCGGCCTGCAAGGCGCCGATGTTGAAGGAGCCCTCCTTCGGCAGCTGTTGGAGCCCACGAAACCAGTGGTTCGAGCTGACCGTCGTCAATCGCTCTTCGATGGCGGCTTACATCGGCTATGACTTCTATCGCGTGGCGAACTCGTTCCGCAATTTAGGACGCTTCGATCCAGGGCAGCGCAGCGTCTTCGTCGTGACGCAAGAAGGCGTGCTGCGCAAGTACATCAGCGCCACCGGCGTCTCCAACTGGCAACGGCTGGGCGGCACCCACACGCTGAGCATCGCCGGCCATGTTGCGAAAGGGTATCTCTGCCCTGAAGATCCGACGCCTCCACCGCTGTGCAGCGACGTAACCAACGAAGCGCGCGTCACCGCCAGGGACGGCGCTGGACGACAGGTGAGCGACAGCGCCTCCGTCTTTGTCGACCTGATTCACCCCGGCATCGAAGTCGCAAAGCATGTGGACAAGAGCGAAATTGCGCCGGGCGAAGTCGTCAACTTCACCGTCAACGTGAAAAACACAGGCGACGTAGCGTTGACCGACGTGACGGTGGAGGATTCGCTGCCGGAATGCGCCCTTTCCGGGCCGAGCGGGGATGACGGCGACGGCGTCCTCAACCCCAGCGAAGTGTGGAGCTACGCATGCTCGATGGCGCCGAACGCCAGCGTGACCAATGTGGCGCGCGCCTCCGGCCGCGATCCGCTGGGCAACGTTTGGACGGACGAAGACAGCGCCGCCGTGGAGGTGATTCGACCAGCCCTGGAGTTGGTCAAGGAGGCCGATAAAACGGTGATCTATCCAGGCGAGACGGTTCATTTCACCCTGCGCGTGCGCAACTGGGGCAGCACTCCGCTCAGTCGGGTGAAGGTCACCGACAGCATGCCGGAGTGCAGGCTCTCCCGGCCGGTCGGCGACAACGGCAACGGCAAGCTCGATCCCGGCGAAGAGTGGGTCTACACCTGCAGCGTCACCTTCTGCCAAGGTGAAAACATCACGCCCAGTGGCTATGCCGAGGAGCTGGGCGCTGCCTGCACCTTGCCCGGCATCTGCAGTGATGTCACGAACGTGGGCAGAGTGACGGCGCGAGATCCACGGGGCAGAAAGCTCCAAGCTGAGGACCGTGTTTTCATCGACCTGATCCGCCCCGGCCTCAGCGTGACGAAGAAGGCCAGCAAAACCGTCGTGCCGCCGGGCGAGGTGGTGAACTTCACCATCCGCGTCAGGAACGTGGGCGACACGCCGTTGGCCAACATCGAGGTCATCGACAATCAACCGACGTGCACGCTCGGTCAGCCGATCGGCGACAACGGCAACGCCGTCCTTGATCCGGGCGAAAGCTGGGTGTACAAGTGCTCGATGACGCTCATCCAACGCACGCGCAACGTCGCAACGGCCTATGGAACGGACATCCGCGGCAATCGCTGGAGCGCAGAAGGTTCGGTGCTCGTGCGCACTTCGCGTCGGTGTGTGACCGTAGCCGGCGTCCAGGACGTGGAGGTCTGTATGGCGATGGAAGAAGGCATGGATGCAGGGCACCGGCTCTATCTGCCGAT
>CALFWA010000116.1 GCA_937928035.1 uncultured Caldilinea sp. | reverse complement strand
GTGGGCGCGCTGATGGTGAAGATCAAGGCGAAAAGAAGAATTGGATTCAAAACTTTGAAGAATCGACGCTGTTGCATATCAGCCTCCTAAAATGGTGGGGCGTGTTTTCCCAATGAGTGCAATATATCTTTATCTTTTTGGTCCATCGAGGACGTGCGGCTGCAAGCCGCACCGCTCTCAAACCCGTTTCGTGAATCTTGCTCTCTTGACTTTCACGAGAGAATCTATGCCTATTGGCTCATGAATTCCCGACGGGCTTCTATGGCTCACCTAACGTTATCGGATCTTTTACAAATTCGCTAACCCGAATGATTGCAACTTCTGAGCGTAGGGTGTCGGCGTCGCGGACGGCCTCACCCTCCACCCAAAAACGATGTTCGCCGATTTCCATCGGCCACCAGGCGCTGAGGCGGTCGGTGTTGTGGGCGACGGTGAGCGGCGCTCCATCCACCATCAACCGCAGCTCCGCCCATTCGCCTCCATCTATAACCATCCCCTCGACCTGCAGTCGCTGGTTGGCGGCGGGCAGGGCAGGATGCAGTTGATAGGTTGCGAAGGTATCCGGCTGGATGAGACGCAGCGGTGCGCGCGGTTGTCCTTCAGCATAGACGTTAGGCGCTCCTGTTTTGTTTCCATTGCGCCTGGACTCTCCTTGCGCCAACATCGCTCGCACGGACGGCGGCGCAATCGGGATGCCCTGCGCCAGCATCCAATCGTGATATTCGGGCGGCAGCAGCCAGTAGACGCGCTCCACCCGACGCTCGGCGGACGTGCTTTCGTCGGCGGGCAGGCCGGTGGCGCGATCCAGGACGATGCGTCGAAACTGGTTGTCCGGCTCGGTCGGTTGCGTTCCCTCGATAAACCACTCGCGGCGCACGCGCGGACACTCGCGCGAGGGCAGCATCCCGCTCGGCGCGCAAATCTCCACCTCGATCAAACCATCCGGTCGGGCGAAGGGGCCGGGCGGGCGTGGGTGCGCCAACCGCATCAGGTCGTGCCAGATGGGCCCGGCGCCATCCACGCCGCTGACGCCGACCATCGGCGCGTTGTCGGCGTTGCCCACCCATACGCCGACGAGCCGCTGCGTAGAGTAGCCGATCGTCCAGTTGTCGCGCCAGTCGGTCGTGGTGCCGGTCTTGACCGCAGCCGGAAAAGGCAGGTTGAGCACCGAGTTGCGCCCAAAGGCCGGCGAACGCGCCGCCTCATCGGACAGAATATCGGTGATAAGGTAGGCGGCTTCAGGAGCGATGACCTGGACGCCGGAGGCCGCAGCCTGGAAATCAATGGCTGCGCTTCCCTGACCATCCTCGGGCTCCACCGTCTCGATTCGCAAAATGGCTCGCGGGATCACCGCTTTGCCGTCGTCAAAAATGCCATACGCAGCGGTTAAATCAAGCAGGCGCACCTCGCCGCCGCCGAGCGTGAGCGCCAGTCCATAGCGGTCGGTGAAGGTTTGGATGCCGGCCTGGCCGGCGAGTTGACGCAAGGTCTCGACGCCGATGCGCTCGAGCACTTCGACGGCGGGCAGGTTGTAACTGTTCGCCAGCGCGTCGCGCACACTGACCGGCCCATGCCACATACGGTCGTAGTTCTGGGGTCGATAAGGCGCAAAAGAGCCGTCGGCGTTCTTGACGGTGAACGTCTTCGGCAAGTCGGCCAGAATGCTGGCGGCGGTGAGCGGAGGCTGGCTGGCGCGGCGGCTCCAGGCCGGATCGAGCGCAGCTGCGTAGGTGAAGGGCTTGATGGCGCTGCCCGGCTGGCGTTTGACGAGCGCAGCATTGACGTTGCCCGCAATCTGTGCGCCGAAATAATCTGGACTGCCGACCATCGTCAGGATTTCGCCGGTGGCGCTGTCGAGCACGACTGCAGCGGCGTTGTCGACGCGACGGGTGCGCGCAGCGGGATCATCGCAGGCGCGTTCGCCCTGGCAGGTCAGCTGGGCCAGGCGACGCCGCACAGCCGCCTCGGCTTGACGCTGCAGGTCCAGGTCGAGCGTGGTGTAGACGCGCAGTCCACCTCGGCGCAGCGCCTCCACGCCCAGTTGCTGCACAAGCAGATCCTGCACGTACATCACGAAGTGCGGCGCTGCGATCTGAAAAAGCCGGGAGCGATATTGCAGCGGCTGACGGGCGACCTCCTCCACTTGCGCCGCCGTCAGATAGCCGGCGTTGCGCATGAGGCGCAGCACGGTGAGCTGTCGTCCCTTCGCCGCCTCCGGGTCGATCAACGGGTTGTAACCGGTGGGATATTGCACCAGACCGGCGAGCAGCGCGCACTCGGCGGCGCTCAACTGTGCAGCGGGCTTGGCGAAGAAAATCTGCGCCGCCGCCTCCAACCCGAAGGCGAAATTGCCGTAGTACGTCTGGTTGAGATAGAGGGCGAGCAGTTGCTCTTTGCTGTAATGCCGTTCAAGCTGGAGGGCCAGATAGGCTTCGCGCAGCTTGCGCCGCAGGGAGGTCTCGTAGCGTTCGCCGGCGTCCATCAGCAGATTGCGCGCCAGTTGCTGGGTCAACGTGCTGGCGCCAGAGGAAACGCTGCGGCTGGTGAGGTTCTGCCACGCTGCGCGAGCAATCGCCAGCGGGTCGACGCCGGGATGATGGAAGAAACGGCTGTCCTCGGTGGCGATGGTGGCCTGAATGCACGCCTGCGGGATGCGGCTGAGGTCGAGATCGATCTGTTTGCCGGCGAGAGGGTCGAGCACCTCGTAGAGCAGCTTGCCGTTGCGGTCAAGAATCTGCATCGTAGGGCGAGCGGCGCGCAGCTCCACAGCAGTCACCGGCGGCAGGTCGGCGAAGAGCCAGGCGTAGAGCCCAGCTACGGCCAGCGCGGCGAACAGCGCCGCAGCGAGCAGCAGACGCCAACCATGTCGCTTGATTCCGGAACGCCATCGCTTCATGTGCGCCATCCCTGCCAGGATAACGGTTGGCGCAGCGCGAGAGTTCCCTGGTGAGATCGAGAGCAGGAGAGTGGGAGAGCTTGAGAGCAGGAGAGCGGGAGAAGTGGAGAACTAGAGAAGCGTCATCCTCTCTCGCTCTCATCCTCTCCCTTCCGCCATCGCCCGCAGCGTCGCCTCGTCGATCACGGGCACGCCGAGCTGTTGCGCTTTGGTCAGTTTGCCCCCCGCAGCCTCGCCGGCGACCACGTAGCTGGTCTTGCTGCTGACGCTGCTCGCCACCTTGCCGCCGTGCGCCTTGATGAACTCCTCCACCTCTGTGCGGGTGAAGCCGGGCAGCGTTCCCGTGACGACGAAGGTGAGACCTGCCAATCGTTGACCGGCGGCCTGTTCGACCGCTGCGGGCGGCCTCTCCGCCACGCGCACACCAAGGCGGGCGAACTTTTCGATCAGCGCTCGATTGGCCGGCACGGAAAAATAGGCGTGAATGCTGGCGGCGATCTTGGGGCCGATGCCCTCGATGGCGCTCAGCGCTTCAGGGGAGGCGTCCATCAGGTCGAAGAGGCTGTGGTAGTGCCGCGTCAGCAGCTCCGCCACCACTGTCCCTACGTAACGAATGCCGAGGCCGGTCAACAGGCGGTGGATGGGGCGATCTTTGCTGGCCTCGATGGCAGCGCGCAGGTTCTCAACGCGTTTGTCGCCGTACCCCTCCAATTTGCGAATCTCATCCCATGGCAACTGATAGATGTCCGCCAGGTCGCGAATGAAGCCGCGCTCCACAAAAAGCTCCGCCTGGCGAATGCCAAAGCCGGCAATGTCCATCGCCTGGCGACTCACGAAGTGCTCCACCGCGCGCACCAATTGCGCCGGGCAGGCGTTGTTGACGCAGTAAGTGGCCGCTTCTCCTGGTGGTCGCACCAGCGGCGCGCCGCACACCGGGCATTGCTTCGGCATGCTCCAGATGCGCTCGGCGCCGGTGCGCAGCTCGGGCAGCGGCCGCAGCACTTTGGGGATCACCTCGCCGGCGCGTTTCACCACCACTTTATCGCCGATGCGGATGTCGAGGTCGCGAACATAGTCCTCGTTGTGCAGGGTGGCGCTCTTAACGGTCACACCGCCGATCTGCACCGGTTCGAGCACGGCGTTGGGCGTGACTGCGCCGGTGCGCCCGACATTGATGACGATGTCGAGCAGGGTGGTGATCGCCTCTTCGCTTGCGTATTTATAGGCGATCGCCCAGCGCGGATCCTTGCCAGTGAAGCCGAGCTTCTCCTGCAGCGCCAGCGCATCAACTTTGATCACGGCGCCATCCACCTCATAGGGAAGCTCGTGGCGGCGCTCGCCAAACGACTCGACGTGGGCCGCCAACTTGCCGAATTCCTCGTCCGTAAAGCGCCGGTTGAGGGGGCAGACCGGAAAGCCGAGCGAGCGAAGATAGGCCAGAGCCTCCCAGTGGCTGGCGAGCGCCGGTCCTCCTTCGACGATAAGCGCCTGATAGACCCAGAGCTTGATCGGCCGCGTGGCGGTGATGCTCGAATCGAGCTGGCGCAGGCTGCCAGCGGCGAAGTTGCGCGGGTTGGCGTAGGGACGCTCGCCCGCCTCGATCTGCAGCTGGTTGAAGCGCTGGAAGTCCGCTTTGTCGACGTACGCCTCGCCGCGCACCACCAGCCGCGCCGGGGCTGCAAGGTCAACCTCCTGTCTGACGGGAATTTTGAGCGGCAAGGAGCGCACGGTGCGCAGGTTGGCCGTGATCACCTCTCCGTATTCGCCGTCCCCGCGCGTGGCGCCGAGTGTGAAGAGGCCATTTTCATAATGCAAAACCACCGTCAACCCATCAAACTTGGGTTCAAGGACGTAGGCAAGCTGTGCGCGCTCCGCCGGGTCTAACAGACGATGCACACGGTCTCGCCATGCATAAAGCTCGCCAGGACTGAAGGCGTTGGCAAGGCTCAGGATTGGCGCAGGGTGTCGCGTCTTCTCAAAGCGGTCGGCGAGAAAGCCGCCCACGCGCTGGGTGGGGCTGTCCGGCGTGCGCAGCTCGGGGTGCGCAGTCTCCAGAGCGACCAGCTCGTTGAACAGCGCGTCGAACTCCTGATCGCTGATCTCCGGCGCATCGAGCACATAATAACAATATTGGTGATAGCGAATCAGCTCCCGCAGGCGCGCAGCGCGTGCAGCCAGCTCGAGATCAACGGCGGCAGGCGCGTCTGTGAGAAGATCAGATGTCATAGCGACCTCTTTTTTGCATGCGCGATCATTCAATCAAAACCCGTCTTTGACTTCATGCTAAAAGGGAAGGGGATTTTTGGCAAGATGAGGTGGAGAGGTGGAGAACGGAAGAAGTGGAGAACTTAAGAACGGGGAAGCTTGAGAGTTCTCACACTCTTAAGCTCTCCACCTCTCAAACTTCTCAGTAACGGCTGCGCCACCAGATGCCGGGCAGCATGCGCAGTTTGCGACCTATAGAGACTACGGCGCGGCGATTGAAGTTGTCGTAGTCGTTGCGTTCAATCTCATTGAGGATGCCGCGGTAGAGGTCGGCGGCGGCAGCGATGGCAAAACGGCCGTCGGGGTTGAGCAGAGCGATGCCCGGCATCGCTTCGTCATAAAGACGGCGGTTGCGCTCGATCTGGAAGCGCATAAAACTACGCCAGCGCGTGGTAACGCGGGCGGCGGCAATGTCCTCTTCGCTCAAGCCGTAACGCGCCAGGTCCTCCAGAGGGAGATACAGACGACCGGCGCGCCAGTCCTCGCCGACGTCGCGCAAGATGTTTGTCATCTGCAGCGCCACGCCCAGTTTGATGGCGTACGGGATCGCCTCCGGCCCGGAAAACCCGATGATGTGCATGCTCATCAGCCCCACAGTAGAGGCGACGCCATAGCAATAGGCGGCCAGCTCCTCAAAGGTCTCGTAGCGCACAGGCTGAAAATCACACGCCACGCCGTCGATCAGCTGCTCCGCATAGCGAATCGGCACCTGGAAGCGCAGCCTGGTGTCCGCCCATGCGATGGCAACCAAGTCGTCCTCAGGAGGATGGGCGGAGGTGGCGCGCTGACGCCAGCGTTGCAGCTGCTCTCTGGCATTTCCATGATTGCGATCGACGATGTCGTCGCTGATGCGGCAAAATGCATACAGCGCCCGCGCAGCTCGCCGCTTTTCGGGAGGCAGGAGACGGGAGGCCAGATGAAAGGAGCGGCTGTTGACCGCCGTGATCGATTCACAATGTTGGTAGGAGTGCGCTAACAGCACCGGATCGAACGATTTTGTCGCCGTTGGTGGATCGCTGTGGAGGGCTTCATAGGCAAGATTGAGCAGGGTGCGCTCCCAGGCGTGCTGTAGCTGCATGCTGGCTCCTTTCGACCGCGTCGAATATGGTTGGTCAATTGACATCCCTATAAAACTTAACACATCCGATCCGGCCTGTCAAGGAATCTAAACCACATTTGTCCAGATAATATCCAGAATTAATCTAGAAAAAGGTTATGCAAATGATTGACAATACTGCAAGTCTGTGTTATGCTCATGGAAAGAATGTTCTGAGAGACCTATCGACAGGTAAAAACTGATGACGCATAGCGATAAAACACCCATCTACAACTTGAAGGCGGTGGTTCAGGAGACAGGACTCAAGGCCGACACATTGCGCGCGTGGGAACGGCGTTACGGAGTGCCGACGCCACAACGCACCGAAAGCGGGCACCGCCTATATTCACAATACGACATCGATGTCTTGAAATGGCTGGTCGAACGCCAAAACGAGGGCATGAGCATCAGCCGGGCGATCGAGCTTTTGCATCGTCTGGAGGCTGAAGGGAAAAATCCCTTTGAGGTGAACGCTGCGCCGGGCGCGCAGCGTCATGACCTGCGCCTCTTTGAGAGCCGCCCCACTCACGCGGGGAGCGAGGTCGGGCGACTGGGTGAAACCGGAACCGTCGCCTCCTTGCGCGAAGCCTGGATCAACGCCTGCCTGAATTTCGATGAGTTTCGGGCCGAGCAATTGCTCGCCCAGGCTTTTGCGCTCTTTCCGGCGGAGACGGTGTGTCTTGACCTGATTCAAAAGGGGCTGCGCGAGATCGGAGCCGGGTGGTATGAGGGAAAGGTCACCGTGCAACAAGAGCACTTTACTTCTGCGCTTGCAGTTCGACGCATGGAGGCGCTGTTGGCTGCGACGCCTGCGCCGACTCGACCCGGGCGCATCATGGTGGCCTGTCCGCCCGAAGAAGAGCATACGTTCGTGCCCTTGCTCATCTCACTTCTGTTGCGTCGTCGTGGCTGGGATGTGGTCTATCTGGGCGCCAATGTGCCGCTGCGCAGCCTGGAGGCGACGCTCGCCACGGTGCGCCCCAGCCTGGTGGTGTTGACCGCTCAACAGCTCTACACCGCCGCCAGCCTGTTGGAAATGGCCGAGACCCTCTTTAGGGAACGCGTGCCGCTGGCGTTTGGCGGCCTGGTCTTCACAGAGACGTCGACGCTACATGAAGTGATCCCCGGCCATTATCTTGGCGACACCATAGAAAATGTAGTCAGCCAGATAGAACACATCATGGCGCACCTGCGCCCGGTCCCTGCGCAGCGCCAGGTCAGCTACGACTACAAGGAAGCGCTCGATCACTTCCGTTCGCGTCAGGCGAGCATCGAAGCCGAAATCTGGGCGCGCATGGAGAACATTATTCCCAAGCGGCTGCTGGCCATAGCAAACCAAAGCTTTGGGCGCAACATCATCGCTGCGCTGACCTTGGGCGACATGGACTTTCTCTACCCAGACATTGACTGGATCGAAGGGTTGCTGGTCAATCATCATCAGATGCCCCCGGAGGCGCTTGAACACTATTTGAACACTTACTACGAGGCATGCATCCGTCATCTGGGGGAGCCGGGATTCGTTGTGCTCGAATGGTTTTCGCGCTTGCTCGGTCGGGAGATGCCCGACCAGGCGCAACGGCAGTGGGTCAAACAATCAATTGCAGGAAACAAGGAATCGAGAAGGAAGGAGGAATGAGCAATGCGAGTGATCATCACCGGAGGAACCGGCCTGATTGGTCGACCGCTCAGTCAGGCATTGGCTGCAGAAGGCCATGAAGTCATCGTGCTCTCTCGCGCGCCGGAAAAGGCGAAAAATATTCCTGCGGGCGTCAAACTACAAAAGTGGGACGGCAAAAGCGCAGAAGGATGGGGCGAGCTGGCGGACGGCGCCGGCGCTATCGTCAACCTGGCCGGCGCCGGCATCGCCGACAAACGCTGGTCCCGAGAGCGTAAACAAGAGATCCGCCAGAGTCGCATCGACGCCGGGAAAGCCGTCATGGAGGCAATCGCCGCCGCCACGAACAAACCGGGCGTGCTAATTCAAGCCTCCGCAGTCGGCTATTACGGCACGCGCACCGGCGACGCCCAGGTGACCGAAAGCTTCTCTCCCGGCGGCGATTTTCTCTCCAAGGTCTGTTTCGACTGGGAAGCCTCCACTGCCGCCGCCAAGAAATATGGCGTGCGTCGCGCCGTCATCCGCACCGGCGTAGTCCTGAGCAAGGAAGGCGGCGCTTTCCCCAAGCAACTACTCCCCTTCAAGCTTTTTATCGGCGGGCCGGTGGGAAGCGGCAAGCAGTGGTATCCCTGGATTCATATCGAAGATCAGGTGCGCGCCATTCAGTTTCTGATCACCAATGAGAAGGCGGAGGGACCGTTCAACCTGTGCGCCCCCAATCCGGTCACAAACAAGGAGTTCAGCAAGCTGATCGGGGAGATTCTCGGACGCCCGAGCTTTCTGCCTGTGCCCGCCTTCGCCTTGAAACTTCTCTTTGGAGAGATGGCGATGATCCTGCTCGAGGGGCAGCGCGCCGTGCCGCAGCGGCTGCTGGAGCTAGGCTTCCAGTTCAAATATGAAACTGCGCGCGCTGCGCTGCAAGAGCTGTTAGGGAAGCCTTCGCCCGCCGGCAGCGCGGCCACAAAGAGCGAACCATCTTCTTCTGAAGAAAAACAAGCTGAGCCGGCCCCGGCCGGCAAGGAGTAAGCGCATGCGCTATGCTCACCGCTTTGTGGTCAAAGCGCCGTTGGCCGTCGTAGCGGACTTTCATCGTCGGTCGGCCAGCATGGGTGCCATCACGCCGCCACCGATTCGGGTGCGTATCCACGTCGCGCCGGAAACGCTGCAGGAGGGCGACCGCATGGATTTTACCCTGTGGCTCGGCCCCCTGCCCATCCGCTGGGTGGCGCAGATCGAGCAGACGACGCCCAACAGCTTCGTCGATCGTCAGCTCAGCGGCCCCTTCGCAACCTGGGTGCATCGACACACCTTCACAGCGGTCGATGATGAAACCACAGCGGTGATCGATGAGGTCGACGCCACGCTCCACCCCAACGCATTCTGGAAACTCATCGGGGTGGGCATGTGGCTAGGGCTGCCGCTCCTGTTCGCATACCGCGGTTGGAAGACGCGGCGCATCCTCGAAAAGGAACCGAAAAAAACGTTGGCGAGGTCATAACATGACACAACTGGAGCCGATCGTTGTCATCGGCGCAGGCGTCGGCGGATTGACCACGGCCGCCTTGCTTGCCAAGGCAGGCTGCGACGTCACCGTGCTGGAGGCGCACGTCTATCCCGGCGGCTGTGCAGGCACCTTCTTTCACAAAAATTACCGCTTCGAGGCTGGCGCCACGCTGGCGGGCGGCTTCTACTCCGGGGGGCCGATGGACATCGTGGCGAAGGCGCTCGACATTGCCTTTTGGCCTGCGCGCACCGATGAGCCGGCTATGGTCGTGCATCTGCCCGACGGTCAAACCATTGCGCGCTACGGCGACGAGCGGCGCTGGCATGAATATAGGCGTGCATTCGGCGAGGCGGGAGAGACCTTCTTTCGCTGGCAGGAAGCTCGCGCCGACGCACTCTGGGACTTGGCGCTGCGCGCCCCAGCCTGGCCCCCCCAGAGCCCTGGCGAAGTCGTCTCCCTGGTACGCGACGGGTTGGCGTGGCTGGCCGCCGACCTGCGACGCCGTCTCCATCCCCCGTTGCTCGCCGACGCCTTTCGCCCTGTCGCCGCTCATCTGCAAGACGCCCCGCACGCGTTGCGCCTCTTTGTCGACGCCCAGTTGCTGATTGCAGCCCAGACCACGAGCGCCTACGCCAACGCGCTCTATGGCGCTGCGGCGCTCGACCTGCCGCGTCGTGGGGTCGTCCACTTACAAGGCGGCATCGGCGCCATCGCCGAGACGCTCGTCGACGCCGTGCGGCGACACGGCGGCAAAGTGCTGCTGCGCCAGGAGGTGGAGCGCATCGTCTACGAGAAGGGCGAGCCAACCGCAGTCGTAACCAAGCGCGGGGAGCGCTTTCCGGCGCGCACCGTCGTCGCCAACCTGCCGCCGTGGAACATCGCCAGGCTGACGGGAGATCATGCGCCTGAGGCGTTGCGCCGCCTGCCCGAAAATCCGGAGCCCGGCTGGGGCGCCTTCACCGTTTACGTTGGCTTCGACGCCGGCATCGTCGAGCCGGACGCGCCGCTGCATCATCAGGTGATCGAGCGCGATCCGCTGGGCGAAGGCAACAGCATCTTCCTTTCGCTCAGTCCGGACTGGGATGAGAGCCGAGCGCCGAAGGGCCGCCGCGCCTTGACGATCAGCACCCACACCGCCCTGGACCCGTGGTGGAAGCTCTTCCGCTTCGACCGCCGTCGCTACGAACAACGCAAGGCGCACTACCTTGAACGCATCCTGCGCAGCGCCGAGCGCGTGCTGCCCGGCCTGCGCGCACACGCCGACCTGATTTTGCCCGGCACGCCCGTCACCTTTCAGCGTTTCACGCGGCGCATGCGCGGGTGGGTCGGCGGATTTCCGCAGACGAGCCTCTTCCGCACCTGGGGGCCGCGCCTCGATCGCGCTCTGTGGATGGTGGGCGACAGCATCTTTCCCGGTCAGTCCACCGCCGCCGTGGCGCTGGGCGGATTGCGCGTGGCGCGTGCTATACTGGCGGAGGCAGGCGCGCCGGACGCAATTGCGGCCCATCGTCTAAGCGCTGTAAACGCCCCTGCCTCAGAGACCGCTTGAGAAAGGAGAACTTTTCGTGCTGCTTCGAGGAAAAATCGGCATCGTGGGCAGCGGCTTCGTCGGCTCGACGGCGGCCTACGCCATGGTGATGCGTGGCGTTGGCCGCGAGATTGTGTTGATCGACCTCAACAAAAAACGCGCCCAGGCCGAAGCCAACGATATCTTCCATGCCGTGCCCTTTGCACACCCGATGTACATCCATGCCGGAGACTACGAAGAGCTGTCCGGTTGTCGCGTGGTAGTGATCACTGCTGGCGTCAATCAGAGGCCTGGGGAGACGCGGCTTCAACTTCTAGAGCGCAACGCCGCCGTCTTCCGCGACGTGGTACCCCGCGTCCTGGAGCATGCGCCGCAGGCCAGGCTCGTCGTCGCCACCAATCCGGTCGACATTATGACGCACCTGACTGCACATATCGCCGGACAACTGGGCGCGCCCGTGCAGGGCGTCTTCGGCTCCGGCACGACGCTGGATACGGCGCGCTTCCGGGCTTTGCTTGGCAGCAAACTCGGCGTGGACCCTCAGCACGTGCATGCGCACGTCGTCGGCGAACATGGCGACTCGGAAGTGCTGGTCTGGTCGCAGGTCACCATTGGCGGCACGCCGCTCAACGATTTCTGTCGGCTGCGCGGCGTTGAATTCTCCGACGCCGACCGAGCCGAGATCGACGAGCAGGTTCGGCGCGCCGCCTACGTCATCATCGAGGGCAAAGGCGCCACCTACTACGGCATCGGCAGCGCGCTGGCGCGCATCGTCGAAAGCGTGATCGAAGATCAGCGCTCGATCCTGACCGTCTGTGCGCCGACGGAGGAGGTGGCGGGCGTGCGCGACGTCACCGTAGCCTTACCCCGCCTCGTCGGCGGCGAAGGGGTGCTCGCCACTTTCCCGCAACCGCTCAGCCCGGAGGAGGAGGTTGCGCTCCGACGCAGCGCCTCCATCGTGCGCGACGCCATCACAAGCCTGGGCCTCTGAAGGACAAGCCATGGCTACAGCAATCTGGTGGGTTCGCCGCGATCTCCGGCTCACAGATAATCAGGCGCTGGCAGCCGCTTTGAAGAACACCGATCAGATCATCCCCTGTTTTGTGCTCGATCCCCATCTGTTGAATTTGTCCCGCGTAGGGGAAAAACGCAAGGCGTTCCTTTTCGCCGGCCTGGCTGCGCTCGACGCCGACCTGCGCACTCGCGGCGGGCGGTTGATCGTCCGTCGCGGGGAACCGGCCGTCGCGTTGGCGAAGCTGGCGGCGGAAAGCGGCGCATGCGCCGTATACGCCGAACGCGATTATTCCCCCTATGCTCGATGCAGAGACGAAGCCGTGGCGCGTGCGCTGTCGGTCCCCCTCGTGCTCACGGACGGCCTGACCATTCGCAGGCCCGACGCCTTGTTGAAAGACGATGGAGCGCCTTACACGGTCTTTACACCGTACAGCCGACGCTGGCGCAGCCATCCGCCGGTGACGCCGCAAGAGATCCTGCCTGCACCTCGCACCCTCTCCGTCCCCGAAGCCATTGTGGGGGAGCCTCTTCCAGAGCAACCTCGCCTGGATGTCGCTGCGCTTTTTCCGCCAGGGGAGGCGCAGGCGCGGCTGCGTCGCTTCACGGAGGGCGACCGCGCCCCCATCTACGCCTACGCCCAGACGCGCAACTTTCCCGCCCTCGACGGCACCTCGATGCTGTCGCCCTATCTGCGCTTTGGAATGCTCTCGCCGCGACAGGCGGCGCTGGCAGCCTATCAGGCCATGGAATCGGCCCCTACTACGGAGCACTGTGCGGGCGCCGAAAGCTGGTTGACCGAACTGATCTGGCGCGACTTTTACTACTCGATCCTCTATCATTTTCCGCATGTAGCTCAGGGTTGCTTTCATCGCGCCTACGACGCCATCGCATGGGAGAACAACCCGGCATACTTTGCCGCATGGTGCGCCGGAGCGACCGGCTACCCCTTCATCGATGCGGCCATGCGCCAGTTGGCGGCGATCGGCTGGATGCATAACCGGGCGCGCATGGCGGTCGCTTCCTTTCTGGTCAAAGATCTGCTGATCGACTGGCGTTGGGGCGAAAAGTGGTTCATGCAGATGCTGCTCGACGGCGACCTGGCGGCCAACAACGGCGGCTGGCAGTGGTCGGCGGGCGTCGGCACCGACGCCGCCCCCTATTTCCGCATCTTCAACCCCACGGCGCAAGGTCAGAAATTCGACCCGGAGGGCGCCTACATTCGGCGCTGGGTTCCGGAGCTGCGCCTGGTTCCTAAGCGATACATTCACGAGCCATGGCGCATGACGCGCAGCGAGCAATTGCGCGCGGGCTGCATCATCGGCCAGGATTATCCTGCGCCGATCGTCGATCACGCCGTTGCGCGCCAACGCGTGCTGGAGGCGTACCGGCGCGTGCGGGCGTGATTAACGTACTCTCCTCGCCCTCTTCTCCTCTGAATCACCAGCGTTGTGCTACGATAACAACTATGAAAGACGAACTCGACCTGTACATTCGCGCACGCTATCCCTTGCTCTGGGTGGTGACGGCGGAGGAGCAGCGTGCGCTCCAGGAGATCGAAGCGCTGGCGCAGGAGCAACACAAACGGCTGCTGCTCTGGAGCGCCACGGTCGGCCTCGTCAATCCGGCTGCGCCTGCGCGCGAAGACGCCGGCCGCCGCGATCCGCTCACCCTGCTGAAGACAATTTTGGACGATCCAGAGGCAGGGTTGTGGGTTCTGCGCGATTTTCATCCTTTCCTAAAAGACCCGTTGATCGTGCGCCGACTGCGCGAGCTTGCCTTCGCCCTGGGTGCCAGCGCCAAGACGGTCATCCTGCTCGGCCCCGTGCTCAAAATTCCGCCTGAACTAGAGAAAGAGGTGACGGTTATCGACTTTGAGCTGCCCAACGCGGCGCAGCTGCAGGCGCTGGTGGAAGGGGTCGTCAACAAGCTGCGCAGCGCCAATCGTGTCGATCCCAGCCTGGATCGACGGCAGCAGGCGCGGCTGGTGCAGGCGTGTCTGGGCCTCACCGAGACGGAGGCGAGCAACGCGCTGGCTAAGGCGATCGTCCAGGCGGGCGGCGTGCTTGGTAGCAGTGCGGTCGAGGCGGTCACCGCCGAGAAGAAGCAGATTATCCGCAAGAGCGGGCTGCTCGAGTACTATGACAACACCGAGCTGATCGACAACGTCGGCGGGCTGGACACGCTCAAGGAATGGCTGCGCAAACGAGTGCGCGCCTTCACCGACGAGGCGCGCGCCTTCGGCCTGCCTGCGCCCAAGGGCATCTTGCTGGTGGGCGTGCAGGGCTGCGGCAAGTCGCTGATCGCACGTTCGGTGGCCAGCATGTGGCGGCTTCCCCTGCTGCGGCTCGACGCCGGTCGTCTCTTCTCGTCGCTGGTCGGCTCGAGCGAGGAGAATCTACGTCAGGCGATCAAAACGGCGGAGAGCGTGGCGCCCGCGGTGCTCTGGGTGGACGAGATCGAAAAGGGTTTTTCCGGCGTGGGGTCGAGCAATGTCAGCGACGCAGGCACGGCTGCGCGCGTCTTCGGCAGCTTCATCACCTGGCTGCAGGAGAAGCAGAAACCTGTCTTCGTCGTGGCCACGGCCAACGACATTTCCAACCTGCCGCCGGAGCTGGTGCGCAAGGGGCGCTTCGACGAAATCTTCTTCGTCGACCTGCCCAACGCCGCCGAACGCGCCGACATCTGGCGCATCCATCTGGCCAAGCGCAACCGCGACCCCAACCAGTTCGACCTCACCACGCTGGCGATGGCCTCCGAGGGGCTATCCGGCGCCGAAATCGAGCAGGCCGTCATCGCCGGCTTGTACGAAGCCTTCGACGCCAACCGCCCGTTGACCATGAACGACCTGCTCGAGGTGCTCAACGAGACGGTCCCGCTGAGCACGATGATGCGCGAAGAGCTGGAGGCGCTGCGTGCGTGGGCGAGACAGCGGGCGCGCATGGCGAGCGCCTCTCGGTGACGCGCTCTCCCCCTCTCCCGCCCCTCTCCCAGTGCCGGGAGAGGGGGAGAAAGGCCGCACGCCCTCGGCCTGACTACGTGGACTGCTTGTAATGCACCTCGCTCATCTGGCGTAGACGCTCGGCCGCCTGTTCAGCGGTGATGTCGCGCTGCGGCATGGCCAGCATCTCATAGCCGAC
This sequence comes from uncultured Caldilinea sp., assembly GCA_937928035.1. Lineage (GTDB taxonomy): Bacteria > Chloroflexota > Anaerolineae > Caldilineales > Caldilineaceae > Caldilinea. Next base: position 9,932 of record CALFWA010000116.1, on the reverse strand, counting down.
CATGAACTTCTTCACCGTGGCCGAACGCAGCAGCGGCGGATAGAAATGCGCGTGAAGCTGCCAGTGGGCGTAGCGCTGCCCGTCCGTCGGCTGACCATGCCACCCCATGCTGTACGGGAAGCTCGTTTCAAAGAGGTTGTCGTAGCGGATGGTCAGCCGTTTGAGAATGTCGGCCAGCGCATCGCGTTCGTCTCCGCTGAGTTCAGGCAGGGCGAGCGTATGCCGACGCGGCAGCACCAGCGTCTCAAAGGGCCACACCGCCCAGTAGGGTGTAACGACGACCCAGTGACGATTCTGCAAAACGACGCGCTCTCCGATCTCCAGCTCCTGCGCCAGGTAGTCGATCAAGAGCGGCCGCCCGTGGCGCTCGAAGTAAAGGCGCTGCTGCATGTCCTCTTTGGCCGGCTCCACCGGCACGGTGTAGTTGGCCCAAATCTGACCGTGCGGATGAGGGTTCGAGCACCCCATGATGGCGCCTTTGTTCTCGAAGATCAGCACATAGTTGATGTCCGGTCGCGCGCCCAAATCTTCAAACTGCTCCGCCCATACATCGACGACGCGGCGCACATCGGCCAGATCCATTTCCGGCAGCGTGAGGTCGTGACGAGGGCTAAAGCAGATCACGCGGCAGATGCCGGTCTCCGCCTGCGCCTGGAACAGCTCGCCGACGCCCACCTCCCCGCGCGGGCCGTCCGGCAGCAGCGCCGCAAAGTCGTTGTCAAAGACAAAAGTGGTGGTGTAATGGGGGTTGCGTCGACCACCCGCGCGCGCGTTGCCAGGACACAAATAGCAATTGGGATCGTAGGGGGGACGCGTCTCCGGCGCACTTTTCTCCACCTGGCCTTGCCAGGGGCGCCTGGTGCGATGGGGGGAAACGAGCACCCACTCGCCCGTAAGCGCGTTGCGTCTACGGTGCGGATGTTCGGTTGGGTCGAAAAAAACGGTGGTCATTGCGCCTCCTGTCTACCGCACAGCGTCCATCGCCAGTGCAATCGCCCCTAACACTCCGGCCCGGCTGCCGAGCAGGGGAGGCACGATGTACTGGTCGATCGCATCGGTGATTTCGGGTCTTTGAATGTAGCCGTTCAGCAGTTCCTGCACTTCTTTACGCAGCAACGGGAAAAGATGGCGCTGCTCCATCACGCCGCCGCCCATGATGACGCGTTGCGGAGAAAGGGTCGTGATAATGTTGACCACGCCGAGGGCGAGATAGTGCGCCTCCAACGCCCAGGCGGGATGGTCGGCGGGCAGATTCTGCCCTTTCGTCTTCCAGCGGCCTTCAATGGCCGGCCCGGCCGCCAGTCCCTCCCAGCAGTCGCCATGGTAGGAGCACCAGCCAGGATAGGGATCACGTGTGCGGTCGTGGGGAATGCGCATGTGCCCCATTTCGGCGTGCATCAGGCCGTGCAGCAGCCGGCCGTTCACCATTGCGCCGCCGCCCAGGCCGGTACCGATCGTCAGATAAACGAAGGTGTCCAACCCCTGCGCCGCGCCCCAGCGATGTTCACCTAGCGCTGCGCCGTTGACGTCGGTGTCAAAGCCGATGGGCAGCCCTAGCGCCGCCTTCAGCCGACCGACGACATCCGTGTGCGCCCAGTGGGGCTTGGGCGTCGTCGTCACATAGCCAAAGGTGGGGGAGGCGGGATTGGGATCGATCGGGCCGAAGCAGGCGACGCCGATGGCCTGCAACGGTTCGCGGCGATGATGCGCTTGAAAGAAGTCAATCGCCTGCGCCAGCGTCTCTTCGGGGGTGGTCGTCGGAAAGCGAATCTCATCGCGATAGTCGTTGGGGCCGCCAGCGACGGCGCAGACAAACTTGGTACCGCCCGCTTCGATTCCACCATATAAAGCCATTATTTTTCTCCCTGCTTGTTTGTTTTGATTTGAATCGGATTGATTTAATTTTATAACGTATTTTCTTCGCCCGGCGCCACTTCCAGCAGCGCCTGACCATGGGTCGCTTCGATGAGCGCGTTGCGAAAGGCGTCGAGCCGGTTCAAAGGCAGCTGGATGCGAAAGCTGGCGTCGACGCCGAACTCCTGCTCGACGATGCTGGCTTCATAAGCGGGTAAAAGACGTTGCAAAAGCGTGATGGCGCTATAGTCGAGAAGGACATCTAGCAGCGCAGTGGGCACGCGCTCGCGGGTGGGCAGAGTGGAGAGCGCCAGTTGCACGCCGCCGCTATAGGCGCGCACCAACCCTCCTACGCCGAGCAGCACGCCGCCGAAATACCGGGTCACCACTGCGCAAATATCCCCGACGCCGGAGTGAAGAAGGACGGTCAACATCGGACGACCGGCCGAGCCATGCGGTTCACCGTCGTCGCTCATGCCGATTCGAGCGGTGGCGCCGGGCGGCCCGACGACATAGGCCCAGCAATTGTGATTGGCGTCGGCGAATTCCTGACGCACCGACGCGATGAATGCACGAGCCTCTTCCACAGTCGGCGCATGACCGATCGTCGTGATAAAGCGGCTGCGCTTGATCTCCTCTTCAACGCGCCACACCGTTGCCGGAACAAGGTACCGTGAAGCCATGAGGATCGGATGCAGACGACCGGTCACAGCCAGGGGACAGGAAAAACGCTGAATTGTCCTATGGCGTGAGCCTGGCGAGCGGTGGATCGTCAATACGAAGGGCGCCCGATTACGTCCTCATCTTCTTCGTCGAAATCGTCGAATTCGTCGTCAAACGCATCGTCCTCGAACTCGTCTTCATCCAGAAACTCGTCGTCAAATTCATCGTTCAGGTGGTTGCCTTCCAGCCGCGCCAGCTCATCGAGATCGTCGAGGTCTTCCTCGTCCTCCAAGCCGTACCCATCGAAATCATCCCATTCTTCGCTGTCATCATAGGCAATATCCACCTCGATCGGGCGAAGACTGATGATCTCCAACTGGATGCCGCAGTTCGGGCAGACGATGCGTTGCCCGAGGCGCACCCGGCCCGTCAGATTAAGCTCTGCGTCGCATTCGACGCACAGTGCTGCCATGATCCCAAAATCCTTTCGGTCACTGAGTTCAATCGTTTCAATTGGTTACGTAATAGCACGAAATCAGAGGCGGCGCAAGAGGCAATCCTGTCAAAACTGCGCCGAGAAACGGTGGGCCGCATTTTTCAACTCTGCGATTCACGTTGACACGAATGCTGCATCGCGCTACACTTCATGCAAGTGAACAACAGACCAGCGATCATTCAGCCGCTCATGCCGATCTACGTCTCCTACCTGGCCGAAGGAAGTGATGAAGTCTCCACCGGCGTCCGCGTCATTGTGCCGGTGGAAGGTTCGCCGCAGGCGCAACGCGGGGCTTTCTGCGCCCTTGTCGATCTCCATGGTCTACCGAACGTCGAGCTCCTGACCGAGCGCGTCCTCAGCGCCATGCAGCGCACCTACTACTCGGAACGCGGCACACAATCGCAAGTGATCACGGAGACGGCGCGTCGCGCCCAAGCGATCCTTGCGGCGGAGGTGGAGCGCCTTTTCACGCCCTGGCGGGCGGGCGTCGTCTGCGTCGGCATCCTGGCGGATCGGCTGGCGTTGATGGGGGTGGGAAGCGCCTTCGCCTTGGTGACCAACGAGGACGGTTCGGTGAGCGTTTTTCCGCCCGACCGTCTGGCAGCCCACCAGAGAGGCGAGGAAGCGACGCTGGCCCTATGGCCGCTGCACCGTCAGAAGATCGGCGCCGGCGCGGCCATGTTGGCGGCTAGCGGCGTGTGGCTCGACCTGGTCCCGGTGCGCATGCTTGCCGGAACCGCCGCCTATGTGGAGGCGGAGAGCTGCATCGACGCCGCCGAAGGTTTACGCAACCAAGCTGGCCGCAGCGATGCGCCGGGGTTTATCATGGTGATCGAACCCAACCCTCCTTCGGCTCCGCTTTCGCCGCCTGCACGTTCTGGCAGTGAAGGGGCTGCGCCGCCGGCGGATCGAGCCGCCGGCGGCCTACCCACGGCGCTCAACGCATCGCCGCCCGTAATTCGCGCGCCCGACGTGCCGCCGACAAAAGATGCACACGCCGCTTCATTCAGGCAGCCCACGTCGCATCCTGACGCGCCCGAAAGCACCCAAACAGAGGCGGTCTTTGACCGGACGCTTCCTTCAGATGAGCCTTCAGCGGGGGTAAAAGCGGCGGCGTCAGCCTCACGCACTACGCAACAGCGGCCAAACGCAGGCCTAGGGACCGAGGTGGCCAATCGGCTGGAAGGGTTGCGTGCATTTGTTGCGAGCATGTTGCCGGAGCGCAACCCGACGCTGACGACGCCCCTGATGGCAGAGGCGACAAGCGCCGGCCCCTATACGTCGCCCTCTTCTCCGCCGCCCAAAGTGCGCCCGGCGCCGCAGCCGCTCGTCTTGCCGCCGCCGGCCACAGGCGGGCGCGCGCGGCTGTTCATCACCCTCGCCGTCATTTTGTTGTGTCTGATCCCGGCCGTTGTGGGGACGTTGTACTGGCGACAGGCCGCCGTAGGCGCTGCGGAAGCCGAACAGTTGGTCAAGTTGGCGGAAGCGCGCTACGCCACCGCTGTGCAGGCGCTCGACCAAGAAGACGCCACAGCCGCCCGCGCGTTGTTGACCGAGGCCGCCGCTTTCGTGCGTCGCGCCGAGGAAATCAGCGGGCGCACCGAGCGCAGCGCCGAGCTGATGCAACTGATCGAGCGCGACCGCATGGCCGTCGAACGCATCACTTTTCTGTACGGACTGACGCTTCCCCTCATATCCTTTCCGCCCGGGCGAACGCCGCAGCAACTGATGGTGATCGGCCCGGACATCTACGTGCTGGATGCCGAACGCAATGAGATTCTCTACTATCGCCTGGGGCCTGACGGTGAGAGCCTGACCTCCTCCGAGGCGCAGGTTGTCCTACGCATGGGCGAGAGCGTAGGCGGCGTCGCCGTCGGCGCGCCCATCGATCTCGCCTGGCAGCCGCCGATTCCCGGCTATGACGACAAGTCCAGCCTGCTCGTACTGGATGACAACAACCACATTTTTCGTTACAACCATCAGGTGGACGGCGCGTCGCTTGTGCGCTTCGGCGATGGGTCGCAGTGGATCAAAGCAACGCAGATCGAGACTTATCTGGGACGCCTCTATGTGGCCGACGAAGGGGCTAATCAGATTTATCGGTATGAAGCAGGCGTCTACAGCAATCCGATCGCCTGGTTTCAGGCGCCAACATTGGTGAATCTCTCGAATCTGGCGGCCATGCGCATTGACGGCGACATCTGGTTGCTTTACAAAGACGGCAAGGTGGTCCGCTATCGCTCCGGCGAGCAGCTTCCCTTTGGGCTGGACAACAGCGTCAGCCCGCCATCGGAGGGAACCGATCTGTGGGTGGGCCAGGACGGCGACGACGCCATCTATCTGGTCGATCGCTTGTTGGAGCGCATTCTGGTGTTCGACAAAGAGAGCGGCGCATACCTGGAACAGTTCCAAGCCGCCGAAGGCGCCCCCCTACGCAATCTTAGAGCGATCTTCGTCGACCGTGCACACAACGTCCAGTATCTTCTGGCAGGGAACAATCTGTTTCAGGAGAGATTGCCTCGCTGATGAAAGAGGATGGCCGGCGTCCTTCAGAAGCAGCTTCTCCGCATGATCGACGACGCCGATCCCCTTTGCTCAACCTTGATTCTAACGCCCATCCGAATTGTCGGTGAAGATTGGCTTTGATATACTCGCAATGATATGTCGAAGCAATTTCGTCTGCATCCGACGCCAGTTTCCGCGTCGGGAGAGAAAGCGCAAGGGGACGCTTCTCGCCTGGCCATCGGCGTGACGATTGCGTATGGATTCTTTGTTTTGACCTTGGCGATCGTCGCCGGCGTGCATCTGCATGACTGGGCGCAGCAGCGCGTGGTTCGTTCGTCGATCTTGTTCGAGCTGGACAAAATCGTGAAACCGGTGAAGGTCAACGACGCCGTGCAGCCAGCAGTGAACGCGCCCCTGGAAGGACAGCCGGCGGCCTCGGCGGCTGTCCCGACCGAACGCGCGGATGCGCCTGCCGAGCAGCCTGTCGTCAACATCCTGCTGTTGGGCACCGATGAACGCCCCGATGAGTACGGACCGCCTCGCACCGACACCATTATTCTGTTGTCCTTCAACCCCAACACGGGCGCCGTCGGCATGCTTTCGCTGCCGCGCGACCTGTGGGTGCCGATTCCGGCGCTGGGCGTCACCACCAAGATCAACACAGCGTACATGCTCGGCGAGCTACGCGGCTACCCCGGCGGTGGAGCGCAGTTGATCAAAGACACGGTCAGCAGCTTCGTTGGCCGGCCGGTTGAGTATTATGTCCGTGTGAACTTCGATGGCTTCCGGCAGCTGATCGACCTGATCGGCGGCATTACGGTCGAAGTGCCCTACACGATCCACGATGAGGAATATCCTACGCCGGACTACGGCGTTGAGACCTTTCACCTGGACGCCGGCGTGCATCATTTAGACGGGGAAACGGCGTTGAAGTACGTGCGCACCCGACACGGCGACAGCGACTACGGACGCGCCCGGCGCCAACAGGATGTGATCCGCGCTGCAGTGAAACAGGTGCTGGACGCCGGCGCTCTCCCTCAGCTTCTGACGAGAGCGCCGCAGTTGCTCAAGACCAAGCAAAACAGCGTTCAGACAGACGTGCCGATTCCACTAGCGGTCGAGCTGGCCAGACGGCTGCAGGAGCAGGGTCAAAGCAATATCGAACAGTTGGTGCTGGATAATCGCTACGGCGAAGAGACCTTCAGCAGTGAAGGCGCATGGATTTTGCTACCCGACCGCGCGCGCGTGCGCACGGCGCTCAATGCATTCTTTGCCGCCATCGATGCGCCGCCTGGGGTCGAAAAGATTGTGGTGGCCAATCCGGCTTCTGTGCGCATCGAAATTCTCAACGGCACCTCACAGCCGGAGGCGGCGATGCTTGCAGCAGAATTTCTGCAACGGCAGGGCTGGCAAATCACCTCGATCGGTCAGGCCGATCGCAGCGACTACCTGCAGACCATCGTCATCAACTACGGAGTGGCGGACAGTGTGGCGGCCATGGTCTCCAGCCAATTGAACCTGGATGCAGACCAGGCGCAGATCAACGGGCTGGCGGCGTCGGCGCCGGTTGACATTCGCATCGTCGTGGGACGCGACGTGCTTGCACTCCTTCAGTAGCGATGCGTGCAGAGATAAACTGCAAGAGTGAACAGGACCATGAGCAAGGCGAGTAAGGTTGGCTGGCTCATCGCCGGCGCAGCAGCGGGCTATCTTGGATACGAACGCCTGTGGCGGCAACCTCCTCTACTGGACATTCCTGCAGCGCGTCCTCAGAAAGACTTTGACTCGGCTGTAGAAGCCGCCCAATCCCAGATAGCTGAGCACGCTCCGGGCGTGCGCCCTGAGTGCGCCGCCAGGCTCTTCACACACGGGCGACAAACCGATCGAGCCATCGTGCTCCTGCACGGTTTCACCAACTGTCCCCGACAATTTTACGCTCTGGCGCAGCGCTATTACGAGCGTGGCTACAACGTCTATGTTCCTCGCTTCCCCCATCACGGCCTGTACAATCGAGCGCCCAGAGAACTGATGCACTTGACCTCAGAAGACCTGGTGCGCACCGGCATGGCCGCCGTAGATATTGCACGAGGACTGGGGCGTTACGTCATGGTCATGGGCCTCTCCATGGGCGGCCTGGTGACGGCGTGGCTGGCGCAGCACCGCGAGGACATCGACCGCGCCGTGATGGTGGCGCCGGCGCTGGCGTTTCGGGCGATTCCTTTTCGATTCATGCCGCTTTACGCCGCCTATGCCCGCTATGCGCCCAATCGTTTCATTTGGTGGGACCCGCAGCTGAAAGGCGCAGCGCCTGGGCCTGAGCATGCTTACTATGGCTTCCATTTGCGCGCCTTCCAGGCGGTGTTGCGTCTGGCCGTGCTTGTCGGCCAAACTGTGCGTCGCCGTGCGGCCAGAGCGCGCTCGCTGGTCGTCATCCTCAACCCAACCGACGAGTCGATCGACAACGAAGGCGTGCGCGTCCTTGTGCGACGTTGGCGCCGTCGCGGCTCCAACGTCCTGCTGTATGAATTCCCTGCGACATGGGGGCTTCCCCACGACCTCATCGATCCCGACCAGCCTGCGCAGCAGATTGAGCGCGTCTACCCCTTGGTGATCGAGTGGAGCGAACATCCCTATTACGTCGCTCCTGCGCCCGAGCAGTCGCCTTCATAGCCTCTTCACCCCTGCTGATGCTGCTTAGACCGCCGCAGGAAATTCAAAAGCGCCCTCAGGCTCCCAAGCGCAGCTATCGCCCCCAAATATGTGTGAGCCGCACTACAAGAAGAGGTTGATTCGCAAACGTGTTGCGCTGTTCAAAATCATCGTCTACAATAGCTAGCGCAATGCACCGCAGCATTGTCTGGTCGATGAGCGCCGCAACAACCCATCTGAAAGCGTCTTGTCGGTTTATCACAACCCATCAGGAAGGAGTCTGCCTCATATGAAACGTGCATGGACAATCCTTGTTTTTGCGCTGCTTTTGGTCTTCGTGTTTGCAGCATGCGCTGCGCCCGCCGCTCCCTCCGCCCCTGGCGAAGCAGCCCCCGCCGCACAGGTGCGAGACTTTATCACCTGGTATCAGTACGATGAAAAGAACGAAGATCCCGCCAGCGATGAGCGCGTCGGCAACCAGTATCTGCGTGACACCATTCCGCAGTTTAACGAGGCTTTCGCCGGCAAGTGGCGATGGGTCAACCAGCCTAAGGCATGGGACCGCATGACAGCCGAGTTGGTGGCGGCGGTGCAAGCTGGCGGCGACGTGCCCGATCTCTTCGAGATGGGTAGCAGCGGTCTAACCGAGCTGTACAAAAACGGCGCCTTGCAAGATCTCAGAGAGTGGGCTAGCGCGCAATCCTGGTATGCAGACATGGACCCGAATGCGCTGCAGGCGTGCACCGGTCCGGATGGCGGCCTTTACTGCATCCCGATCGCCGAACGTCCCCATTTGGTCTACGTTTGGAAAGATCGCTTCCCGGAAGGCTTTCCAACCACTCCGGAAGAATATCTGGCCGCAGGCGAACGTCTGAAGGCGGAGGGACTGTACGCCATGACCTTCTTCGGCTCGACGGACTTCAACGGCAACGGCGCCACGCGCGCCGTCTTCATGGCCTTCGCCTCCTTTGGCGGCGGCTATGACGATGGCCAGGGCAACATGCTGCTCAACAGGCCGGAGAACGTGGCGGCCGTCGAGTTCCTGCGCACCATGGTGCAGAGCGGCTATGTGCCGGAGATCGCCTTCGCTGGCGGCTTCCAGGAGGAAGAGGCGTTCAAGGATGCCTCGGCCGGCTCCTTCCCAACCGGTCTGTTCGGCTATCGCTACGTCAACCCGTTGACTGCGCCAAACGGCACGCAGTACTCGAAGGGCAACGAAGAGGACATGCTCGACGCAATCGCGGCCGGCGACGTCATCCTGCGCCCCTTCCCTGCGCCGGAAGGGAAGACGCCCGGCTGCAACAACGAGGTCACCGGCTTTGGCATTCCGGTCGGTGCCAAAAACCCGGAGGCCGCCCACGACTACATCAACTGGATCATGTCGCCGGAACAGAACGCTGATTGGGTGCTTCGCCCCGGCGCCGGCTTCCCGGCGCTGATGACGACGCGCACCTCCGAGCAATTCCAGACGCCTTTCTACCAGCAGGCGGGCGAAGTGGTGGCTGCTAGCGCCTGCCGTCCCTGGCATGGTTCGCTCGAACGCCGACCGGAGGCGCTGCGCCTGATCATGGGTGCGGTGTACCGCCTCATCAAGGAAGATCCATCGCTCGACATCGCCACAGAATTGCAGCGGGCGCAGGACGAATACAACGCCGGCGGTTGATGGGCGCCCTGGCGAGCGCTCCCCTAGAGCTTTTGCAGGGAACCACCTGCGCTCCAGGTGAATGCAGTGTCGTCGACGCCATCTTCCAGAAAGCGTTGCTTT
>CALFWA010000115.1 GCA_937928035.1 uncultured Caldilinea sp. | reverse complement strand
AGAAAGCGCAGCTGCGAGCTGCGCCTATAAAAATGCTTTGGATTTCACCGGAGCTGCGGCTCGCAGCGGCAGGTTCTTGGCTTCCCTTCTAAGGAAAGTGAAAAAAGGAACGCAGCGCAATGGAAATTAAAAATGCAGTCGTGCTGATTACGGGCGGTGCAATTCGGCTTGGACGCGCTCATGGCCTTTATCTGGCGCAGAGAGGCGCCCATATCGCTTTCAGCTATCTTCCCCATGAACCCGGTCCGGAAACGCAGCGAGGAATCGAAGCACTGGGCGTGCGTTGCACTGCAACCGCGCTGGACGTGCGTGAACTCGACGCCATGCGCCGTTGGGTGGCGCAGACCGCCGAGGAATTTGGACGCATCGACGTGTTGATCAACAACGCCTCTCCCTGGCTGATGCGTCCTTTCCTCGAAGTGACGGAGGCGGAATACGATCTTTGCAACGACGTGACGTGCAAGGCCGCCTTTTTTTGCACCCAAGCTGTTGCGCCTTTCATGCTCAAACAGGGGCGCGGGGTCGTGATCAACGTGGCCGATCTATCGGTCTATGAGGTGTGGCCGACGCTGGGTCATCACGCCATCGCCAAAGCGGGGGTGGTGCAATTGACCCGTTACGCTGCGCGAGAACTGGGGCCAACGATCCGCGTCAACGCCGTGGCGCCCGGTCCGGTCCTGTTGCCACCCGACTTCACGCCGGAGCAGGTCGAGGAAGCGCAGGCGCGCACGCTGGTCAAGCGCCTCGGACAGCCGGAGGATGTCTCGCGCATGATCGCAATGCTGATCGAACACGATTATTTAACAGGCCATGTGTACTTTATTGATGGCGGACAATTGTTTTCCCACTAAAAATTTTTTGATTCCGATCTCTTCTGGTCTGAATCGACGCCTGTTTCACGGGTCTCCAGGCTCAGCATTCCTTCCTTCACGGGCGGATTTTTAGAAGACCGGATCAGACGATTCCTAAGCATCTGTAGGGAGAGAGACGATGCCCGTTATTGAACTGCTGCGCGTCAAATGTGCGCCCGGCCGTCGCAAGGAATGGCTGGCACGCGACGCCGAAATCTGGACGCCCGCCCTGGCCGCCCACGACGGCTTCATTTCCAAGGAAGTTTGGCCGAGCATCGACCACCCCGATGAAGTGGTCATTATCGTGCGCTGGGAATCGCTGGCGCAGTGGAAGAGCTTCCCGGAAGAGTTGAACCGGGAGCTGGACGCCAGGATGTCCGACGTTCAGCTCGAGGTGACGAGCGAAGCGTTGGAGATCTACGAGGGATGATATGTTGACCGGCAAGGTCGCCGTTGTCACCGGAGCGGCGCAGGGCATCGGCGCCGCCTGTGCAGAGGCTCTGGCCCGCGCCGGCGCCGCCGTGGTCATCGCCGATGTGAACGGTCTTGCTGCACAAGAGACGGCCGCCGCCATTGCACACGCTTCTTCAGGCGCAGTCTCCGCCGTTGCGGTCGATGTCTCCGACGAGGCGCAATGTGAAGGGCTGTTTGAACAGATGGTCGGGATGCACGGCGGCGTTGACATCCTCATCAACTGTGCAGCGGTTGTCTCCATCAAACCGGCGCTCGATCTGACGCTGCAGGACTGGGAACAAACTTTCCGCGTGGGTCTTTTCGGCGCTTTTCTGTGTGCAAGAGCCTTTGCTCGCCAGGCGATTGCCCGAGGCAAGGAAGGCGTTGTCGTTCACATCAGCAGCATCACCGCCACGCACAGCGCGCATGGGAGGGCGGCCTACGCCGCCTCGAAAGCGGCCTTGAACAGCCTGACGCGCTCTTTGGCGCTGGAATGGGCCGAGCATCGCATTCGCGTCAATGCGGTGGCGCCAAGTCACACGGCAACCGCCCGCCTGAAACAGGCGATCCAAGAGGGCAAGTTGGAACATGACGCCATTGTCGCCCGTATCCCGATGGGGCGTTTCGCCGAGCCGGCGGAGATCGCCGACGCCGTCGTCTTTCTCGTATCCGACCAGGCGCGCTTTATCACCGGACAGGTGCTGGCCGTCGATGGAGGCTATACGGCCAACGGGGGATGGTTGCCGACAAAAATGAAAATAGAACACCGATGACGCAGATCAGGCGGATTGCCGCCGAATCGCTGCACGGAAATTCGCCCGATTTTTTTGAGCAAATCCATTCATCATTCATGACACCCGGAGGCGAAAGATGCCCACGAAACCACGCTTCGCTCTCTACATGCAAGATAAGCACCCGCTGGCCTATGAACTGGAGATGGCGGAGTACGCCGAGTCGCGCGGCTTCAGCGAGATCTGGCAGGCGGACACCCGGTTGGCGCGCGATTGCGTCGTGATGATGTCGGCCTTTCTGACGCGTACGAAGCGGCTGCGCGTCGGCTCCGGGGTGCTGCCGATCTGGACGCGCAACGCCGCCGTGATCGCCGCCACGTGGAGCACGATGTGGGAGCTGGGCAAACAGGTCAGCGGCGATCCAGACGCCCCGTCGCGCGTGATGCTCGGCCTGGGCGCATGGTGGGAGCCGATCGCCAGTCGCGTCGGCGTCAACCGCACGAAGCCGCTGAAAGCCATGCGCGAGTACGTGGAAGCGTGTCGTCAGCTCTTCACGATGGAGGAAGTGACCTACGAAGGGGAGTTCGTCAAACTCGATCGCGTCAAGTTGGACGTCGTCTTCGGCGACCTGCGCCCGCGCAACATTCCGATTTACATCGGCGCCACGGGCGATAAGATGCTGGAGCTTGCAGGCGAGATCTGCGACGGCGTGGTGCTCAACTACGTCGTCTCGGTCGACTACATTCGACGCGCTGTGGCATTGGTGGAGCAGGGCGCAGCCAAGGCAGGCAAGACGCTTGACCAGGTCGATCGCCCGGAGCTGCTGGTGTGTTCGCTCAGCGACGAAGACCCCGCCGCCGCCATGTTTGAGGGCAAAAAGTTGGTCGCTTATTACCTCGCCACCGAGCCGCACATCATGAAAGCAAGCGGCGTGCCCGAAGATTTGATTCAGCGCGTGCAGTCGGTCATGGGCTGGCCGGCCACCGAAGCGGAATATCTGGCCGCCGCCAAAGTGATTCCGGACGACGTGGTGCGCAGCCTGATGGCCGTGGGCACCAGCGATGAGTGCGTAGCCAAAGTGCAGGAGTATATCGACGCAGGCGTCACCTGCCCAATCCTCTACCCGATGATGGATGACATCAAGCCCGTAGTGGATGCGTTCGCCGAGGCCTATTCGTTATGACCAAACACAAGACCTTGTTTCTCACGCAGCGCGGGTCGCAACATCAAAAGTGGGCGATGGAAGGCGCGCCGCCTGAACTAGAGCTCGTCATGCGCCGCGGGGCCAGCCGCGAAGAGATTCTCTCCCTGCTGGCCGACGCCGAGTTTCTGATCACCGAGCGCACCGGCGTCATCGACGCCGAGATGATTGCATCTGCGCCCAAGTTGCGCCTGATCCAGCGCCTAGGCCGCCAGGTGTGGGACATCGACCTCGACGCTGCGCGCAGGGCGAGCGTACCCGTTTGCTGTTGGCCGATCGAGGGCTGCATAATGGTGGCGGAGCACATGATGCTGCAGATGCTGGGGCTGCTCAAGCGGCTGCGCGAGGCCATGCACATCACCGCCGAAGCCGCCGACTACGGCGTCGAGACGAAGCGCGGAGACGAAGACACCTTCGCCTACAACTGGTCGAAGCGCACCGGCATCGACAAGTTGAGCGGCGCCACGGTGGGCATCCTCGGCTTCGGCGAGATTGGTTGGGAGCTGGTGGAGCAGCTGCGCGGCTTCCACTGCACAGTGCTCTACCACAAACGCACGCGCCTGCCCCCACCTGTAGAGGAGCAAATGGGACTGGAGTACGCCTCCCCTGAAGCCATCGCCGAGCGCAGCGACATCGTTTGCTCGCTATTGCCGTATCAGGGGCCGAAGGAGCCAATTGACGCCGCCTACTTTGCACGCATGAAGCCGGGCAGCCTCTTCGTGCACTGCGGGTCTGGCGCCACGGTCGATGAAGCGGCGCTGCTCGACGCCTTGCGCTCCGGCCATCTTGCGGGCGCAGCGCTGGACACGTACACCTACGAGCCGTTGCGCCCCGACGACCCGCTCGTGCAGGCCGTGCGGGACCCAATGCTTAACCTGATCCTCACACCCCATATCGCTGCGGGCGGCTTCACCGCGGGCGGCCACAGTCGCTCTCAGGATTACTACAACGTCTTAGCATTGTTGCAAGGAAGGGCGCTGAAGCATCGGGTTGTATGAGAAAAGGGTATACTAAGTTAAACGTTTCCACGAACTCCCAAGCGGAGAGCCGCCATGATTATCTTACCTGACTTCCTGATCGACGTCCCCGGTCAGCCTCCGCGCCTTAGGTGGGGCGTGCGCGTCAAAGGCGACATTATCGACGCCGTGGCGCCGAACACCGAGTTGCGCAGTCGCTTTCCCGACGACGAAATCATCGACGCGCCGGGATGCACGCTTTCGCCCGGTTTCGTCAATGCCCATGCTCATCTCTACGGCCTGCTGGCGCATGGGCTGCCGCTCGACAAGGCGCCAGCAGGCTTCTGGCCCTTTTTGGAAGAATTCTGGTGGCCGCTGGTGGAGGATCGCCTTGACCATGAGATGATCTGTGCGGCGACCGACGCCATTTTGTTGGAGATGTTGCGCAGCGGCGTCACCACCGTCTACGATTGCACCGAAGCGCCCTATGCGCTGCCCGGCTGCCTC
>CALFWA010000114.1 GCA_937928035.1 uncultured Caldilinea sp. | reverse complement strand
CCTGGCTCCAACATTAGCGCACCGTGCACATTTACAGTCACGCTGCGCCAGAAAAGGCCATGATATTCATTCGTCCATGCCAGTGCAATCGAGATAACGATAGGAAGGGATAGCATCCCAAGGATCGGGGGCTTCAACGCTGCCGTGCGACCTGTAAACTGCAAGACGAAGATCAGCGCCAGCAAAGACAGAGGAAGCGAAGTGGCCACATTCAGTTTTTCCCAACCTAGCTTGCTCTCCACATCCGGCGCCATTACAATCAACGCAGCCACCGCCATCGAAACCATCGAAAGCGCGAGCAGGAGGGCCAAAGCAACCCCGCCGCGTGCATGACGACGATGCCATGCATATCCAGCCGCAATGCCGGTGATCAGCGCGCCGCCCAGATAAATGTATAGATAGGGAGAGACCATACGGCTTATTTCGCTCTTTCTCTATCAGACCCCGGATGAGTTTCACAAAGGCTTCTGGCAAACTTGTAGGCGCTGCTCGTAGCAGCGCTTCTTTGATTCATCCCAAACCTTGCACCTCTCCCGAGAACGTGCTGCCGGCAACCCCTAGCACATTGCTTCCCACATTGGGGCAATCCGCTCTATCGATTACCAGGTTCAATTGCGCAGCTTCTCCAACAAATTTTACAAGGTGTACGCAATAACGCTTTTCAACCAATGGAAGTTCGCTGAGAGGCTCCTGGCGACGTGAGGCGCGCATTTCAAACGCCGAAACTTTCTGAATTATTCTATATTTTTCTTAGCGATGATGTGATCGGACAACTGGCGTAGGCTAGGGGAAGATATTCGAAGGATAGCAGGAACTTGTTGAAAACAACCTTCGACGTGCGACGATGGGATAAAATTTCAAAGGGTTTGTCCGATAAAGCCGTCCGCCTTCCCATCTCCATATAAAAACGCGCTGCGGTGGGTGTCCTCCCCAGCGCGCTCAATGCACTGCTCCCTTCAGGTGATGACGGACTTATTGCCCGCGAATCACCGATTCGATGTGCCCATAGAAGCCGAAAAAACCGGTGATGAATGCAGCCAATGCCATCACAGCTAGCACGACGGCGCCTGCATAGGCCAGCTTCTGCCGATTGGATTCGCCGGCGTACACGTAGGGCAGAATGCCGATGCTGGCCAGGCCGGCGGCCAACCAGAGGACGAAGGTCATCGGCGGGTTGCGCGTGAGGTTGAACTCCAGCACGGCGCGTGCGCCTTGAATCAAATAGAGGCCGAGCAACACCGAAGGCCAGGCCAAGGCGTGCAGCCCCAGGCCAGTGTAGAGGAAAAAGCCTGCGCTCAGCAACATAAAGGCGAACAGCCCTGTCGTCACACCGAAGAGCTCCGTGTAATGGCCCGCAGGAAAGCCCGCCCAGTCAGACCAGACCAATTGAACGAATCCGCCCAGCGAAAAAAGGCCGATGATAAAAAACAGCGCGCCGAACTCCTTACGGATTTCCGGCGTCTCCTTGCCGCGGGCGACATAGAGCAGATACACGGCGCCGGTGACGCCCGCCGCAGCCACCAGACCTAAAATCAGAATCAGGGGATTATGGGAACTCAGACCGGTCATCTCTCTCCTCCTTAAATCAAGATAACGATTTCTCTTTTGGTTTCGTCTTCATCGACGAGCTGTCTCTATTATGCAGGTTTTCTGCATGAATTGGAAGAGAGAAATTTGACCCAAATTTGAAGGACTTTCCTCATCAGGCACAGGGCTATCTGCCACATCTACAATCAGGAATTCTGTCAGGCCGAGGCGCATGAGGTTGTCCAAGGCCGTCAAGATTTCAAGAGGTTCAGGAGAACTAGGATTCACCAAAAAATGACTGCTTCAGCACGCTGTAGTTGATCTCGCCTGCGCTGAAGGTGCGACCGCTCTTCAAATTGTTGATATACAGCACTGCCGGCGAATGCAGATCGAGTGGAATCTGATAGAAGTCGCGACCGGCCTCTTCGTAGATTTCCACGAAGGGGCGACCATACGCACGCGAAGCGACGGAGACCACCTTGTCGATGACTGCAGCGATGGCCTCGTCTTCGGCATCGACGTAAAGCGTGGAGACGCCGCCGTAGAGCAGCGAGTCGTTGATGCGCCCCATGGCGATCACTTCGTCGCGGATGAGCGGCGGAATGACGCCGAAGCCCTGCGCATGGCGCACCCTCCTCACATCGAAGCCTTCTTCGGCCAGCCGATGCAACGATTGCTCGACAATGCGCGCCGCCACTTGGATGGCGCAGACCAGGCTGGAGTTAGGCGCCACCAGGATGTAGAGATTTTCCGGCCCGAGCCTGCACGCCGCTGCGATCGTCGTCGCCCAGTCGTCGGTCACCGGCTCGGCGGTCTGGATGGCGATGACGCCCTCGTCGGCCTGATCGCGGTAGTCGATCAGCTCAAAGTAGTGGTCGGGGTTGTTGCGGTTGAGCGCCCGCGCCGGCCCGGCCAGGATCGGCGCACCTTCCCGCGCCCCCTCGAGCCGCCAGCCAGCGATCTGCGACGCAATGCAGGCGATCTGCGGATGGTCGATCATCACGCGCACGGCGGAGAGCGTGCGCTCGCCGATGGGAAACGGTTCGTAGCTCACCTCCGCCAGCCCGCCAAGCGTGATCAGCGTGTAATACTTGCCCGCCACCCAACCGCCCGGCGCCTTCTGCCCCATGTCGATCACCGTTGCGCCGCACGCCAGCCGCTCGACAAGCACGCCGAGCGGCTCCGGCGCTTCCAAAATCCGGCGCACAACCTTCATCGCCTCCCGATTGACGCTAATCATGTTCATCATGGTCATCCTGATTTTGTTACGGTTCTTACTTCGGTCCTGCCTCCACCACGCCCAGTCCGCCATCCACCGGAATCAGCGCGCCGGTGATGTAGCTCGCCGCGTCCGAGGCCAGGAAGGCCACAACGCTGGCGATCTCCTCGGGGTGACCAAAACGCTCGAAAGGAATGTATTTCGTGAAATTTTCTTCACCCAGCGCCGAAATGCCGTCGCGCAACGCCTTGGTGTAGATCAGCCCCGGCGCCACCGCGTTGACGCGGATGTGGTGACGCGCCAGGTCGAGCGCCAGGGCGCGCGTCAACGACTCAAGCGCGCCTTTGGTGGCTGCGTACAGCGTGCGGTTGGGGATGGTCTGGCGCGCTAGGATGGAGCTGACGAAGATGATGCTGCCGCCGACGCCCGCCGCAATCATCTGCTGCGCGGCGAGCTGGCTCATCAGGTACGGTCCGCGCACGTTGGCGCCGAACATCAGGTCAAAATCGCCGAGCGTGGCGTCGAGAAAGTAGGAGCGGTTGATCGCCGACGCGTTGTGCACCAGCACGCGCACCGGCCCCCACTGAGCCGCGACGGTCTCCATCATGCGCCGCACGTCGGCCTCGCTGCCCGCATCGCCCTGCAAGGGCAGCGCCTGCCCGCCCGCCGCCGTGATCGCTGCGCTCACCTGCTCCGCGCCGCCGCGATCTTCACGGTAGTTGACGACGACGCGCGCACCGGACGCGGCGAACAACTGCGCAGTCGCCGCACCGATCCCGCGCGACGCGCCGGTGATGAAGACAGTCTGGTCGGTGAAGTCGAAGGTGAAGGTGGTCATGTCAGGCAATCTTTCTTGTGATGTGTCCATCGACGCCGAAGAATCGACAATGAAAAATGATT
>CALFWA010000113.1 GCA_937928035.1 uncultured Caldilinea sp. | reverse complement strand
CTTCAGGAGGCGTTGCGCGTCAACTCCCAGTTCCTCGAGACAGGCAAAGTCATCCTCCACGAACGCGACGCCTCGCAGCAGCTACGCACCTATCGCTCCGTGGGCAGAGGGCTGGCGCGCGGCTATCCCATGGTGGTTCTGATCAACCAGGGCACGGCCAGCGCAGGCGAGATCACGGCGGGGGCGCTCAAGGAGAATGAGCGCGCCAGGCTCGTCGGGCAGCCGACGCTTGGAACCGGCACTGTGCTGCAGCCCTTCACTCTGAGCGATGGCTCGGTGCTGCGCCTCGGCGTCACACACTGGTTGACGCCCAACCGCAACCTGATCAAGGGGCAGGGCATTGCACCGGATGTATCCGTGGAGCAGGACCCGGCGACGCCCATGGTCGATGCAGCTCGCCTGAAGGAGGCCGCCATCCTCTCCGAAGTGTTAGCGCTGGGCGATAGACAGTTTAATATGGGTTTGTTGCAATTGCGTCTGCGGGCGAAGTGAAAATACACGTGGAATGAAAGGCCGTTTCACAACGGATTCCCCGTGCTCTGTTTTATCCGTTTTGAGCAGCGCAGCAACGCCCGTGCTTTTAGCTGCGATACAGGTTGTGCTTGTAAATATATGCCTCGACGCTGCGCGGCACCATGTGGCGGATCGGCTGACCGTTGCGCACGCGCTGCTGAATGACGTGGCTGGCGATCTCCAGCTCCGGCATGTCCAAAATGATGACGCGACTCCGGATCCCAGGCAGAGCCCGTTCCAGAGACTCCCAGTCCAGCTTGACGTCATGGCGACTGAGGGCGACCAAGCGGGCGTGCTCGACCAGCCAGGCGGCCTCGTGCCATGTAGGCAGATCGCGCAGGCTGTCCATGCCCATCAGAAAGTAGATTTCCGTATTCGGGCCCGCCTCGGCCTGAAGCAGACGCACCATATCGGAGGTGTAATGCGGGCCGGGACGGTCGGCGTCGATGCGACTCACGATAATGTAGTCGATGTCCGCCGTCGCCAGCTCCGCCATGCACAAGCGATCGCGCACCGGCGCCAGCTGACGCCCTTGCTTGTGCGGTGGGTCGCCAGCCGGCGCCAGATAGACGCGATCCAGCTGAAGTTGGAACCAGGCCTCCTCCGCCAGGATCAGGTGTCCAATGTGAATAGGGTCGAAGGTGCCGCCAAGAATGCCTACGCGACGCTGGCTAAATCGTCGTTGATTCATCACTCGCCAAACGCATTTTCATAGCCCCAGACCAGTTCGACGTCGCCGATGCGGACGACGTCGCCCTCTTCGACGCCTGCTTCGATGAGCGCCTGTCGAATGCCGAGCGCATTCAGCACCCGCTGAAAACGGAGCACGGCTTCGTAGTAGTCCCAGTTGGTCATGCGAGCGACCTTTTCAATTTCTGCGCCTTCGACCCGCCACACGCCCTCTTCGAGTCGATCGATCCAGAACGCCTTGGGATCCGGTTTGGGCGCCAGCACCGGCAACGGCTCGGCCTTCTCTTCCGGCGGGAGCTGGTCGAGCGTCATCTGCACCTGGCGCAAGAGCTCCGTCACGCTCTCGCCAGTGACAGCGCTGATGGCGAAAACCGGCAAGCCGTAACGACGGATGGCCTCTTCGACCGCCGGCCAGAGCGCCCGAGCGTCGGGGAGGTCCATTTTGTTGAGCGCTACAATTTGAGGCTTATCTGCAAGCGTGGGATTGAAAAGCGTCAGCTCCTGATTGATCGCCTCAAAATCTCCGAGCGGATCGGGGCTGGCTCCGTTGAGAAGATGGATTAGCACGCGGCAACGCTCGATGTGACGCAAAAACTCCAGACCCAACCCAACGCCTTCATGGGCGCCCTCAAGCAGCCCGGGAATGTCCACCAGCACGATCTGGCGATGATCGACCTCGGCGACGCCCAGCATCGGCTCCACTGTCGTGAAAGGATAGTCGGCGATCTTGGGGCGAGCTGCGCTGACGCGACTCAGCAGCGTCGATTTGCCGGCGTTGGGGACGCCGATGATGCCGACGTCGGCGACGAGTTTCAGCTCCAGCTCCAGCCAGAGCTCTTCGCCCGGTTCACCTTTTTCTGCGATGCGTGGGGCCGTGTTGCGCGCAGTTTTGAACGCAGCGTTGCCACGCCCGCCTCGCCCCCCTCGCGCCACGATGACCTCTTGCCCCGGATGCACCAGGTCCGCCACCACGGCGCCGGTTTCGGCGTTGCGCACCACCGTTCCAGGCGGCACAGGAATGCGCACATCGGCGCCGGAAGCGCCGGTTCGATTGGCGCCTCCTCCGTGCGCGCCCCGTTCTGCGCGGTGATGCACCTGGTGCTGAAGGTGATAGAGGGTGTTCAGCCCGGGGTCAACGTACAGGATCACGTTGCCGCCGCGACCGCCGTTGCCACCGTTGGGTCCGCCGCGCGGCGCAAATTTTTCTTTACGAAAGGAAACGACGCCATTGCCGCCGCTTCCTGCTTGAACATAAATCTTGGCTCGATCGTAAAACATAACCGTTTAGGTGATTCCAGTTCAAAACACCCACCTCATAAATAATCAGCGCCCGTAAGCGAATCTGCCGCCGGGCGCTTCATCTGAGACCTGAATCACAAGAGCCAAAAACAACTGGAACCGTTAACGCAAGGACTCAGGCGCTTTCTTCATTCCACCGATAAAAAACCATCGTGGACAGAACAGAGCCGTTGAAGGGACTCGAACCCTTGACCTGCGCATTACGAGTGCGCCGCTCTACCGGCTGAGCTACAACGGCATTCTGATCGAGCATATAGTATACCCAAGGCGCAAAAAATCAGCAAATATAGCCTTCCTCAAGAGTGAATGAAAAAAGATTGTGTTCTCGGGCGTCATTGTTTAACGCGTGTGACGTACGCGCCGGTGCGGGTGTCGACCCGCACAATGTCGCCTTCCTGCACAAAGAGGGGCGCTAGGATGCGAAGCCCTGTTTCCAGCTCGATCGTTTTGGTCGGCGCGTTGGCGGTGTCTCCCTGAATGGCCGCCTCCGCCCAGACAACGCGCAGATCGACGGCGGTCGGCAATTTGATGGCCAAGGGTTCTCCCTCGTAACTTTCCAGGCTCACGACGGCGTTTTCCACCAGATAGTCCTTGACATCTTCCATGATCTCCGGGCCCAGCTCGATCTGCTCGAAAGTTTCGGTGTTCATGAAGTGATATTTTTCACCGTCATAATAGAGGAACTGGACGTTGGCTTTGTCTAACTCGATATCATTTAGGCGCGCTCCGTTGTTATAGGTTTTCTCGACTGTGGCCCCGGTGCGCACATTGCGCACCTTGAGCCGAATAGTGGCGCTCCCACGGGCCATCTTGATGTGCTGATAATCCAACACACGCCAAAGTTGATTGTCTTCTTCGTAGATGCTGCCCTTCCGCAGCGTCTGCACTTCCGCCATTGCCGCTTCCTCGAGTTTTGCTCCCTTGTTCAACTCAACTTGTCCTCGTCAGAAGACGCTCGACGTCACACCGATGAGACGATAAGAGCGAAAGCATTATAGTGTGGTCATGGAGAAGAGCCAAAAGGCGAGCTTTGTCTGAGGAAAAGTTCATGGGCCGAAGCTGCTCAGTGCAAGACGCAGCCGCTCTTCGATGGTGGTGGCTTCTTTGGGCAAGGACTGAACGGCGCGCTGCGCCTCTACAACGCTGTAACCGAGCGCAACCAGGGCATCGATGACTTCTGCATCTACGGCGTTGAGTTGCGCCAACGCGTCGACGACGGAGGCAGGCGCCTTGATCTTGTCTTTCAGCTCGAGCACGATTTTTTCTGCGGTGCGTTTGCCGACGCCTGAGACGCGCGCCAGGATGGCGGGTTCGCTGTTCGCCAGCGCCAGCCGCAGCGCGTCGGGAGAGAGGGTGCTCAGTATGCTTAGCGCAAGCCGCGGGCCTACGCCGTTCACCGTCAGCAGCAGCTCGAAGAGCGTCAGTTCATCTTCGCTCTCGAAGCCATAGAGGGTTAAAGCGTCTTCGCGCACCTGGAGATAAGTGTGCAAGTGAACGGCGGCGCCTTCTACAAAATGCGCCGCCGTCGGTTCAGGCACCGAAATTTTGAGCCCGATCCCACCTGTGGCGTCGCCGATGTCGACCACCAGAGCGTCTTTGAACCTGGCGACGACGACGCCGCGAACCATGCGCACCATTGTGTTTCACCCGGTCGACGCCGGCGAGTAGAGCACGAGGGCATTTGCGTAGACAAT
>CALFWA010000112.1 GCA_937928035.1 uncultured Caldilinea sp. | reverse complement strand
CCGCTGTTGCAAGAGCTTGCTGCGCCCGTTCTTTTGAAGACGTCGCCGGAGGCCGGCGCAGGCTGGGAAGGCGACCCTGTGATCTTCACCTTCGACCAGCCGATGGCCTCGGCGCAGATCGCCGTTGCGCCAGCGCTGGCGGGTGAGACGACGGTGGAAGGAACCGACGTCATCTTCACGCCTACAGAGACGCCTACACCCAACACGCGCTACCGCTTCAGCTTTGTGGAGGCGACGGCGGCCAGCGGCGCAGCCATCTCCGGCGTCATTGAACTGACTGTAGAGGCAACAGGCCCCCTCGGCGTGTTGAGCACGCAACCTTCGGATGGCGCTGTAGAGGTCGATCCCAACACGCCGATCACGGTCATCTTCAACCGCCCCGTCGTTCCGTTGGTGGGCGTCGAGGAGCAGGCGTCGCTGCCGCAGCCGCTCAGCTTCGAGCCTGCCCTTGAAGGAGCAGGACAATGGGTCACCACCAGCGTCTACCGGTTCACGCCGGCGGCTCCGTTGGCGGCGGCGACCAACTACCGGGTCGTCGTGGCTCCGTTGACCGCCGTGGACGGGGGCGCTATGGATGAGCCGTACACTTTCAGCTTCTCCACCGCTGCGCCGATTGTGGTGGAAGCCAGGCCATCCGGCATTCTTGTCCCGCCCGACGCTCAGGTGGTTGTGACCTTTAGCCAGCCGATGGATCGGGCGAGCACGGAAGCTGCGTTCAGGCTCTGGAACGAAGCGTATCCGTCCATCTCCGGAGCTTTCACCTGGAACGACGCCGACACCGTGCTCACCTTTACGCCCGAGAACCCGCTGCCCTTCGGCGACGTTTTCAGCATTGAGGTGGCGGAGACGGCGCTGGCGAAGGCAGGGACGGGGGGTTTACGCGCTCCCTGGAATAGCGCGTTTACGGTGGCTCCGCTGCCCGCCATTCGCAGCTCCTCCATCCTGCCCGGCGCGCGCGGCGTCAACCCGGAGAGCGAGCTGCGCATCTCTTTCACTGCGCCGGTGAGCGACACGTTGCTCTTCGACGCCATTCACATCGAAGGACTGCTCACCACCACGCAGGTGATCAGCTACACCTACACCGACCTCTACGACCTGACCGACGGGTTTGCGCAGCAGGTGGAGTGGTCGCCGCGGACAGGCTATAACACCCATCTGCTGATCAACTGGTACAAGCAGCCGAACACGACCTACACGGTCACCATCGACAGCCGCGTCGCCGACGCTTACGGCAACACCTTGCCGGAGGACTACGTGCTGAGCTTCACCACCGGCGACTTTTCACCCATGGTGCAGCTGGAGCTGGATCGTTTCACCCATTACAGCGCGTTCACGACGACGGTCGTCGGCGTGCGCTATCGCAACGTCGAGCGCATCGACGCCCGCCTCTATCGTCTGCCCCTGGAGGGGCTTTTCCAACTGGCGGGCGAAAATCAGTGGATGGTGTGGGACAACTACGTCGTCCCCGACCAGGCGAGGAACCTGATCTGGGAGCGCACTTACACGCCGGAGGGCGGCGACAACATCATCGCCAGGATGGGCGTCAAGTTGACGGCGCCGCGCAATGGCGGTGCAGAAGAGCCGCTCCCGCCCGGCGTCTACCTGCTCGAAGTGCGCGACCCGACGGCGCAGGCGCAACAAGACGGCGCGCCGACGGTGCAGCGCGGGGTGATCGTCATCAGCAACTACAACCTCACCTTCAAGCGCGGCTTGCGGGGCGACAGCCTGGCCTGGCTCACCGATCTGGCCACCGGACAGCCTGTCGCAGGCGCAGCGGTGACCTTCACGAAGGATGGCCCGCCGCTGGCGCAAGGCGTCACCGACACCGACGGCCTGGCGATCGCCGACCTCGGCCTGACGCAGGACGATCAGTGGAAGCCCTTCTTCGTCTACACAGGCGAGCCGGGTCAGCCTGACTTCGCTGTCGTCTCGTCCGAGTGGGCGGATGGCATCCAGCCCTGGTCGTTCAACCTCGACGTCGGCGGCCTTTCCGAGACGCGGCTGCTGCACGTCTACACCGAACGCCCGATCTATCGGCCCGGACAGACGGTCTACTGGCGCGGCATCTTCCGCATTCTTGAAAACGACGAATGGCAGTTGCCGCCCGCCGGCCTGGAGGCCATCGTCAACATCAACGACGGCATGGGCAACCTGGTTTCGACCCTGCGCACCCCTGTGAGCGAAAATGGCACGCTCCACGGCGAGTTTACGTTGGCGCCGGACGCCGTGACCGGCTACTACAGCATCAACGTGATGGCGCCTATCGACACCGAGGCGTATCACATGGCGAGCGCCTACTTCCAGGTTGCGGCCTACCGTAAGCCGGAGTTTCAGGTCGCCGTCACAACCGACAAGCCCGAATACATCCAGGGCGAAACCGTTCGCATTACCGTGCAGGCGGATTACTTCAGCGGCGGCCCACTCGCCAACGCGCCGGTGGAGTGGCGCATCGCAGGCTACAATTACACCTTCAACTGGGCGGGCGCCCCTGAAGATCGCTTCTACAGCTTCGAGCCGTTCGACCCCGACCGCCCCGCCTACAATCCGTTCGACTCTTTCCAGGGGCTGGTGCAACAGGGGCGCGGCCAGACCGACGCCGATGGAGCCTTTGTCATCGAGCTGCCCGCCGACCTTGGCGGCATGCTCTCCAGCCAACGTTGGCACGTAGATGTCACCATCACCAGCCCGACCAACCAGGCCGTCTACGCCACGGCCAGCTTCCCGGTGCACCGCGGCGCATACTACATCGGCCTCGGCCCGGCAAGCTACGTGGCCGAAGTGGGCCGCCCGGCTTCGGTGGACGTCGTAAGCGTGCGCCCGGATGGGACGATGTACGCCGGCGCCGAGCTGGAGGTCGTGGTGTACGAGTACATCTGGAATAGCGTCTATGAGCGGGCGGAGGACGGCAATTTCTACTGGAAAACTTCGGCGGAGCGCACGCCCGTCTACACCACCACCGTCACCACCAACGATCGGGGTGTGACGTCGTTTGAGTTTACGCCGGAAAAGAGCGGCCAATATCAAGTGGCCGCCACGGGCGAGGATGCAAGCGGCAATGTCATCCGCAGCGCAGTTTTCCTCTATGTGGCGGGTGAAGATTTTGTCGCCTGGCCGCGCCAGAACAACGACCGCCTCGAGTTAGTGGCGGACAAGAAACTTTATGTGCCAGGCGAGACGGCGAAGATTCTGGTGCCCAACCCGTTCAGCGGTTCGGTCAAAGCATTGGTGACGCTCGAGCGCAGCGGCGTGCTGGAGGCGAACGTTATAGAATTCACCGGCAGCAGTGAGACGATTGAAGTCCCGGTCACG
>CALFWA010000111.1 GCA_937928035.1 uncultured Caldilinea sp. | reverse complement strand
CGGCGGCGGCGGCCGGCGTCACCCAGAAGACCAACACCAGCCACATGGCGTTCGGGAAGAAGATGCGCTGCATGATCGGCCATGCGGCGAGATTGGCGGTGACGCCATAAAGCGCAAAGCTGAGCAGCGAGATCGCCATGGCGGGCAGCCAGGCCGACAACAGCTTGCCGAGAAAGAGCTCAAGGTCGGTGGTTGGCGTGTAGATGAGCGCCTCCAACGTCTTGCGCTCTTTTTCACCCGCAAAGCTGTCGGCTGCAATCACGGTCGAGACCATCAGAGGCATCACCAGAAACAGCGGCGCAAACATATAAAGCAGCATATACGCGACCAGTTGCTGCTCGAGCGTATACCCGGCGAATTGCGCTTTCAACGCAAGGGGCATTTGCTCTAACAGTTGCTCCATGTCGGCCAGATTGGCGCTGGGGATGTGCGCAGAGGCCGGCGTTGCGAAGGCGACCACCGTCGGCAGGACGATCATCAGGATCAGCGGAACGAGGATCAACGGGATCATCACGCCTTTGCTGCGCGTGACCGAGAGCAGGTCGCGGCGAACGACCGCTCGAACGGCGCGGCGATTCATCGGCCCTCCTCCTTTTGTTCGTGCAGGGCAAAGTAGACGTCCTCCAACGTCGGTTCTCGAGGCGTCAGTCGATAGAGCGGAATTTCGGCGGCCGCCAGGTGCGCAACGAGTCGTGGAATCTCTTCGCGATCGGAGAGCGTCAGGATCAAAATCGGGTGTTCGTCGGGTTGCGTCACCTCACGCGCCGAGGCGAATCGTTGCAAGGCGGCGCAAGCCGACGTCACCGCCTCCGGCGATGTTTCCACTTCTAGGCGCACGCCCTTCCAAAGATTGCGCCCCAGCTCGGCCGGTGCGCCCAACGCCACGATGCGCCCGCGCTCCAGCACCGCCACGCGGTGGCAGAGTCGCTGCGCTTCCTCCAGGTTGTGGGTGCACAGAAAGACGGTGTGATCGCCGCTGCGGCTCTGCTCGCGAATCAGGGTGTGCACCTGTCGCGCCGAGACGGGATCGAGGCCGGAAGTCGGCTCATCGAGAAAGAGCAGCTCCGGGCGATGGAGCAGGGCGCGCGCCAGGGCCAGGCGTTGTTTCATGCCTCGGCTGTATGTGCTCACGCGCTCATCGCCCCGATCGACCAGTTGAAAAATTTCCAACAGCTCGTCGACGCGCGTGCGCACCGCCTGTGGAGGCACGTCGTAAAAGTCGGCGTAGATTTGAAGTTGCTCGCGCGCGGTGAGGCGTTCATCGAGCGAGGGCGTTTCTGTGAGCACGCCGGTGCGCCTTCGCAGCGTTGCGCCCTCGGTCGTCGGGTCGAGGCCGAGCACGCGCGCCTTGCCGGCGCTCGGCGTCAGCACGCCGTTGAGCAGCCGCACCGTCGTCGTCTTGCCTGCGCCGTTGTGCCCTAAAAAGCCCAGGACTTCACCCGGATAGACGGTCAGATTCAGCGAATCCACCGCTGTGAGCGCGCCGAATCGCCGCGTCAACCCTTCCGTCACAATCACAGGAGATGCATTTCTGTTCATCGACCCCTCGCTTGCCCCTGCTTTTCAGGCGCCATATTTGGATGCGCCGCAGACGATGAAACCCCGCCCGGCTCACAAAGCGCTCTTTTGCTCTTCTTTGCGCCTTTGCGTTGAAGCTATTTTCACATTAGCGCCATGAAAAATTGAAAAACCGTCGTCTCTGACCCTGAAGAAACCAGTGAAGAAACCCAGGCGAGGTCAAACGATTTCGGCGCTCGAAGCGCAGACGAAGGCCTGCGCCCGCAGTCTACGTCCATAGCGAACGCAAAGAGCGAACGCAAAGAGCGAACGGAAGGACATCGATGGTAAAATAAAAAGACAGATGCGTTCACTTCGATCCCCAGTTACACCGAGGAGGAGACCATGACGGCGCTTTCAACCTTTCAGTCGTTCACTCCGGAGAGCGTGCTCAATCAACCCGAGCCACTGGAGGATTACAATCTGTACACCCTGGACGTCGCGCTGCAAGAGGCGGTGCACCGCGAGGGCGGAGGGTGGATTGAAGAGCGCGCTGTTGAGTTCGGCGCGCTGTTGGGCAGGCGGGAGACGTTGCACTTGGGCGAGCTGGCGAACCGCTACACGCCGGTGCTCTACACCCATGACCGCTTTGGCCGACGTCGCGACGAGGTCGAATACCATCCCGCCTATCATGAGCTGATGCGGATCGGCATGGCCTATGAAACCCACTCGATGCCTTGGAGCAAACCGCAGCCCGGCGTTCACGTCGCCCGCGGCGCGCTGATGATGCTGCGCCATCAGGTCGATGAAGGCACGAGCTGTCCATTGACGATGACGTTCGCCGTGGTGCCTGCGCTGCGCAACCAGCCCGACGTCGCCGCCATTTGGGAGCCGCGCGTCCTCGCCACGGAGTACGACCCGAGCTTTTTACCTGCAGAAGAGAAGCGCAGCGCGCTTTTTGGCATGGCGATGACGGAGCGGCAGGGTGGGAGCGACGTGCGCGCCAATGTCTCGTGGGCCATCCCCGAAGGCAGGCCTGGCCCCGGGCAAAGTTACCGCATTACCGGTCACAAGTGGTTCTGCTCTGCGCCGATGTGCGACGCCTTCCTGGTGTTGGCGCAGACGGAGGGGGGGCTTTCTTGCTTCCTGCTGCCGCGCTGGACGCCAGATGGCGAACGCAACGCCTTTCGCATCGTGCGGCTCAAGGACAAGCTCGGCAACCGCTCGAACGCCTCCAGCGAAGTGGAGTTCCACGGCGCCTGGGCGCAGCTCATCGGCGAGGAGGGCCGCGGGATCGCCACCATCATGGAAATGGTGCGCCACACCCGGTTGGACTGTGCGCTGGGCTCTGCGGCGACGCTGCGGCGGGCGGTAGCCGAGGCGTTGCACCACGCCGCACAGCGCAAAGCCTTTGGCCGCCTGCTCGTCGAGCAGCCGTTGATGGTCAACGTGCTCGCCGACCTGGCGGTGGAATACGAGGCGGCGGTGGCGCTG
>CALFWA010000110.1 GCA_937928035.1 uncultured Caldilinea sp. | reverse complement strand
ACCAGATAGTAGAGCGCCGGTCGCAACGGCGCCAGCCCAATGCCGCCGGCGACAATGACAATGTCTTTGCCTTGAAGCGCCTCCAGCGGCCAGGGCGTGCCGAAGGGGCCGCGCACGCCGATCACGTCGCCCTCGCGCAGCTTCGCCATGGCGCGCGTCACGACGCCGACGGCGCGCGTGGTGTGAAGCAGGCGATCCGGCTCGGCGGGGTCGCCGCTGATCGAGATCGGGATTTCACCTACGCCAAAGATGTAGAGCATGTTGAACTGCCCCGGCGCAAATGCGGCGTGGCGCCGGGCGCCCATCGGCGTCAGCTCCAAGGTGAAGGTGTCGTCGTTCTCCTGCTGGCGTCCGACGACGCGGCAGCGATAGGGTCGAAAGGCGTCCAGGCTCAAGACGGGCGCTTGTGCAGCCTGCGGCGAGACTGCAGAACCTTGCATAGCTTCCGGGAATGCCATTCTTCGCGCCGCCATTCTTTGCGCTGTCATTCTGATCACCTCCTCTACGCTGCAGCCGGCTCGGGCTGGAGCTGGCCGCTCTCCTCTGCGCGCAGGGTTGCGACCTCCGCCGTGATGTCGATGCCGACCGGACACCAGGTGATGCACCGCCCACAGCCGACGCAGCCGATGACGCCGAATTGATCTTGCCAGGCGGCCAGCTTGTGCATGAGCCATTGGCGATAGCGCGCTTTGGCGGAGGTACGCACGCTGCCGCTGGAGATGAACGAAAAAGCCAGTGTGAAGCACGAATCGAAGCGACGCCAGCGCTCGGCGACCTGACCGGAGAGATCGGTTGCATCCTCGATGCTGAAGCAGAAGCAGGTTGGGCAGACCATCGTGCATGCACCGCAGGTGAGGCAGCGCTGCGCCACCGTCTCCCAGCGGGGATGGTCGATGTTGCGGTAGAGCAGCTCTTTCAGACCTGCGGTCTCCAGGCTGCGCCCCATACGGCGGGCGGTCTGCGCAATCGTCGCTTCGGCGAGGGCGATATCCGCATCCGTCGCCAATCGGTGAGGAATCGCCTCCAGAATTTCAGCCCCGTGTACGCTCCCCGCGACCGCAACAAAGCGATGCTCGCCGTCGAGCAGCTCGGTCAGCGCAATGTCATATCCCGGCCCGACGCCGGGGCCGGTTCCCAACGACGCACAAAAACAGGTGTTTCCGGCTTTGCCGCAGTTGACTGCCACGATGAAGAGGGCTTTGCGTCGTCGCTGGTAATCTTTGTCTATGGCAGGTCCAGCCGTATAGATGGCGTCCAGCTGCTGAATGGCGTGCAGCTCGCAGGCGCGCACGCCGATGAATGCGTAGCGGGGCGGCGGCTCCTCATCGACGACGAACTCGAAGCCGTCCTCCGTCTTGCGCGCGCGCCAGAGCAGCCGCAGCGGCAGACTGAGGAAGCGCTTCCAACTGTGCGGGCCGACGTTGTAGCCAAAAAGGGCGTCATCGTTGCGTCGCTCCAGCCGGTAGGAGCCACCCTCCTGGACGTCGGTCCAGCCGATGGGAAGCTCCTCGATGCGATGGAGTACGTCGTATACAATTGCGCCATGCTCGACCTGCGGTCCAATCGTCGTGTAGCCGCGGGCGCGCAGAACATCCAGAAGCTCTTGGAGCGCGCTGCGCTCCAAGACGTACGGGCTGCCATCCAACTCATTTGCGCCCATATCTGGCCTCCTGAAGTCATTTTGCCGACGCAGCGACGCAAGCCTGTGCAAATGCGCCTTACGCAAAGACGCGTTGTTGCGTCGGGCTTCTCACATGTGCGCCAGCAGATAGTTGATCAATCCTTCGAGTGTGCTGACTTTGCCATAATCTTTTTCGGGAATCTCTACGCCGGTCTCTTTCGCCAACCCAATCAAGAAATTGAGAAAGTCGAACGAATCGATTTCAAGGGTTTCACGGATGTCATCATAAGGACGCAAGTAATTCAGATCGGCTTCCGGCGCAAGGCCGCGCAACTGGTTCAAGATGAGCTGACGTAGGTCTTCCTTATTGAACGTTTGCGTTGCAACCATAATCGTCTCCTGTTTCCCTGGTGCTGCACAGTTTTATGTTCTGCCGGTGCTGCACGGTTGCAGTCCGCACCTGCGGCGCTCCCGGCCCCCTCTCCCGATGGTGGGAGAGGGGGCCGGGGGGTGAGGACTATGCGGCTGCGAGCCGCACCCATGCAAATTCATGCGTTGAAAAGCGCCTCCGGCTCCTGCAACAGCCGGTTCAACACATCCAAAAATTCGGCGCCGGTGCGACCGTCGGTGGCGCGATGGTCGCCGGCCAACGTGGCGTGCACAACCGGACGCACGCCGATCATCCCATTTTCGACCCACGCCTCCTCCGTCACCTTGCCAAAGCCGACGAGAGCCACCTGCGGCGGGTAGATGACGCCGAAGACCTTCTCGACACCCATATCCCCCAGGCTTGTCACGGTGATGGTAGCACCGGTCAGCTCCGAGCTGCGCAGACGTCCTGCGCGCGTGCGCATGATCAAGTCGCGCAGGGTCTCCATTAGCTCGTCTGCGCTCTTGAGGTCGGCGTGGTGGATGGCAGGCGTGACCAACCCACCCTGGCGCAGGGCGATGGCGAAGCCGATGTGAATCGCCTCGCTGACTTGCAAAGCGTCGTCGACCCAGTAGCCGTTGAGCTGCGGAACGCGTGTGAGCGCTTTGGCGACGGCTTTGATCAGCAGCACGGCGGGCAACAGACGATTCTGAATCGGCCGCTTGAGGTTCTCCGCCTCCATCCACGCCAGCGCCTTCGCCATGTTGATGCGCGTCTCCAGATAGTAATGCGGGATGTCGCGGTTCGATCGCGCCATCGCCAGCGCAATGGCGCGACGCATGCTGGCCTGAAACTCGGCGCTGCTCTTGTCCATCGGCTTTGCAGAGGGAGGAGGCGCCTCTGCGGCCGGCGCCGGAACCACTTGCTGCGCCTCCCTTTGCGCCTTGAGCGCCGCAGCCGCACGCTCGACGTCCGCTTTGTCGATGGCGCCCTGTGGGCCCGTCCCTTGCACCTGGCTGAGATCGACGCCCAGCTCTGCAGCCAGCTTGCGCGCCAGTGGCGAGACGCGAATGCGATGGCCGTTGGCGGCGCGTGCGACCGGCTCGGCGGCTTTGACGGTAGGGGTGGGCGCAGGGGGCGTCTTTGCTTCGGCGGCGGGCATGGCCGCAGGCGCAGCGACCTTTTCCGCCTCCCCAACCGCCTCGATGACGGCGATCGGCGCGCCGACCGGCATTTCTGCGCCCGGCGCGGCCAGCAACGCACGCACCACGCCCTCCTCGAAGACCTCCACCTCGATGTCGCCCTTCTCGGTGCCGACGACTGCGATCACCTGTCCGCGTTTGACGACGTCGCCCGGCTTGACCAACCACTCCAGCAGCTTGCCTGACTGCATATCGGCGCCCAGACTGGGCATCAGAAACTCAGCCATGGTTCACCATCCCTTTCACAGCAGCCACGACGGTCTCGACCTGAGGAATCGAGGCGTCCTCTAGCTGCGGCGCGTAGGGCATCGGCACTTCGGCGCCACACAACCGCTCGACCGGCTGATCGAGGTCGTAGAAAGCCTGCTCCATGATACGGGCGCTGATCTCCGCAGCAAGGCTGCCGCTGCGCCAATCCTCATCGACGATCAGGGCGCGATGTGTCTTGCGCACCGAGGCCATGATGGTCTCATCGTCGAGCGGTCGCAGCGTGCGCAGATCGATCACCTCGCAGTCGATGCCTTCCGCCGCCAGCTTCTCTGCAGCCTCCAGCGATTTAATCAACGCCATGCCGTAGGCGATGATGGTGAGGTCCTTGCCTTCGCGGCGCACCGCCGCCTTGTCGATGGGGACCGGGCCAGCGTTGACCGGCAGCTCCGCTTTGTTGTTGTAGAGCAGCGTGTTCTCGAAGATGAGCACCGGGTTGGGGTCGGCCAGCGCGCTCTCCAACATGCCGCGGGCGTCCTCGACCGTGGCCGGCGCCAGCACCTTTAGGCCGGGGATGTGAGCGTACCAGCCGTCGAAGGTGTGCGAATGCTGCGCGGCGAGCCGCTTGCCCCCGCCTGTGCCCATGCGGATGACGAGCGGCACGTGGAAAAGTCCGCCCGACATGTGCAGGATGGTGGCGGCGTTGTTGAGAATCTGGTCGAGCGCCAGCAGGCTGAAGTTGCAGGTCATGATCTCCACGATCGGCAACATGCCGTTCATGGCCGCGCCGATGCCTGCGCCGGTGTAGGCGGACTCGGAAAGCGGCGTCCCGATGATGCGCTCCTCGCCAAACTCTTGGAGCAACCCCTTGCTCACGGCGAAGCAGCCGCCGTAGCGGCCGACGTCGGCGCCCATCAGGAAGACGCGTTCGTCGCGCTGAATGGCGGAGCGCATCGCCTCGCGCACGGCCTCGCGATAGGTGATCTCGCGCGTCTCCGTGGCGGGCGGCTCCGGCGGGGGCAGGCGATAGAGATCCTCCGGCGGGATATTCTCCGCATACACAAAGCGCTCCAGCTCTTCGACCGGCTCCCAGGTGCCGGCTTCGGCGAAGGCCACCGCCTCGTCGATCTCCGCCTGCACCTGCGCCTCGATCTCCTCGATGTCTTCGTCGAAGAGCAAACCCTCCTGCTTTAGAAGCGCCTGGAAGGTCGTGATCGGGTCGCGCTTGCGCCACTCCTGCACCTCGCTCTTATCGCGGTAAAGCTCGGCGTCGAACATCGAGTGTGCGCGGAAGCGATAGGTGCGGCATTCCAGGAACTGCGGCCCTTTGCCCGCCTTGATGCGCGCCACCGCCTCGCGCGCGGCGGCTTCAACCGCCAGCACGTCCATGCCGTCCACAGCGCGGGCGTCGATGCGATAGGAGGCGGCCTTTTTGGCGATGTCCGGCTCCGACTGGTGCAGCTCCAACGCCGTGCCCATGCAGTAGTAGTTGTTCTCGCAGATGAAGAGCACGGGAAGCTTCCACAGCGCCGCCAGGTTGAGCGACTCATGGAACTCGCCCTCGGCCACGGCGCCGTCGCCGAAGAAGCAGCAGGTTACGCGGTTGAGGCCACGCAACTTGTCAGCCAGGGCGATGCCGACTGCCATCGGCAGATGGCCGCCGACGATGGCATTGCCGCCGTAAAAGCGCGTCGCTTTATCGAAGAGATGCATCGAGCCGCCGCGCCCGCGCGCGCATCCTTCTTGCTTGCCATACATCTCCGCCAGAATGGCGCCAGCCGAAATGCCGCGCGCCAATGCCTGGCCGTGCTCGCGATAGGTGGCGACCACGGCATCCTCCGGCGTCAGCGCCTGCATGACGCCTACTGCCACGGCCTCTTCACCGTCGTAGAGGTGCATGAAGCCGCGAATTTTGCCCTTGGTGTACAGCTCGTAACACTTTTCCTCCAGCCGGCGGATGCGCACCATCTCCTGCAATAAGTGCAGCGCATGTTCTCGCTCCAGCGCCGGCTTATCGCGCGCTTTGGTCTGAAGTGCAACGGTCGTCATGGCGCTTCCCTCCTTTCTCATCGCCGGTGCGTTATTGCACAGCCTTCTCTTCTTCCTCCGCCGCCTTCTCCAGCGTCGAAAGGTCGCCCTCAGGCAGCCCGAGCTCGCGCGCTTTGAGCAGACGGCGCATGATCTTGCCGCTGCGCGTCTTGGGCAGGTTGTCCTGAAACTCGATCATCTTGGGTGCGACGGCCGAGCCGAGCCTCGTGCGCCCCCAACCTAGCAGCTCTAGGCGTAGCTCCTCGCTGGGTTTATAAGGCGGCTTGAGCGAGACGAAGGCCTTCACCACTTCGCCGATCACGGGGTCGGGCACGCCGATGACGCCCGCCTCGGCGACGGCGGGATGCTCCATCAGCGCGCTTTCGACTTCGAACGGCCCGACCATGTGACCCGCGGTCTTGATGATGTCGTCGGCGCGGCCGATGAACCAGAAGTAGCCGTCCTCGTCCAACTCGGCCAGGTCGCCGGAGATGTACCAGCCGTCGACGAAGCATTTGGCGTAGCGTTCCTCGTCGTGCAGATAGCCGCGGAACATCGAAGGCCAGCCGGGTTTGAGCGCCAAATGCCCTTCGACGTTCGGCTCGGTCACGACGCGCACGTGGCCGTCCTCCAGCTTTTCAACGATGGCGGCCTCTACGCCGGGCAAC
>CALFWA010000109.1 GCA_937928035.1 uncultured Caldilinea sp. | reverse complement strand
CGCTCGCCTTGCTGGCGGCGTAGGGGCTGCGCGGGGCGAGGCAGTCGCTCTCCAGGCTGCGATGGTCGCCGTGGATGTGCCCATACACTTCGTCGGTGCTGATCTGGTGATAGCGCAAGTTGCCCGCCTTGCGCGCTGCTTCGAGGAGGACGTAGGTGCCGTAGACATCGGTGCGAATGAATGCGTCCGGGTCCAGGATGCTGCGATCGACGTGGCTCTCCGCTGCAAAGTTGATGATCGTGTCGATGTGATAGGCGCGAATCGCCGCCTCCACCGCCGATGCGTCGCAGATGTCTCCGCGCACGAAGCGCATGCGGCTGCCATGTCTGGTCTGAATGTCCTGCAAATTCTCCAGGCGTCCTGCATAGGTGAGCTTATCGTAGACGACGATGGTGTAGTCGGGATACTTATCGAGCATGTAGCGCACGAAGTTGCAGCCGATGAAGCCGGCGCCGCCGGTGACCAACAGATTTTGCATAACTCCTCCTGAAACGATGAACGATGGGTGCGTCGAAATGAGGACGCCCAGACAGATAAAACTGCTGCGTCAATAGCCGCCGGCCGATGACCCTCCATACAATCGGCGCCAGGCGCGCCTCAGCCGACGCTTGCGCCCTGGCTGACGAAAGGCCGGCAAAGGGAAGTCGATCGAAAGCGTCAGGCTTGGCAGCGTTCGACGTCCGGCCAGGAGCCAATCCGCCGAGCCATTCAGGCTGGCGACGTGCTCTATCGGCAGCCAGCGCTCCTGCTCCTCGCGTGCGCCGCTCAGCCCAAGAAAATTGACATCTTCGGCGAGGTGGATGCGGGCGCCGTCGATCACCTCCAGCAGGCGCCGCCAGCGCTCGAGCAGGGTTTCATGGATCATCTCGATTTGCTCCACACTGCCTGTGTTCGGCGCCATTTGGGCTGCATAATTTTGAACCGCCTGAAACGCCGGCAGCAACACATCGATGTGGAAGACGACATGCACCGTGGAGACGCGCTCCACGATGTGCGTCAACAGCTCCACCTGTCGTGGGGTGAGATCGAAGTACGGCCCCGGTTCGAAGACGCGCCACTCGCCGTAGGCGCGCGTGAGGCGACGCATGCGCTCTGCCACCTCCGCCGTAAGTTGCGCGGCCGTGCGCGCCTCCTCGGCGACGCTGCCTGCGCTCAGCCGGTACATCGGCGCCAGCGCAGGCGGCTTCAACGCCTCATCCACCGGCGGAGGCGAAACGCGCTGTCGCCAGCGGTGCAGCGCGAGCGCCAACGCCGGCACAGAAGGGATCGTGGAGATTGCAGCTCTGGCCTCGATCAACTACAACAACCCTACCTTAGAATGGTCTCCCAGCGTCATCTTGTAGGCCTTGGGCTTGATGGGGCTGTAGGTGACTTCCACATCGCGGCCGATGATGCTATCCTCGATGCGGCTGGGAACGTTGATGATGCGACTGTGATCCAGCACGATGCTATGCTCGATCTCGCTGTTTTCGATCACAGTGTGATGATAGATGCTTGTGAAGGGGCCGACGTAGCTGTTGATTATGCGCGTGTCCTCGCCGATGATCGCCGGGCCGCGGATCACGCTGTTGATGATCTCGGCCCCGCGCTCGACGGTGACCAGGTGGTCGATCTTGCTGTCGCGATCGACGTAACCTTCCACCTTGTGCTCCAGCTCCGCCAACACCCGGTTGTTCGCCTCTAGCATGTCGATCGGCTTGCCGGTGTCGATCCACCAGCCCCGATGAATGTACGGGTGCACGGAAAAGCCGTGTTCGATCAGCCACTGGATGGCGTCGGTGATCTCCAGCTCCCCGCGCCAGCTCGGCTTGATGTTGTTGACGGCGGTGAAGATGTTGTGGTCGAACATATAGATGCCGACGAGCGCAAGGTTGCTGGGCGGGTTGCGCGGCTTTTCGACGAGGCGGACGATGGCCCCGCGCTCGTCCAGCTCCGCCACGCCGTAATGTTGGGGCTGGTCCACCTCGGTGAGCACGATCTGGCTGTTCCAGTCGCTCGATGCAAACTCACGGATCAACCCGCTGATGCCGCCCTGGATCACGTTGTCGCCGAGAAACATAACGAAGCGCTCGTCGCCGAGAAAGTCCTGGCTGATCTTGACGGCGTGCGCCAGCCCCAACGGCGCTTCCTGCTGGATGTAGGTGATTTTCACTCCCCAGCGCCGCCCCTGACCGACCGCCTCGCGGATCTCCGGGCCGGTGTCGCCGATCACGATGCCAATGTCGTCGATGCCGGCCTCTTTGATCGCTTCGATGACGCGAAAGAGGACGGGCTTGTTGGCCACAGGGACCAGTTGTTTGGCGCGGTTGAAGGTGATCGGATACAGGCGCGTGCCCTTGCCGCCGCTGAGAATGAGCCCCTTCATGGTTCTTGTTCCTCGCTTGTATTCAGCGTCTTGTCATAGAAAACTCAAAGCCAGACGGAGCTGGCGATGCAAAAGAGCCGTTCAGGCTTCTGCATTCAACAGCACCGCCCCCAGCAGATGCGCTTGAACGCGCTCCAGGATCGATTTGGCCCGCAGCGCCTGTGCTTTTTGCGTGCTGCCGCTGTTGACGAGCATCACCACGCCGTCCACCTGGCTGGCCCACAGCGCGGCGTCGGTGACGCTCAACAAGGGCGGCGCATCGATGAGCACGTAATCGGTCAGCGCCGTCAGCTCGCTCAGACGCTCTCCCAGGCGCTTGGCGCTGAGCAACGCCACCGGGTTGCCGACGACCGGCCCGCTGGTGAGCAGACGCAGATTGGCGATCGATGCTGTCTGCAAGGGCGGCTGCCCGCCGCTCTCCAGCCATTGTGAAAGCCCCTGGACGTTTGACAGGCCAAAGAGTTCATGATGCCGCGGTTGGCGCAGGTCTCCGTCCACCAGGATAACGCGATCCCCCGCCTGGGCCATCACCACGGCGAGATTGGCCACCGCCTGTGTCTTGTCCGTGCTGGCATCCACCGCCGCCAGCAAAATGGAGCGCAACGGTTTCTCCAGGCTGGAAAACTCCAGGCTGGTGCGAAGACTATGATAGGCTTCCGCCACAGCGCCGTGGGGTTCAGAAAGTGTAATCAGATTCATGGTTCTATCCTTACTTTGCCGATCTCGACAAAATCGCCGTCGCCCACCTGAAGCCGTTCGCCGTTTCGCCAGTCATACATGCCGACGATGACGGCGTACTCTCTCGCCATCGTAAGGGCGGGTGGGGGCAACAGCACCGTTTGCGCGCCTCGCCATCCCTTCGGCCAGGCGGAAGCAGGCAACACACTGACGCCGTCGGCCAGCGCGCCATCCCACTGCGCAACCTTGCGTCCATCGGCGTCAAGCGCCTGCACGAAGATCGAATAATCCGCTTGCGGGCGCGCGTCGCTCCGCCAGAAGAGCGTCACAGGCGTTGGCTCTCCGCTGCGCACCACCTCCGGCAGCGTGACACCCTCCAGGTGAAGGCCGCCGGTGAACGCCGCATCCACAACTCGCGCAGGAGCGCCCGCATTCGGCAACAACTGCATCCACCGTTTTTGTGTGCGATCCCAGGCAAAGCCGCCCAGCCGGACGAGCGTCCCTTCCTGAAGAAGCGGCGTCGTCGGTTCGACCTGGCGCACTTTCAGGCGCGCGCCGGCGTCCCAGCCTTCGTCGCCCGCATACACGCCGACGCCGAGCGCAAAGCGATCGGCGTCCAACGTCCACGGCAGCGTCTGCACCAGCACAGGCGCACCCGGCGTCCATAACGATGTAGGATACCACAGGACGGCGGTCGGTGGATAAAAGCGCGTATCGTAAATCGCTTGCAGTTCGCTGTCGAGATAGACGACGTAAAAGCGAAAATCTTCATCGAGCGGACGCAGCGCCTCCCAGATCAGCGTGATCACCAGCTCGCCGTAGCGATCGACGCCGACGCCATAGCTGCGCAGCCTCAACAGGTCACCGGTCTCGTCCCCAAAGACGATCGAGACCTCCTGCATCTCAACGTGGTTAAGCGGTTGCGCAGTCGCCTGCCACGCCGTGTAGAATTCGGGTGGCGGCGTTTTCAAGGGCGCCCTGCGCTGCAACAGCAGATAGCCGTCGCCGGCTGCGGCAACGCCGAACTCGCCTGCCAGCAATGCATCGACGCTGCGCTTCAGGTCGTTCGGATGTTGCGGCCACGCCGGGCCGGTGACGTCGAGCAGCACGTAGTCGGCGTCGTCCACGCGCGGAAAGATGTAGAGCGTGCGGCGCCCACTGACGTGCGGGTTGAGGCGATCCTGCGCAGAGACGGCGGCGTCGGGTGGAATCTGCGCAAGGATGGTCTCGGCGCGGCGGTGATGTTCGGTGACCGTCAGGGGCAAATGATGGCCGCTCCCCGGCAGATAGCCCCACAGCCGCTGCCCAACCAACGCCCCGCTTAGCACGACGAACGCCGCCGCGGTCTGAAACGCGAAAGCTTGGCGCTGTTTCAGCGACGCCTGGCTCCATCTCTCGTTCACGCGCGCCGCACCCATGACGGCGGCAAGCATCACGAACGGCGAGACAGGCGCAGCATAGATCAACGTGGTGACTTGGTGCATGGGGGTGAAATCGGCCAGCAGGTTGATGGCCAGCGAGGGCAGCGCCAGCAGCAGCACTTCAGGCGCCAGCAACGCCGTGAACCCGACCGGAAGCAGCAGCTCGAAGAAGTAGCGCCCGACGTCGGCGCGCTGGAGCTGCGCCGCGATGACGTCAGGCCGCGTCGCCAGCGTCGCCAGCTTTTCAAGCGTCGTCTCGCCGAGATAGGCGTAGCGCCCCCAGTGAATGTTGCCGCCCGCCGCCGCCTGTTGAACGCCGAACACCGCCAGCAGCGACCATCCGCCTCCTAGCGCCATCGTCGTCAGGCCGAGGCCAGGTCGGCGCAGGCCCAGCCACGCGTAGAGGCCGATCATGGCGACCAGCAGGCCGATCTCCTCCTTGCAAGAGGCGGCGAGAAGGGCGAACAGCGCAAACCTGCGCGTGCGTCCGGCGACCAGGAAATAGAAAGCCGCCATCAAAAAGGTCGGCGCAAGCGTGACCGGATGAAATTCCAGCCAGTTGGCGGCCTGAATCGTGGGGTTCAGCAAAAAGGCCAGGGCGAAGCTCAGCGCCAGCCAACTGCTCAAGCCGCGCAACCTTGCCAGCGCATACAACGGCAGCGCGCCGAGCGCCACGACCGTCGCCTGGAGAACGAGCAGCAGCTCCGGCGAAGGATGAAGACGGTAGAGCAATGCAATCGGCAGCAGAATCGGCTCGACGTGATAGCCGAGGCGGTTCGTCAGATCGACCTCTTGATTGGTGATGCGAAACCAGTTGCCGTGCGCCGTATTCCAGATCGTCTGGTTCAGATTGCCCATGTCCAGGGCGCGCGACTCGAAGGCGTGGTAACGCAGGAGCGTCAGATGGCTGAAATAGAGTGCATACAACAAAACCGCCAGCGCAAGCAGCGCCAGCGGCAAGTGATGCACCAGAAGCCGTGTCGAGCGCGGATCGAATGGATTCACGCGAAAACGTTGAACTACGCAGTCTTGGGAGCGCCGACGCGGCCGGGCTGGACTTCCGGCTTGATGACTCTGCGCGGGTTGGACCGCGGAATGGCGCCCAGCACCGGCACGCCCAGCGCCCGTTCGATGGCCGCCGGCGTGCGCAGCATGTCTGCTTCCATCCATGTCAACAGCATGACGACGGCGACGCCTAGGAGCAGCCCTAGCACGGCCCCTGCAATTGCATTGAGCATCGGCTTAGGCTGAACTTGCGTATAGCTGATGTCCCGACTGCGAATTTTGACCTCGATCTGGTCGCGTTTATCCTGCTGGGCGTAGTAGGCGGTGCGTTCCTCGTAGAACTCATCGGCGAAGCCCAGGGCCGCCAGCTTCGCCACTTCGCCGTCTGGGTTGCGCACCTGAATTTTGATCGTAAAGGTGCTCGAATCCGGCTCGATCTGGGTGTTCGCCAGCAGGTCGTAAGGATTCATGTCGAGTTGCTGACGGGCGATCACGCGCGCCGCCACCTCCGGCGTGCGCAGATTGGCGGTGAAGTTGCGCATCAAATCTTTGGCAGTGTTGCCGAGCCCCCAGTCGGCGCGGGCAGGCACGGTGCTAACTTCCACCGTGGCCTGGTAGAGCCGCTTTTGGAAATTGCTGATGGCGAACGCTCCCAGCGCCGCCAACACC
Organism: uncultured Caldilinea sp.; assembly: GCA_937928035.1. Taxonomy (GTDB): domain Bacteria; phylum Chloroflexota; class Anaerolineae; order Caldilineales; family Caldilineaceae; genus Caldilinea. The sequence goes on along the minus strand of CALFWA010000109.1, from coordinate 58,560 downwards.
ACGGCGACGACCACAATCCACCCGTATTTGCGTAAAATGCGAAGATATTCCCGTGCAGACATTAGAGCTTTTCTCTGTATCGAACGTTTCCGCTTGCTTTGCCTGTCTTTTCTGACGCCTATCTAACGTGTGTAAGCATAACTTTGTTCACAGGCAAAGTCAACATCAACAGGCAAACGCGCTCGCCCTCGGCGTGTGCGTTCGGCAAGTGCGTTCAGCGTGTCAAAACCCCGGGCCGAAAAGGACGATCAGGATCACGGCAATCACGGCGAAGACGCCGAACTCGACCATCACGCGTTTGGTCAGCCGTCCCTGCAGGCTCTGCAGCGCAATGCCGATGGCCAGGTAGAAGCTCAGCAGCAGGAGCAACCCTCCCGTCAGGCCGGGCAACAGCGGCCAGTAGTTCAACGCCCATGTCATTTCACCTAGCAGGAGGCCTACGACCGCGCTGTAGATCAGCACGCGGCGCGTCTCATCGGAAGAGGTGCGCAGCAGCTCCACGGCCAGCAGCGTCGCCGTCAATGCGATCAACGTGCCCGAAAGCAGGCTGCGCGTGCGCGCCTGATAAACGAACAGAAAGAGCAATAGCGCCACCCCGTAGGCCAGCGCATCTAGCCAGAGACGGGCGCGGCGAAACCCCGGTTGGCCCGGCTCCACCGTAGCGTACAGGCTGAAAAAGGCGATGATCAACAGAACGCCCGCCGCCAAGATCACCAAAATCTGCAAAAAGCGCGTCGGCAGGCTGGGAAGCAGCACCACGGTGATGATGGACATGGCGGCCGGCAGCGCCCAATAGGCCCAGGTCAATCCCAGCCGATTCGCCTGGCGCTTGGGATGCAGCCGAATCAGGCTTTCGGCGCCCGCAGCGGCTGCAATCGCCAGGAAGATGCCCATGATCATCGTCGAAGTCAGCTCGATCTCGGCGGGCGTCCCGAAGGCGCGGAAACGAATCACGATGGAGGGAATTTCTACGATAAGGCTGAGCCCAAACCCAAAGACGAGCACCCAGGTCGTGACGCTGATGCGGTCGCGATAATCCAGGCCGGAAAGATCGGCGCGCAGGCGCCACCGCCACCGTTCCCAGAATCCTTCTCGCCAGATGCTCCACCGATTAATATGCATAGTGTATCTTTGTGTACAATACTTTTGTGTTTTGCACAAAATTGCCGACGGATTTTTCGATCCTTCAACGGGCCGGCGCAATGACCGATTGCACTTTCGCCGATTTTCACATCACCATACACGGCTCTCAGGCGCCTTACCTTGTGCACGCTTCCTATCGCCAGTACACAGCCGCCGGCCGTTTCGACGATGACGCCGGCGATCCGACATGGCTTCATCGGCTGGAGCAAATAGCCGCTGCGCACGGCCATCCCGGCCGCAACGTAATCGAAGAGATCGGCGCGTTGCTGTATGCGCGTCTCTTTCGCCAGGATGTACGCGACCTCTGGATACGCGCTTGTGCCGACCTCGACCAGGGAGCAGCCGGCATCTGTCTCCGTCTGATGGCGCAGCCGCCGGCCGTGGCGGCGCTGCCCTGGGAGATGTTGTTCGACCCTGACCGCAACCTGGCGTTCGCACGCAGCCTGCGGACGCCGCTGGTGCGCGCAGAGACCCAGCTGCGCCGCGTGGGGCGGGTGCGCGCGCTGCGCAGCAAACTTCCCTTGCGCATGCTGGCCGTGTTGCCTGAGGACCCCACGGCCCAAATCGACGCCGCCGCAGAGACGCGACGGCTCGAAGAGGCGCTCGGCGCGCTGAGCACGGAGGTGATCGACGTCGCCGTATTGAAAGGGCGTTTCAGCGTGGTGGATTTGCGCCAAATGATCGACCATTTGCGCCCCGACATCGTGCACATCACCACGCACGGACAGCCGGAGGGCGTGCTGTTTTGGCAGGGCGAGACGCCCGTGTTGACCTCGGCGTCGACGCTGCGCACCGCGTTTGACGACGCCGAAAGCGTCCGGATGGTCGTGTTGAACGCGTGCGCCACCGCGCAAGGCGCGTTGAATCGCAGCCTGGCTTCCATCGGCGCTCAACTGCTTCAGAGTGGCGTCCCGGCTGTCGTCGCCATGCAGGCTGCGATCGAAGAATCGATCGCAGGCGATTTTACGCAGCATTTCTATCAGGCGCTGTTCGCCGGCCCGTGCCCAGGCATTGCGCCGAGCGCCATGAGCTTGGCGCGTTCGAGCCTCTATGCGCTCAACCCCGACAGCATCGGCTACGCAACGCCGGTGCTCTGGCTGAATGCGCCAGACGTCGCGCTGTTTGACGTCGCGCAGCTTCCGGCGTCGATCTTTCGTCCCCAGCCGCCTCAGGCGCCTTCCCCGTACGAAGTGGAGGCGTTGCGAAAACGGCTGGCCGAGGCGGAAGCGTGGCTGGCCGGATTGACGCCGCCGGATGCAGCTATGTCGTCCCCTTCTTTAAGGCCGATGCAGCGAATGCTTCAGGAGCTGCTGCGCGAGATCGAGGACCTGCTCATCCAGGCGCGCCGTCTGGACGCCGAACCTCACACGGAGCGCACCCTGAAACAATACGGCGAGAAGCTGAGGGCGATCGACGCCAACCGGGAAGCCGCCGACCGCCTCGCCGCCATCCTACGCGAGGCGCAGGATTGATGTGAACGCCGCGCATGAGACAAGGGCTGCGCATCGAAGAACGCAGGCGAGCGGTCAACTCTGGGTCGCCTTCTTGCGACAAGGCGACGGCTTGCGTCAAACGCTGGCGTGGCTGCGACTTGCAATGCTCTACGGCATCATATGCGCCTTGATCGCAGCCGGCGTCCTGTTGTGGCGTGCAACGCTGGAAGGGGGCGTGGGACTGCAGCGGGTTCCTGTCCGCAGCCCGGCGGGGGGCGCGCAGCCGCCGTTCGTCGGCGTCAACCTCCAGATCGACGCGTATGCGCCTGAACAATTCGCCCTCAGGTTGCACCAACTGCGCGCGGCCGGCTTCGGGTGGGTGCGTTTTCGCCTGGAGTGGCGAGAGCTGGAGCTTATTCCGGGGCAATGGGTCTGGGATGTCGCCGACCGCGCGCTGGAGCAGGTGGCGAGCGCAGGACTGGAGCCGGTGATCGTGCTCGCCGGCGCGCCGGACTGGGCGTTGAGTGAGATGGATCGCAAAGCCGGCGTGCGCACAGGGCCGCCGGCGGAGTACGCCGACTTTGCCCGCTTCGTCGAACGCTTTGCGCAACGATACGGCGATCGCGTGCGCTATTACCAGATTTGGGATGAGCCCAACATCGCGCCGAACTGGGGACGTCGCCACATCAATCCGGTCGAATACGCACAACTGTTGCGCACGGTGGCGCCTGCGCTGCGCCAGGCCGACCCCGACGCCGTTATTCTCGCCGCCGCCTTGGCGCCCACCATAGACCGGGGGCATCTGGCCATCGACGAAATTTATTATCTGCAGCGCATGATTGCAGCCGGCGCCGCGCCTTTTTTTGACGTGGTCGCCATTCAACCCTTTGGCTTCGGCTACGGCGCAACCGATCCTCGCCAGCAGCCGGATGTGCTCAACTTCAGTCGCGCCGCCCTGATCCGGCGCGCGCTGGTCGATTCCGGACTCGGCGACAAGCCGATCTGGGCGGTGCGTTTCGGCTGGAACCGTATGCTGAACTCGCCGTGGGGGACGGTGACGCCGCAGGCGCAGGCGCGCTATGCGCGCGACGCGCTGGAGCAGGCGTGGCGCGCATGGCCCTGGCTGCAGGCGATGGGTTGGGTCATTGACCGGCCGGCGGAAGCGCCGGGCATGCCAGCGTGGGGCTTCGCCCTCACCGATCTCGCCGGGACGCCTGCACCGGTCTACATCGCATTGACAGACTGGTTGCAGATGCTGCGCCAGCGCCCCTCAACAGGCGAGGTCTGCGTTCCCTGGGGAGAATGGGTTGCGCTGCTGGTTGCCATAGCGTTGGTGATCTGGCGCGGCGTCGCGGCGGCGCAGATAATCGCCTGGCGACGCTGGCTGGAGCGGTGGCGGCGCGCGCCGCAATGGGCGCACGTGTTGGCGTGGACCGGGCTGGCGGTGATCTATTATCTGGCTACATTCCCGCCGTTGATCGGGTTGTGCTGGCTGGCGGCGACCTGGCTCTGCCTCGCTCGGCCGCGGGTCGGCCTCTGGCTGGCGCTGACGCTGATCCCTTTCTATTTCCAGCATAAAGAGCTTGCGTTGGTCAACGTTGTATTGACTGTCCCGCCAGCGCACGCCCTCACCCTGGCGTTGCTGCCCGCAGTCATTGCTGCGCTCCGCCGCCCTCACTCTTCGGATGGTTTCATCCTCTACTGGTGGGAGCTGGCTCCGCTGCTGCTTCTGCCGCTGACGCTGCTGAGCGCTGTGAACGTCTGGCGCTGGCCCGCCTTTGCACGAGGCGCGCTTGACCTGGTGATGGCGCCCTTGGGGCTGTGGCTGGCGGTGCGCGTGCTGACCGCAGATTCCAGAGAGCGGGGCTGGGCGTTGCTTGCGCTCCTGACGGGCGGCATGTTGGCGGCGCTCGTCGGCATAATGCGCTGGCTAGCCGGCCAGGGCGTCGACGTCGACGGCGTTCAACGGCTGGTGGGCCCGCATTTTTCGCCCAACCATACGGCGCTCTATTTGGAGCGCAGCCTGTTCGTCGGGCTGGCGGGATTGGCGCTGATCGACAAACGGCGGCGGATGGTCGTTGCGGCTGCGTTGCTTGCGCTGGCTGGGGCGCTCATGCTGACGGGCAGCCGCGGCGCGTTGTTCCTGGCCGTCCCGGCAGGGCTGGCGACCTTTGCAGGCTTTCTGCTCTATCGCAGACCGGCGATCGTGCGTTGGTTGCGTATGCGTCGCAGGCCGGTGCTTTCGACGATAGTTGCGCTAGCTGTTTTGCTTGCGCTCATTTTCTTCTGGCAGCAGGAGCGCCTCGCCAATCTGCAGACGGTTGAGCTGCGGTTGACCCTGTGGACGGCGGCCTTTGCGCTCTGGCGCGAGCACTTTTGGGTCGGCGTAGGGCCGGGCGGGTTCTTTTGGACCTATCCCGCCTATTTGCCTGTCGGCGCGGTGGAGGTCGATCAGCTTCACCCGCACAACGTCTGGCTGGAGCTGACGACGACCTGGGGCGTGTTGGGATTGGCCTGGTTTGTGCTGTGTGTTTTGGCGCTTCGGGCGGCGTTGCGGCGACGGGTCGAGGGAGGCTCCGCCGGTTTCTGGGTGGCGGCGGGCGCATGCGCCGGCCTGGTCACCGGGCTGGCGCATGCGCAAACCGACGCTTTCATGCTCCTGGCCGATCTGGCGATGTGGAACACCGTCGCCTGGGCGCTGGCGACGGCGCCCGACCGCTGAGCGCCTCGGCCTGTCTCAACTGAGCGTGCGAAAGACGATGCGTCCGTCCACCATGGTCAGCACAGGCGCAATGTCGCGAATCTCCTCAGGCGGCGTCGCAAAGATGTCTCGGTCCAGCAACGCCAGGTCGGCGAGCATCCCGACGCGCACCATGCCTTTGACCTCCTCCTGAAATTCAGCATAAGCTGCGTCGCGTGTGTAGCCGTCGATCAATTGCGTCAGCGTAAGCCGTTGCACAGGATCGCCTGGCTGCCAGGATTGGCGCGTCAGCCCGCTCCATATGCCGACGAAAGGATTGAGGCTCACGACCGGCCAGTCGCTGCCGTAGGCCTGTCGCGCGCCCGCCTCGCGCAGCGTTCGCCAGGCGAAGCTGTAGCGCCACCGTTCCGGCCCGACGCGGCTGGGCCAGACGTCGCCGGCGTTCAAGTCGGGAGGACAATGCGCAGGCTGCATGGAGGCGATGACGCCCAGCTCGGCGAAGCGCGGGATGTCGTCCGGATGGATCAGCTCGACATGCTCAATGCGGTGACGGCTGTCTCGGCGTCCGTTGAGGCGTTGCGCCAAGGCGTAGCCGTCCAGAGCGCGACGCACTGCGCCGTCGCCGCAGGCGTGGACGCAGATCTGCAGGCCCAGGCGATCCGCTTCGACGGCGATGGCGTTGAAATGCTCGGCGGTGTAGAGGGCGGAGCCGCGGTTGCCCGGCTGCCCGGTGTAGTCGTCGAGCAGCAGACCGGTGTAGGATTCCAGCACGCCGTCCATGAACACCTTGACGGAGCCGGCGCGCACGTAAGGCCCCTGGAAGCGCCGCTTTTGCTCGGCGGCCTGGGCGATCTCCTCCAACGGCGTCTCGGGCTTGATGTCGAAGGGCACATAGATGCGCACCGTCATTTCACCCAGGTCTTCGAGCGCTGCGTACAGCTCGAGGCTGTTGTCCCAGCCGTCCATATTCTGCACGCTGGTGACGCCATGTTGCGCACAGAGCGCCATGCCCTTATGCAGCGCGGCGCGGCGCTCGGCGTCGGTCGGCTTAGGGATCAGGGCGCGCACCGGGTCGAAGGCGCCTGGCTCGCGCAGCTCGCCCGTCGCGGTTCTGGTTGCGGGGTCCATGACGATCTCGCTGCCAGCGGGCGTCTCCCTTCCGTGCAGAAGGCCGGCCCGACGCAGCGCCTCGCTGTTCACCCAGACGGTGTGGCCGTCGAACGCGCTCAGGTAAACTGGCCGGTCGGGGACGATGGCGTCGAGAAACCAGCGATCGAGCCGGGCGTCGTTGGGAATGGCGGAATATTGGAGCTGCACGCCCTCGATCCATTCGCGCTGTGGATTGGCGGCTGCATAGGTTGCAATCGCGGTGCGAATGGCGTCGAGCGACTCAGCGTCGTCCAGCCGCAGCTTATCGAGCTTGAGCGAGCCCCACAGCAGGTGAAAGTGGCTGTCGATCAGACCCGGGAGGAGCGACCGTCCGCCGGCGTCGATCACCTCGGTGCGCGGCCCGCGCAGCGCCAGCGCGTCGGCGCTGCGCCCGACGAAGATGATGCGGTTGCCGCGCACGCCCACGGCTTCGGCGCAAGGGTTGGCAGGATCCGCGGTGTAAACGGCTGCATTGAGAAAGAGTGCATCGGCGTACGAGGACATCGTCACTCCAACTTCCAATTCTGAATATCCCAAGTCAGGCTGCCCCACATGTTCACTTTGTAGCCACTTAGCCGGTTGGAGGCGCCGTAGCCCTCGGTGAAGAGGTAGAGGTTCAGTCGCGGCAGCTCGGTGGCGATCAGCTCGGAAAGCTCGCAGTAGGCAGCGCGTCGCGCCTCCAGATCGACGGTGGCGCCCGCCGCCCGAATCAACTCGTCGGCGCGCAGATTGACCCAGCGCGAGGAATTGTTGCCTGCAGGGTTTTCGGCGGTGGGAATCGCCGTGCTCAGGTAGGTGTTCTCGATGGAGGCCTGCGGCTCGATCGGCAGGCTGGTGTCATAGACCAAGATGTCGAAGTTGCCGAGTTGTCGCGGCGCGCCATCCTCATAGGAGCCGAAAATGATCGAAAAGTCGTCGTTCTGGATCGTAGCCTCGATGCCGACCACCCTGAACATCTCGACCAGCGCTTCTTCCAGCTTCACGAGCGGCTGGAAATTCGTATAGCCGTTGAGCTGAACGCGCAGGCGGGTTCCATCCTCGGCGTATGGCGCCCCTTGCGCCACGCGAATGCCGTCTGGCCCTTCGACCCAGCCGGCCTCCTCGAGCAGCGCCCGTGCTCGCTCCGGGTCATAGGGGTATTTGCGCTCCTGGTCGCACTTATACCAGCCGTAGGCGAAAGGCGTCGCCGTCGGGAAGGTGCCCGGATTGACCGCCGTCACGATGAGGTCGTAGTCGATGGCGTGGGCGATGGCCTGGCGCACGCGCAGGTCGCCGAGGATAGGATGCGGCGGCTCCGGCCCCGGGTCGCCGTCGAAGGGGCGGCTCAGGTTGAAGAACAACGTCATGTTCCACTGGCCCGGCACTTCCTGCAGCGCCGCCTGGCCGGCGACCTGAGCATCGTAGATCTCTTTGACTTCGCCCGGCCAGAGGTGAACGTGCGCTTCGCCTTTGGCCATCATGGCGATCTGCGCGCCGGGGTCGGGCACAATAGTGAAGATCACGCGGTCGATGTAGGGCTGGCCTTCGAGATAGTAGTAGGGGTTGCGCTCCATGACGATGCTCTCGCCGGAGTTCCACTGCTTCACCACGTAGGGGCCGGCGGAGACCGGGTTGCGATTCCAGGCCCATTGTAACATCTCTTCAGGCGCGCCGGTGGCGTGGCGCGGCAGAATTCCGTACATGAACTGTTGCAGATACGCCTGGTTCAGCTCCTTGTAGGTGATGACGGCGGTCAATTCATCGGGCGTCTCGATCGAGGCGATCTTCTCGAAGCCGAGCGCCAACACGTTGCCGCTCTCCGGGTGGGAGACCGCCTCCCAGGTGAATTTGATGTCATCCGAGGTGAGCGGCTCGCCGTCCGACCAGCGCAACCCGGGACGCAGCTTCCAGGCCACGGTGAGGTAATTCGGCGAGACGCCGCCGTTTTCCACCGTCGGCAGCTCGGCGGCCAACACCGGAATGAACGCGCCGTTTTCGTCGGGCACGGCCAGCGGCGCGCTGACGGCATCCGCCACCTGGCGCACGATGGCGGCGACGGCATGATACTGGTTGAGCGAGGCCGGTTCTTCCGGAATGATCACGATGATCTGACCGGGGCCGGCGGTCTCGCCGCTCGTCTGCGGTTCGCTTGAAGGCGCGCCGCAGGCTGCCAGCAACAGCGTCGCCAGCAAGACGGTTAGCGTCAGCAAGGCTGGCGCACGTCGGTGAGCGATGAAGGGGGCGCCTGTTTTGTGCATAGGTTTCTCCTTTGCCTTGGAACGTTGACGAAAAAAGGTCAATTGCCTGTTCAACGGGCCGAATAGGGATCAAAAGCGTCGCGCAGCCCGTCGCCGATGTAATTGATCGCCATGCTGGTGAGAAAGATCATCAGGCCGGGAAAGATCATCAGCCAGGGCGCGCGCAGCGCATAGGTCTGCGCCGTCGCCAGCAGGTTGCCCCAGGAGGGCGTCGGCGGCTGGACGCCGAAGCCCAGATAGCTCAGCCCGGATTCGGTGATGATGGCGTAGGCCACCATGAGCGTTCCCTGCACGATGATCAGGCTGACCGTGTTGGGCAGGATATGTCGCGCCATGATGCGTCCATGCCCGGCGCCGATCGACTCGGCTGCGGTCACGAAGTCGCGCTGCTTCAGCCGCAAAAACTCCCCGCGCACAATGCGCGCCGGCCACATCCACGAGAGCACGGCGATGACGAGAATTACGATGATCACGCCGCTCACCAACCCCAGCGCCGGAATTTCGCGCAACAGGGTGGCGATCAGGATCAGCACAAAGAGCGTCGGCAGCGTCAGGAACCCATCGGTGATGCGCATCAGCACGTTGTCCACGACGCCGCCGAAATAGCCGGCCACCATGCCTACGACTACGCCGATCAGAAGCGAGAGCAGCGTGGCGCTCAGCCCCACTGCCAGGGAGATGCGTCCTCCGTACAGCGTGCGCGTGAAGACGTCGCGGCCCAGGTCGTCGGTGCCGAACCAGTGTTGCGGGGAAGGCGGCTGCAGCGCGTTGGTGGGATTTTGTTGCGTCGGCGTATACCGGCTCAACGGCGCAAACACTGCGCTGGCGATCACCAGCCCCAGGACCGCCATGGCGACCACCGCCAATCGATGGCGCAGAAAGCGTCGCCAGATCAAGACGCGCAGCGGCGCAGCTTCCATCGTGCGACGTCCAGGTCTTGTCAGCGCCTGGCTCACCGTCAGCTCACTCATAACGCACCCGCGGATCCAGCCTGGCGTACAACATATCGGCGATCAAGTTGGCAAGGACGATGAGGACAGCGTTGATCATAATGATCGCCATCAACACCGGATAGTCGCGCCCGCGCGCTGCCTCCCAGAAGAGCCGCCCCATGCCCGGCCACGAAAAGATCGTCTCCACAAAAAGCGTGCCGGCGAAAACCGAAGGAAGGTCCAGCGCAATCATCGTCACCAGCGGAATCACGGCGTTGCGGCCAGCGTGCCCATAGATCACCCGGCCCCGCGGCAAACCTTTCGCCGTCGCCGTGCGCACATAGTCGGCGTTGAGCGTCTCAAGCATGCTGGCGCGGAAAAAGCGCGAGTACCAGGCCACCCAGGTTGCGCAGAGGACACCGACCGGCAAAATCATATGCCAGATCAGGTCGGCGAGCGTCCTGGGCGCGCCCAGGGTGTACATGCCGCCCGCCGGCAGCAAAGGGCCGCCAGTGAATGGGTTGTCGAGCCAGACGTAAAAGATCAGGATCGCCACCAACCCGAGCCAGTAGACGGGCATCGATTGCCCGGCGAAGGAGAGCGTGGTGACCAGATAGTCGAACCAGGAGTACTGGCGCAGCGCCGAAATGGCGCCAAGGGGGATGGCGATTGCAATCGTCAACACAAACGCCACGCCGACCAGGAGCAGCGTGTTGGGAATGCGCTCACCGATCACCTCGGCCACAGGGCGATTGCTTTTGATGGAGCGGCCCAAATCTCCCTGCAAGACCGCGCCGAGCCAGTCCAAATATTGCTTATAAAGCGGCTGATCGAGCCCCAACCGCTCCCGCAGCTGTTGGCGCTGCTCGGCAGTGATGTTGGGGTTGCGCTCCGCCTGCGCCAACGGCCCGCCCGGCGCCGAACGCACGACGAGAAACAGCACGACGCTTAAAACAAACAGCAGCGGAATTGCGTGCAGCACGCGTTTGAGAAAGTAAGTTCGCATGGACAGAACGGAGTTACAGCCGCCACATCGCATTGACGGACAATCGGCCACAATCGGCCATAGTATAGCACGTGCAGCGCCGATTGTAGATTCAAGCTTCGCGGCCAAAGATGAAAATGCAAATTTTGCAGATGGCGCTGCATGGAATATAATGAAGAAGTATTGAGGGCCGACCTAGGTGGGTCGGCGCTTGCTTTGATGCGTAAAATGGCGTGAACAGAACAGCGTCAGGGCGCCGCCTTTAGCAGGCGGTGTTTTTCATACTCAAGCGCTGCGATCGGAAACAGAACATCGCTTTGGCGACGTTATCATGACAACGTGCAGCTTCACTTCGAGTGTGGACTCCGTGTGAAGCCAGCGCACGCCTTCTATTGGCTTGTGCCACAGTGAAGTTTCAGCCGCAATCCTGAGTTTGCCGACGTCCCCCGCCCTCATCTCGAGGGTGACCGGTGTTGGTGCAAAGAAGCGGCCAGTGCGTTCACGCAAAAGCGTCGATTGAATTAGATGTGCAGTTGCAGGGGAAAAATATAGAAGCTGGAGGGGTTTGCGATGAGCAACAATCAACCCATTTTCTTAACACCGGAAGGCTTACAGAAGGTGAAGGAAGAGCTAGAGTATCTGACGACGGTGCGTCGCCGCGAGGTGGCCCAGATGATCGCCGAGGCCAAAGCGGAAGGCGACATCAGCGAAAATGCGGGCTACGATGAGGCCAAGACCGCCCAGGGCTTTCTGGAAGGACGCATCCGCGAGCTGGAAGCCATCCTGAAGAACGCTAAAATTATCAGCGAAGACAACGCCGCGCCGGACGTAGTGGTGATCGGCCGCACGGTCGTGGTGCGCGAAGAGGGCTCCGATCTGGAGGAGGAATACATGATCGTCGGGCCGCCGGAGGCTGACCCAAGCAACGGCAAAATCAGCAACGAAAGCCCGATGGGACGCGCACTGCTGAACAAGCGCGTCGGTGACAAGGCCGTGGTGGATTCGCCGGGCGGTCAGATTGTCTTCGAGATCGTTCAGGTGAAGTGAGCGCAGCGCCGAACGATTCGGCGACGGCGGCGCGCAATTCAACTGCGTCCTACACAAGAGACTGAGAGGTGATGCTTGAATCTTCCTGCTCATCCACTGTTCGATCCTGAACGTCTCAGCGATCAAGAGCAATCGCGCCTGAAAAACCTGCAGGGGTTGATCGAGGCGGGCGTCGACCCGTATCCGGCCCGCGCCAAACGCACGCACACGATCGCCGCCGCCCGCACCCTCTATGAACAAGGGAAGAGCGAAGGGCAGGAGGTCAGCGTGGCCGGCAGGCTGCGCCGCATCCGCATCATGGGCAAGATGAGCTTCGCCGACCTGGAGGACGGCACCGGCGTCATTCAGTTGGTGTTGCGCAAGGACTCGCTTCCGGGTGATTTTTATGACAACATCTGGAAGCGACTGATCGATTTGGGCGATTTCGTCGGTGCCACCGGTCCGCTCGTGGTCACCAAAACCGGTGAACTCAGCGTGGAGGTGCGCGAGCTGCAATTTTTGAGCAAGACGCTCAAGCCGATGCCCGATAAATGGCACGGCGTGCGCGACCGCGAAAAGCGGTACCGTCGGCGGTACGTCGATCTGCTCGCCAACCCACCGGTGCGCGAGATTTTTCGCAAGCGCGCCGCTATCGTGCGCGCTTTGCGTGAATATCTGGACAATGAGGGCTTTCTGGAGGTCGAGACGCCGATCCTGCAGCCAATCTACGGCGGCGCGGCGGCGCGTCCTTTTATTACGCATCACAACCAGCTCCACCAGGACCTCTACCTGCGCATCAGCTTCGAGCTCTATCTCAAGCGCCTCATCGTCGGCGGCTATGACCGCGTCTACGAGATCGGCCGCGACTTTCGCAACGAAGGTGTGAGCTTTAAGCACAACCCCGAATTCACTCAGCTCGAATTTTACGAAGCCTACGCCGACTACAACGACGTCATGCGCCGCGCCGAAGCGATGGTCGCCTACGTAGCGCGCAAAGTCACCGGCGGGCACACCATCACCTGGCAAGGGCACACGATCGACGTGACGCCGCCGTGGCGCCGCGTTCCTCTGCGCCAAGCCATCTTCGAGGCCACCGGCATCGATTATGAAAGCTATCCCGACGCAGCGTCGCTGGCGGCGGAGATGCGCCGCCGCGGCCACGAACCGGACCCGCGCAGCTCCTGGGGCAAGCTGGTCGACAGCCTGATGGCCAAATACGTCGAGCCGAACCTGATCCAGCCCACCTTCCTGATCGATTATCCGCGCGACGTCAGCCCGCTGGCCAAAGGCTCTCCCACCGACCCGCGCCAGGTCGAACGGTTTGAGGGCTTTATGGCCGGCATGGAGATCTGCAACGCCTTCAGCGAGATCAACGATCCGATCGATCAGCTTCAACGCTTTCTCGACGAAAATTATCGGGCGCGCCATGGCGACGAAGAGGCGCACCCGATCGATGAAGATTTCATCGAGGCGCTTTGTTATGGCATGCCGCCGACCGGCGGCTTCGGCATGGGGATCGATCGCCTGACCATGATCTTCACAGACACTGATACGATCCGAGAAGTGATCCTCTTCCCCCATTTGCGTTCGATCAAAGAGGAAGAAGAAGCGGAGAGCGTGGAAGTGGCGCAGGAGTGAAAACATCGGCGACTGCGTAGGTGCGACTCCCAGCCGCACGTTCCCGACAGCCCCCGGAACGACGGATGCTCCGACGGGGCGCCGCTCGCAGCGGCGCCTACGCCATACGCACCCAACGACGGCTTCCCGTAATGCGCCTCAATCGCGGCGCATCAGCAGGGAGACGTAATAGAGCATCGTCATGATCGCCTGCACGGCTGCAGCCACATAGGTCAGCGCTGCGGCGTCCAACACCTCGCTGACGCCATTTATTTCCTGAGGACTCAGCCCCATGGCGACGAGCTGCTGCTTGGCGCGGCGGCTGGCGTCGAACTCCACCGGCAGCGTCACCAGGGCGAAGACGGCTGTCATGGCGAAGAGCAACAGACCGATGATGGCGATGGTGTTGCCCGTGACGCCGGACATAAAGAAGCCAACCAGGAAAATAATCGGCCCCAGCCAGCTGCCGATGCTCACCGCCGGCACAATCGCCGAGCGCAGGCGCAACGGCCCGTAGTGCATCTTGTCCTGCAAGGCATGACCCGCCTCATGCGCCGCCACGCCGACCGCCGCCACGCTGGGCGTGCCATATACGGACTCGCTCAGCCGCAGGACTTTGCCGCTCGGGTCGTAGTGATCGGTGAGCATGCCGCCCACGCGTTCCACCGCCACCGAATACAGCCCGTTGCGATCCAAAATCATGCGCGCCATCTGAGCGCCCGTAATCCCGCTCGCCGTGCGCATTTTGGAGTAACGGCGAAACGCGCTCTGCACCTTGAACTGCGCCCACAACCCCAGCAAGAGCGGCGGGATCGCAAACAACAGATAGAGCGGATCAAAGAACCACATGCTGCATCACCTCTTTCTACCACTTTGTTGCGTGTTGCGTGCACTTTTGTTGCATCTTGCCTACTGCATGTTTGAGCGTGTTTTCCGCATCACGCATCGTCTACACTCTCTGCGGCGTTATTGCCTACCGCACGAACTTTACTCATCGGTTAATTGAACTATAACGCATCGACGTTAAATTTTCATTTGAAATGTGTTGGAATTTCATACGGACGTACTGCACGATTGCCTGGAATATGGCAAATGAGAGCTGCACCTGGCGCCGTAAAAGTGTGCATGCAAGTTATCACCTCTGGCATGGTGGAATGATACGCCAAATCTACGGCTACGAGCCGCAGCTGCGATGACGGTTGCAGACGGTTATTGGCCATTATACACCAGAACTCTCTTTATGCAGGATTGTCCGTTACGATTTCGGCTCTGAAGGCCGTCGTCGCAGCAAGGACGTCGTGAGCGCCCACTCTTCGCTGCGCAACAGCCGATGCGCTAACAGGTAGCTCGCCGTCGCTAGCAGTGCAGCGGAGGAGACCAGCAACCATTTGCTATCGAGTGCAATGCCTGAACCCAGGTCTCCGTAAGTATCGAGCCAATGCTCCCAGGCCCACACAACTGCAGCCATCAACGCGGTGGCCGTCAAAGTTTTCAACGCAGCGGAGAAGAGCGAGCGTCGGTCAAGGTCGGCAGGCAGCCGCCGACCGAACAGCCAGAGCAGCGCGCAGGTCTCGACCAGCGTGGCCAGGCTGTTGGCAAGCGCCAAGCCACCGAAGGAGAGCCAGCCTACCAGCGCCAGGCTCAGCGCAATGTTGCCGATCATCGCCAGCACGCCGATTGAGACGGGCGTCCAGGTGTCCTGCATGGCGTAGAAACCGCGCACGACGACCTCCAACATCGAATGGAAGAGGAGGCCGATCAGGTAAAACTGTAAGCCGTAGGCCACCAGCCGCGTGCTGTGGACGTCGAATGCGCCGCGTTCCAGTAGGAGGGCAATGATCGGCTGACGCAAGACGAACAGGAACGCCGCCGCCGGCGTCACCAGAAAAATTATGACGCGCAGCGCCCGCTCGAAGGTGCGACGAAAAGCATCGATCTGGCCCGCCGCGCTCTGCGCCGAAAAGGTCGGAAAGACGACGGTGGCGACGCCTTGCGCGATCACCCCCTGCGGCAGCAGCATCAGCAGCCAGGCGTAGTTGAGCGCGCTCAGAGCGCCGGCGCCCAGGCCGCTGGCGAGGATCGTGTTGACCAGAAAGTGGAGCTGGACGAAGAATAGCCCCAGCACGCGCGGCCCCATCAAGAGCGCCACCTTGCGCACGCCCGAATCTCGCAAGGAAAGCGTCGGTTGCGGGCGCCACCCTTTGCGCAACAACATCGGCAGTTGCACCAGCAAATGCGCCAGCGCGCCGAGCACAACGCCAGCCGCCAGCCCATAGACGCCATACGCCGGCGCCAGCGCTGCGGCAGCGAGGATGATGGCCATGTTGTAGAGGACCGGCGCAGCCGCTGGCGTCAGGAAATGTTGCGCCGCGTTGAGCGCAGCCATCACCAGCCCGCTGGCGCCGAAGATCACCGTGCCCGCCAGCATGATGCGCATCAGCGCAGCGGTGAGCGCCTGCTGCTCCGGCGTAAATCCAGGCGCCAACACGATGCGCACGATCGGTTCCGCCAGGAGCGCGGCAAGGACGCTCAATGCAATCAGCGTCAGCATGATCAGGTTCAGCACGCGGCTGAAAAGCAGCCACGCTGCGCGCCTGTCCTCCTTCACCCAGTGGGCGGCGAAGAGGGGGATGAAGGCGCTTCCCAGTGCGCCGCCCGCCGCCAGTTGAAAGAGCAGATCGGGGATGCGAAAGGCGGCCAGGTAGGCGTCGTACTCCGCCGAAGTGCCGAAGCGCGCGCCGATCACCATCTCGCGGATCAGGCCGGAGAGGCGGCTGAGCACAAAAAAGAGCATGACCAGCAAAGCGGCGCCGGCCATGCGCCGGCCGTCCAGCCCCGTCGCCAGCCGGTCTGGGGCGCGCGATTCTTGAAGCGAAACGTCGATTTTGTCCACGATCGGCCATTATACATGCAACGGCGATGCGACGGCGACTCAGGCTCTGGAAAAAAAATTGAACCTATGCATCGAACCGGTGCAGCCAGTGGCCTATCTTGGGTGCAAACTTCAAGCTGCGTTATACTCGCAAGAGTTGTGCACGGAAGAATGAGTTGTGGAAAGTGACCTATGAGGGTTCAGATGCATCTTCACCTGTTTCGCCTCTTGCGCGTGTGGGCGATCCTTGCCTTTAGCGTTGCCCTGCTCTCCGGTTGCCAGCCGCTGCAGTCGGCGATCTCCGTCGTCTCTGCGCTCGACGATATAGTGGGGGATGGCGCACCTTTCGCCAATGGATCAGCCCCATTGATGGGCGCCCTCGCCTTGCCAACGCCTACGCCCACCCCTACGCCGACGCCGTTGACGTTGCTGTTGCCGCCCGTGATCACCCAGCCTCCCACTCCCGCGCCGACGCCGACCTTGCCCACGCCGACGCCTACGCCGGAGCCGCTGGATGGTCCGATCACCGTGGCACTCGCCGATTCGGTTCCTGTTCAATGGGGGCCGGCCTTGTTGGCGCGCCTGAACCGGATCCATCAGGTGGAGACCGGCGTCGGCCTTCAGCCGCTGTATGTGCTCGACCGGCCGGAGACGGCGCAGGTGCGCATTGACCTCCGTCCCGTCGCCTCTGCATCGGCGCCGCTGGCCGAGCGCATCTTTGCGATCGCCATGCCCTTCGCCACCGTCCGCGATGACGTCAGCTTGGACGAAGTGAGGGCCGCATGGCAAGGCGCGGAAGGATCGCCTACAGCCTACACCAGCGTTGAGACCGTCGCCCTCCTGCGCCCCATCCTCGGCGACTTTGCCGGCGTGCTCACGCCTCAAAGTCAATTGCTGAGCGCCATCGAGAGCGACCCCGGCGCGCTGGCGATCCTGCCTTTTGACCAGCTCGACCCACGCTTCAAGGCGCTGACGGTCGATGGCGTCAACGTGTTGAGCAACCGCTTCGACGTTCGCGCCTACCCGCTCGCCGTGGCGTTGGATGTTTCAGGCCGCGGGGCGAGCGTCGTGCAGCCGCTGCTGCGCGACGTCATCCTGCCCTACACCAACCGCGACGCTTCTCGTCTCACGCAGCTCATCATGACTGGCGTGACGGCGATGTCGCGCGTCACGGCGCTGCGCATGGACCAGAAAGGCTACGACTACCCCTCGCGCGTGATTTCCGACGTCTTCGCCGCCGCCGACATCACGCACATCAGCAACGAGGTGCCTTTCCTCGACGACTGCGTGGCCGATCCCACCGAAAACAACCTGATCCTGTGCAGCCATCCCAACTACTGGGCCGCACTGGAGGCATTGGGGACGGACATCGTGGGGCTGAGCGGCAACCACGTCAACGATTTTGGCCGCGAAGGAGCAATACGCTCGTTGACCTGGTATCGAGAGAACGGCATCCCGTACTACGGCAGCGGCTTCAACGTCAACGAGGCGTGCGCGCCACTGCTCTGGGAGCATCACGGCAACACCTTCGCCTTCATCGCCGCGCTGGCGTTTTGGCCGGAGCACGCCTGGGCGACGACCGATCTGCCCGGCGCTTGCTACTATTATGACAATCGAGAGCTGCTGCTGGCGCTGGTGCGCCAACTGTCGGAGGCGGTGGACATCGTCTCTGTGGAGCTCCAACACACCGAGACCTATGAGCCGTATCCGATTGCTTCCCAAATCGCCGATTTCCGAGAGCTGCGCGCGGCGGGCGCCGACATCGTCACCGGCGTGCAGAGCCATGTGCCGCAGGCGCAGGAGCCTTACGGCGTCGGCGATCCCGGCGGCCCTGGCATTATCAGTTACGGCTTGGGCAACCTCTTTTTCGATCAAATGTGGAGCTGGGAAACGCGCACCGAGCTGGCTGCGCGCCACACGATCTACAACGGCCGTTTGCTCAACACCGAGCTGTTGACGATGGTGCTCGAAGATTTTGCGCAGCCGCGCTGGGCGACGCCTGAAGAGCGCGCAGAGATTCTGAATCGCATCTTCCGCGCAGCGCCGCTTAGATAGACGATCGGAGCCCAGTTCGAGACGTTAGACCATGCGTCGCTTTTCCTTGCAGTTGCTGGCCGTATTTCTGGCGTGGAGCGCCGTCGATGTCGTCGCCGACGCCGATGCGTTTGCGCCCTACCTGCTGCGCGACGCTGGCCTGTTGGCGCTCCTCGCCGCCGCGCTCTTCGCCTGGCAAGGCGCCGGCTGGCGACCTGTGCCTGTTTTGCGCCGCGTAGTGAATCTTTCCGGGCCCGGTCAGTTGCTTTGGCTCACCGGTCTGATCTGTCTTATGGTGGGCGGGTTCGGCGTCGGCGTTGCGCCCGACGGCCCTTTGCAGTTGACGGCGACGCTGGTCTGGATGCTTGGCCTCGGACTCACCATCATCGGCGTCTGGTGGCCAAGGGCGCAGTTCGTCTATGCGCCGCCCGCCTACCGCTGGGAGCAAGATGCACGCGGCCGCTTTGTGCGCGTGACGCCGGATGGCCGCAAATTGCCGCCCTCATTCGATCTGCAACATAGCGCCTGGCTGGGGCTCCTGCTCGTCCTGCTTCTCGGCGTTGCGCTGCGCGTTTGGAACCTGGGAGAGCTGCCGTCGGGCTGCATCGACGTGGAATGCATCGACGCGTTGCGCCTGGTGGAAGGACAAACGCTCACAGCGTCGACGCCGGGCGCATTCAACCTCTACGAACGACTGGCGCAGCTTCTGCTTCGCTTCACCGGCGATGGCTTGCTCAGCCTGCGGCTGGCGGCGACGCTGTTCGGCGTTCTCAGCCTGCTGGCGTTTGCGGGCGTGACGAGACGGCTGGCTCCGCCGCTTGCAGCAGTCCCTGCGCTGCTGCTGCTGGCGCTCAACCCCTGGCATCTGTACGCCGGACGCGTCGCCGACGCCTGGCTGGCGCCGATGGGTGTTGCGACGCTGGCGTTGTGGCTGACGTTGCAGGCTCTGGCGCACGCCGATGTGCGCCGGTGGACGCTCGCTGGGCTGGCGCTGGGGCTGCTTTTCGTTGAAGCCGAGGCGTTGCGTCTCGCCGTGCTTCTCTGGTCGCTCACTGCGCTGGGTCTGGCGTTCCTGCCCGACGGCTCTGAAAAGCGCAGGTCACTTCCGCTCGCCGCCCTGGTCGGCGCAGTCGCCGGTGTAGTCGGTGTGGCCGCGCCGGCATTGTTGCACGGGGTCGGCGTTTCGCCGGCGACTTCGACGACCGCTGACCTCGGAGGCCAGGCGGTCGTTTTTCTCGGTGCGCTGCTGCGCCCCGATGTTGCGCCGGAGAGCGCAATCGGCGGCGGTGGATTGTTGCCGTCCCTGGTGATGGCCCTTATTATCGTCGGTGCCGGCGCGTTGGCGCGCAACGTGCGGCGTCCCGCCGCGCTCTTAGTCGCTGCAGGCGTCATCGTTTTCAGCGCAGCGGCGTTATGGGCGGATTCCAGCGCAACGCCCCTGCGCTCGCTCCTGTTGCCCACCCTGCCCTTTTGGCTGGCGGTTGGGGTTGTCGCGTTGGAGCGCATGATGGACGCGCTGGCGCTGGCCTGGGGCGGCGTCGTTCGCCCTGCGCGACTGGCGGCGGCGACCGCTCTGGCGCTGACGGCGCTTCTAGGCGTCGCCGCAACGCGCATGGCCGCCGACCTGAACGTTGCGCACCGTGGAGACGTCGCCTTGCTTCCGAACGAGATCGCTCGTTTCATTGCTAGCCGCATCGCAGGAGGCGACGCCCAGACAACTTTTGTCGTCCCCGCCAGCGTCTTTCGACATCCCAGCCTGCGCCTGCTGGTGGGCGAGGCAATGAACGCAGGTCGCGTTCAGATGCTCGATTTTGGAACGACGTTGCCCTACGCCGCCCAGCCGCCGGGCGACGTGATCTATCTGACGCCGGTGGGGCAAAATCAGGCGCTCGAGCAGGTGCTGCTCGCCTATCCTGGCGCCGAGGTCGTCAACAGCACGCCGAAAGAGGCGTGGTCGCCGACCGCACGGCGCACTGCGTTCATGCAGGCGACCGTCTCCCGGCAAACGATCCTCGAACATCAGGCGCTCCGGTTGCGTCTTTATCGAGGCGCGCCAACGGAGGCGGAAAACGCCGAGTTCGAAGCGCTGGTCGCAACGACTACTTTTGACTGGCAGGCTCGACCGCCGGCGTCGCCCCCCTTCACCGCCCGCCTTTCGGCTTCTCTATCGCTGGCCCAGGCGGGCGCAGTGGAATTTGGCGTCCAGGTCGGCGGCGGCGCAGCCGCGTCGCTGCGCATCGACGGTCAACTCGTGCTGGACACGCAACTGGGAATCGCCGAGAGAAGCGTCCAGTTGGCGCAAGGCGTGCATGCGCTGGAGGTCGACTATCGCAGCGGCGATCTGCCCGGCGACCTGGCGCTCTATTGGCGTCCGCCAGGCGCAGCAGCGCGCAGCCTTCTGCCCACGAGCGTTCTGCATGCGCCTCCGCTGCCGGAAGCCGGCCTGTTCGGCGAGTATTGGGCGGGGGATGCGCCAAGCGGCATGGTCTTGACCCAACGGTTGGATCGCATCCTCGGCTTTGATTTTGGGTTGGAGCCGCCCTACAACGTCCACTGGCAGGGCCAACTGGGCGTTGCGCGCGGCGGGGAGCATCTGATCGCTGCGCTGGCCAACGGCCCGCACCAGATCTGGATCGACGGCAGGCTCGTGGTGGATGGTCAGCAAGCCGACGGTGCGAACCCCGAAACCGCCTACCATGAAGGGCTGATCTATCTGGAACGGGGCTGGCATGACCTTGCGATTCGTTATCGCCCTGTTGGCGCGTCGCCTGACTTTCGCCTGCTCTGGCAGCCGCCCGGCGCTGGCCCCGGAGAGTTGGCCGGCGCTTATTTTGCGCCGGTCACAGGCGAACGCACGTTGGCCGATCAAGCGCCGCCGCCCCCGCCGCCGCTCCTCGACCCCCGGCTGGGCGACGACGCTTTTGCGCTGCTGCGGCTGGTCAGCGCAGCGCAGCCGGGCGTGCGCATCCCGCCGCAGGCGTTAGAGCCGCTGCCGCTGGAGACGCTCTGGTTCGCAGGCGCAGGCTGCGGCTCCGGCGAAAATCAGTTCAACGCACCCAACGGCCTCGCCTTTGCCCCCACCGGCGCGCAGATCTACGTAGCCGACGCCGGCAACCGGCGCGTGCAGGTTCTTGACCTGGACGGCGGCTTTCGCGCGCCGATTGCGGACGCGGCCTTTGAAGAGCCGATGGATGTCGCCTTCGCCTCGGACGGCTCATTGCTCGTGCTCGACGCCGTCGGCAACCCTCTCATGCGGCTG
The DNA here is from genome assembly GCA_937928035.1 of uncultured Caldilinea sp. GTDB lineage: Bacteria > Chloroflexota > Anaerolineae > Caldilineales > Caldilineaceae > Caldilinea. The sequence continues at coordinate 37,172 of CALFWA010000109.1, read as the reverse complement.
AACGCCGACGGCGCGCTGACGCCGCTGCCCATGCATACCTCGTTCTATCGCCCGCGCGGCTTTGACGTAGGCGCTGACGGCGTCATCGCCGTCGCCGACACCGGCGGCGGCCGCGTCGCGGTGTTGAGCCAGGACGGCTCCCTGCTGGCGCAATACGGCGGCGTCGACAGCCTGCTGGCGCGCGGCCAGCCAGTCGATGCACTCTACACGCCGCGCGGGCTGTGGGCGATCACCGCCGAGGACGGTCGTCTCTGGAATCTGGAGCTGGACGCCGGCCTGACCGCCTTTCAGCCGACCGCCACCATCGACGGTCCCAAGATGGCGCGCCTGCCCAATGGCGGCTTCCTTGTCACCGATCCGGCGCGGCGCACCTTCACAATCTTTGCCGCAACCGGACAGCCGCAGCAACAATTTGGTTACATCGACCAATTGCTCTGGCCGACCGGGATCGCTGCATTCCAGGCGGGAGAGCAACTTTTCATCGCTGCGAGCGACGCCCGGGCGTGCACGGTGACGCTGTGGCGGATGGCGGTCGAACAGCTGCGATAGAAGGGAAGAAAAGCGTAGAGATGCAGCGACAGGATTTTGCAGAACGACGCCCGAACGATGAGCAGCGCCGAACAGAGCGGCGCCTTCGTCTTTGGCGATGGTTCTGCAATCTTTTCCAACAGAAAGCGCCCACAGCGCCCGCCTATCCACCCTCCGTGGAGCAAATGCGCATCTGGCAGTCGCGCGTGCGGTCGTTGCTGCTGCTTTTGCTTGTGGGATTGTCGGCGTGCGCAGTGCCGGTCGTTCCTCCTGCGCCTGCGGAGGTCGCTCCCGTCGCCACCTCGCTTCCCCGTTCCACGCTCCTGCGCAGCGAGCCAACGCCCATCCCCGCCGCCGTGCTGGCGCAGATGGACACCGAGACGCAGCTTCGTCTGGTGGAGGCGCCGCGCCGCGATCCGTTGCGTCTGGCTGTCGCGCTGAACCCTGACCTCGACGATGCGCCGATCTTCGCCGAGCCGAAACGCTATCAGGTCGGCGATCGAGAGCAATTTTGGGTGCACAATTCCGACGCCAAGCAGAACATCGAAATCGTCGCCGAGTTGATCTACCAGACCGATGTGGTGAACGTCTGGGTAGAGCTAGAGCAACCCCATGACGCCCGTCGCATCCGTCAATCGATCGACCGCTTCAGCAATGACATCTATCCGGCGCTGGTCAACCTTTTCGGCAGCGAGTGGAATCCCGGCGTGGACGGCGATCCGCGGCTGCACATAGTGCACACGACCCGTATGGGCGCAAATGTGGCCGGCTATTTTTACAGCGCCGACAAATACCCGCGCGTGGTTAACCCTTTCTCCAACGAGAAGGAAATCTTTTTCATCAATCTGAACTGGCTCAACCGCTTGCGCGATGATCGCACCTATGAAACGGTGTTGGCGCATGAGTTTCAGCATATGATTCACTGGAACCAGGATCGCGGGGAGGACCTCTGGATCAACGAGGGATTAAGCGAATATGCGCAGGAAGTGGCCGGCTATTCGCCGGACCTCCGCTTCGCCCATATTTTTCTCAACAACCCTGACCTCTCGCTCACGGGCTGGAATCCCAATCCAGGCGCCAGCGCGCCGCACTATGGCGCCGCCTACCTCTTTGTCGCCTATCTGGCGCAACGGTTTGGCGATGAGTTCCTCGGCGTGCTGGTGGCGGAGCAGCGCAACGGTGCCAACGGCGTCGACGCTGCGTTGGCGACCTTCGGCGCCGACGAGCGCTTTGACGATCTCTTTGCAGACTGGGTGGCGGCTAACTGGGCGGACGCCTCCGAAGCGTCCGATGACGCACGCTTCGGCTACCGTCGCCTTTCGCTGCCCAGGCCGCAGGCTGCGGCCGCGCATCGACTGACAACCGGCGCTGTGGAGGCTCTCGGCGTTGTAGAGGCGGATGTGGCCAACTATGGCGTCGACTATCTGCTGCTCGAGGGAGAGGGCAACTTCGTCTTCCATTTTGAGGGTGCCACATGGACGCAACTGGCGCCGACGGAGCCGTTCGACGGTGCGCGCATGTGGTGGAGCAACCGAGGAGACGACGCCAATCCTCGGCTGACGCGACGCTTCGACCTCAGCGCGCTGGAGCCGGGAACGCCGGTGACGATGACCCTTGCTGCATGGTGGAGCATCGAGGAGGCCTACGACTACGGCTACGTCAAGGCGAGCCGAGATGGAATTGATTGGATCATCCTGCCCGGCCAACGCACGCGCGACGACAACCCGACTGGCAACGCGCTAGGGCCTGGCTACACCGGCGTGAGCGGTGAGGATGCGCCCGGCTGGGTGCAGGAGATCTACGATCTGAGCGCCTTCGCCGGCGGCCCTCTCTGGGTTCGCTTCAGTTACGTCACCGATGACGCCGTCAACACAGAAGGTTGGTTCATCGACGACATCGCCATCCCGGCGATCGGTTTCGAGGACAGCTTTGAGGGCGAGGTCGCCGGTTGGGAGAGCGAAGGCTGGATTCTCACCGACAATCGGCTGCCGCAGCGTTGGTTGGTGCAGGCGTTGGAATTCAACGAGGACCGGCTGGAGCAGGTCACGCGCGCACCGGTGGGCGATGACGGACGGGCGACGGTTGCGCTGGCCGGGCTGAACAACCGTCGCCACGTCGTTCTCGCCATCAGCGGTCTGACGCGCGTGACCGCAGAGAGGGCAAAGTACAGATATTGGTTTGAAGAAAAATCAGAGTGAGGCGCGACGCTCACCTTGCAGGTCTTGAACGAGACTGCCCGGAGCCGCCTACCCTCGTCGCACCGCTTGAAGAAGCAGCGCCTGAAGATGTTGTATATCGATACGATGTGTACGGCGGGCGTCGGGTGGCGCTTCGGCGCATCACCGGCGGCTTGATGCCGCTGCCGCCTTCCTGCGTCGTCCAGTCGCCAGCGAGGAAAACGGCCTTCCACTGGTCGGCCGTCAACGCCGCGCCTGCCAGGCCCGCCTCGCGCAGCGCGTCCAGGTGCGGATCGCCGATCTCTCCAACCACGCGCTGGCCGCCTTCCCCCTTGACCGGGAAGCGCGCCACCGCCACAACGCGATTCTGCTCGCGCAGGGCTAGCTCCGGCAAATTGGAGTCGGACGGCGACCGGCAGGTTTCTGCAAATTGCTCTTCACAGGCTGCAAGCGCAGTCGAGGACTCCGCTGCCCCCAAGCTCCACAGGGTGCGTCCGGCGTCGGCCGCCAGCGGCGCGAGAGCGCCGTTCAACATCTCCTCCACCAGGCTGCGCAGGAGCGCGCCTGCCTCGTCCAACGAAACAGACGCATCACCGCCTGCAGGGAGAAATTCCGTGGGACTGCCGTGCTCCTTTAACGTCTGCTCCCAGGCGGCTTCCAGCGCTTCTGTGGCGGTGAGCAGCGCCTTGCGTCGTTCGGCGGGCCCCTTTTCCGCCATCACGCGCAGGGAGGTATGCAGGATCTGCGGACGCAGTGCGTCGAGAGGGTGGTCGCCGTCGTCTTCCACCAGGCTGTTGCGGCGGCCGGTTAGAATGACTTTGTGCAGCCCCAGCGCCGCAATCGGACCTGCGATCAAGGCGGCGTAGATGTCGGCGAAGACTTCTTCCTCCCACGCCAGCAGCCACGCAGGCCAACGTTCGGCCTCGGCCTGAGGCGCCGGCGCGGCCAGCGCTTCGAGCTGTTCGTCGAGGTGGGAGAAATAGTTCACCGTGATCTGACGATAGACGTGATGGCCGGTTTCGTGTGCAATCGCTGCCAGCCGGTTGCGATCGCCGACGGCGCTAAAATCAACACCGATGACGGCGATCGGCGCATAAGGCATCAGGCGGATGGTGGGCGATTTTTGGAAGTAGGTCAGCATGACGGTCGGTTCCACCAGCCCGTGGCTCACTGCTGGCACAATTGCGTCCCTCGCCAGTCGATCGGCCAGCTCCAGCGTCTGGCGCATCAGCACTGTTGACGACGCACCTTCGCGATGGCTGATCGAGCGCAGCAGCACGTCGATGTCAAAGGAGGTTTGGCGGGCGGTGGCCTCTAGCAAAAATGGGAGCGGGTAACGCGGGTCAACCTCGAACGCACCGCCCGGCCCCAGGCCTTTGATCAGAAAGTCGAACTGCTTGCGCGCAAATGCAGCAAGACAATGGAGCGCAGTGTAGGCGGTGCGACGCCGCGTCAGCCCGCCTACGCCGCTGCGACGCCCTAGCTCAGCGGCGACATCCACCAGTGCAGTTGCTCTTATGCTTGAATGGTCGGGCGAGGATGGATTCTGCATACCGGTTCCTTTTCCAGGATTCATGCGGATATGGAATTCAAGATAAATATACCATAAAATAGATGAGCGACGATGGAAAGATGAGCGACGATGGAAACAGGCGGATAGGGCGCTGTTGCCGCGTTTGGGGTCGTTCCATGCCTGGGCAGATGCAAGCAAAGGCGCTTGCGAAACCGCACTATGTAACGTTGACAGCAACACTTTCGCGTATGACCAAAATTCTTGCAATCGAAACCAGCTGTGATGAAACCGCCGCCGCCGTGATCGAGGATGGACGCTGCGTCCATTCCAACGTGGTGGCGACGCAAATCGAGCTGCATCGTCGCTTTGGCGGCGTTTTTCCAGAGGTGGCGAGCCGACAGCATGTGCTGGCCATTGCGCCCGTCATTGAACAGGCGCTGGCGGAGGCGGGCGTTTCTGCGCGAGCGCTCGACGCCATCGCCGTGACGCACGGCCCAGGACTGGCGGGCAGTCTGCTGGTGGGCGTCAACGCCGCCAAGGGATTGGCCTTCGCTACCGAGCGCCCGCTGCTCGCCGTCAATCACCTGGAGGGGCACATCTACTCGAACTGGCTGGAAGCGCCCGGTGTGGATCAAGGGCAACCTGCAGATAATTTTCCGGTGGTGGTGTTGATCGTCTCCGGCGGCCACACCGAGCTCATTGAAATGCGCGGCCACAGCCGCTATCGACGCCTAGGCGGCACGCTCGACGACGCAGCCGGCGAGGCCTTCGACAAGGTGGCTCGGCTGCTCGACCTGGGCTTTCCCGGCGGGCCGGCCATCGAGCGCACGGCGGAGGGGGGCGATCCCGCCGCCTTTGAGCTGCCGCGCGCGTTGCGTCATGATCCCGTGCACAGGTTTGATTTCAGCTTCTCCGGCTTGAAGACGGCGATGCTGAACCTGACCAAGCGACTGAGGGAGCAGGGCAGGGATCTGCGCGATCCGCATTTGCTGGCCGATCTCGCCGCCTCGTTTCAACAGGCGGTGGCCGACGCGCTGGTGGAGAAGACCGCCGAGGCTGCGCTGGCTGCGGGCGCGCGCCAGGTCTGCATCTGCGGCGGCGTCAGCGCCAACCGCTGCCTGCGCGCCACCGCCGCCGCGCGCATGGCGGAGTTGGGTGTCCCTTTATACATTCCGCCATTTGCCTACTGCACGGACAATGCCGCCATGATCGGCGCCGCCGCCTATTACAACTGGCTAGCCAATCCGCGTCCGGAGGATGGGCTGGGAATCGACGTGCACGCCTCCCTGCCGCTGCCGGAGATGGTCGATTGAAAAGCGATCTAGCCTAGGGGCCTTCGTTGCCCTTTGCTGCGGCGATGATATAATCGAGACGATTTTTTCATCGCAATGGTGAGCCAGAGGATCGATATGAGCAATTTGAATGGACAACTAGAAGCGCTGCATCAGGAGGCCCTGGCGACGCTGGCGGCGACGCAGAGCCTGGCGGAAACCGAAGCGTGGTATCACGAATATCTGGGGCGCAAAGGCAAATTGACCGCCATTCTGCGTGGCCTGGGGCAGCTCTCGAAAGAAGAGCGCCCGCTGGTGGGCAAGCGCGCCAATGAGATCAAAGAGGCTCTGGAGCAGGCGCTGAAGCAACGTCAGGAGGCCGTCGCCGTCGAGGAGATGGAGCGCACCCTCGCCGCCGAAGCGGTCGACGTGACGATGCCTGGTCGCAGGCCGTTGCTGGGGAAGCTGCACCCCACCAACCAGGCCATGCGCGAGATGGTTGAAATCCTCAAGCAGATGGGTTTCCAGGTCTTCGACTCGCCTGAAGTGGAAACCGACGACTATAACTTCGGCCTGCTCAACTTCCCGCCCGATCATCCGGCGCGCGAGATGCAGGACACCTTCTTCACGACGACGCCCAATGTTATCCTACGCACGCACACCAGCCCGGGCCAGCTTCACGCCATGCGCAAGTATGCGCCGGAGCCGATTCGGGTCATTTTGCCGGGCAAATGCTATCGCAACGAAGACGTGACCGCGCGCTCGGAGATGATGTTCTATCAGATCGAAGGGCTAGCGGTCGGTCGCCACATCACCTTCAGCGACCTCAAGGGCACGCTCCTGAACTTCGCCAACCAGATGTACGGCGAGGGGCGTCGAATCCGTTTTCGCCGGTCCTACTTCCCCTTCACAGAGCCGAGCGTGGAGGTGGACGTCGACTGCATCCTCTGCGGCGGCGCCGGATGCCGGCTCTGTAAATACACCGGCTGGCTGGAGATTCTCGGTGCAGGCATGGTGCATCCGGTCGTGCTCAAAAACGGCGGCTACGACCCGGCCGTCTTCAGCGGCTTCGCCTTCGGCATGGGCATCGAGCGGCAGGCGATGCTCAAGCGCGGGGTGGACGATATTCGGCTCTTTTATAGCAACGACGTGCGCTTCCTGGCGCGGGTGTGATCCGTGTCAGGCGACGTCCACGATCTCAGGGGTCTGTCGAGGATGTGCGGCTGGGAGCCGCACCTACGGAAAACCGCGGTGATTCCGTAAGTGTTGCTTATCGGAGGACGGCCGGAAGATAGATTTTTTGGCCCAGCAGATCCTCGATGTCGCCCACCCACAGCGTGACCGGCACGACGAGCGGAGAAACGCCGCTCTCCGCAGAGACGGAGATGAGAATTTCTCCCTGATAGATGCCCGGCGCCAACCCTTCGACGAGGGCGCGAATCTCCAGCAGACCTTCCTCCGTCACGGCAAGCGCCAACCAGGGAGTCTCAGTGGAGGCCCGCCATACGCCGCTTGTGCAGTTGGCGCACTCAACCACGAGCAGGGCAGTGGGAAGTTCTGACTCTTCGGCTTGCAACGTCACTGCGCTCGGCGTCACCGAAAGCGACGGCGGCTGAACCGGCTCTGCGGAGGGTGCAATCAGCGTTCCACTGGCAGGGTGGACGTCGAACGCAGGCGAGAAGGCGCCATCCTCGCGCAACAGCCTCGCCTGCACCCCACGGTTGCGCAAGTAGCGCTCTGGCGAAAGCCATTGCAGCGGCGCCGTCGCCGCCACCGGCGCAGAGAAAAGCGTCACCGCGTCCACCACGACCTCTGCTGCGCCGGTGACATCCACTCGAAACGTGAGCGTCTGGGCGTCGGCATCCGGCGCATAGGGCACGGCGAACTCCTGATACGCCGCAGCGATCTCGAAGTCGCTTCCGCGCAATGTGCGCTGCGCCAGCTCTCGATGCGGCCCTACCACGCGGAGCTTCGCCACCGTCTGCGTCGTTGCATTGTCGCTCACCTTGAGGCGGAAATACGCCACGCCCGGCTGCGAGGCCAGATAGTCGCCCGCCCATAAGGTGACGAGGCCGGCGCCGGTCAACCGCACCGCAGCGCCGCCAATGGCATCGCCATCCTCAATTCTGGTGGCGAAGGTGGGCGTGAAGGAAAAACGGGGGTCGCTGTCGTCGCCCACCCAATCCAGGCTGAATTGAACCTGGGGCCAGCCTCCCGCCTCGATGCGTTGCAGCCGTATCCCCGTATCGAAATGGCTGGCGCCGTCCAGCGTAAGGGCGTCCAGCGGCAGGTTCTCTCCTAGGTAGATGGCGTCGGAGGTCACCGCCGTGCGACCCAAGGCGTCGCGCGTCTTGACGTAGACGCGCTTCCACCCCTCCCCCTCGCTCAGCAGCCAGGGGGTCTCCGGCGCATAGGGCTGCCAGGTTGCCTCGGTGAAATTCGGATCGTTCGAGATCATCATCTCGACGGCCAAGCCAAGCCCCAGCATCCCGGGAACGGTGGCCGGGTCATAAATGTAGAGGTTCACCTGACGACTCCCGGTGAAAGGCGCTTCATTTTCGATGACGACGGGCGCATAGGCGGCGTCGACGGCGAGATCGGCGACGATGTAGCCGCGGTTAGACTCCGACAGCGCATAGCCCACGCCGATTTCGCGTAGACGCGCATCGAGCAAATTTTGCCGATGCGCATCGCTGCGCATCCAGGCGCGCACGGCCGCCTCCGGCGATGTATAGTTGCAAACTGCGTTCTCCGCCCAGGCGCCCAGGCGCACAAAACCCGCCGCGCGCATGCGCTCGCCCGGAGCGCGGCCTTGGCTGTCGACGTGGTCGCAATAGCCAGAGGGCTGGTTGACGATGACGTCCTGCGCAAACGCACGCGCCGAAGCCGTCAGCTCCCGATTCCAACGCAACGGCGCCAGTCCGGCTTGTCGGCGCTCCAGGTTGATCAGATGGATCGTCTGAAGCTCGTTGAAAAAGAGTTCGGCGGGAGACGCCTGTTGCGCCTGTAGAGGAAGGGGAACGAGCAGAGAAGAAAGCAAACCCAATAATGCAATGAGAAAAAACGACGAATGCTGCAGTGTTCTCATGATTTGGATTTTCTTTGGTGCACCTGTTTACGACAATTCCCACGAGGGTTCAATCGCATTTTTCCGCGCCAATCCCTGATACGATTGGCCTACGTTTGATCGACGAACGGCGGACGCAGTATGGTTTGAAGGTCTTCCGGCGTGTCCACGTCGGTTAGCCAGCGCGCTTCAGCGAGAACGAGGGCGACCTCATCTGCATGCGCAGCCAGAATGCGACGCCCGCCGACGTCGCCGTGCAAGATCAACAGTTCGTCCCAGAAGCGTCGATCAAACAGGGCCGGCGCGCCGCGCAGCTCACCTTCCACCTGCGGCGCAGCCAGATCGGCGCCGACGCGCCATGCTGCGAAAAGACGACGCAGCAACAAGGGATCGAGGAACGGTTGATCCGCCGGCATAAAAATGGCCGCTTCGATCGTGTTCGGCAAATTGTGCAGCGCCGTCGTTACGCTAGTCGCCTGTCCTGCCCGCCATTCTGGGTTATGTACTAGTGTAATGGCCTCGCGCCAGGGAGTGAGCGCTGCATGCACCGCCTCCGCCTCTGCGCCGGTGATGACCCACACCGGGCCGACAGCGGCCTGCAACGCTGTGCGCACCGCACGCGCGATCATCGGCGCGCCGTCCACCGCAATCAGCTGTTTTGTTCTCTGCATGCGCACGCCGCCGCCCGCCGCCAGCACCACCACTGCCGCTTGCCCCCAACGCTCCACCACCGGCTCATGCGCAGAATCGCCGACGCGCGTCGTCAGCGCAGAGATGCCTTGCCCCGCCAGCAGCGCTGCGATCAAACGCGCATAGGCCAGATGCAGCGGCGTATCGGCTTTGTTCAGGAGGGGAGTGAAGTCCATGCTCGGACGCAGCCCTTTTGCTCCGCCGTTCGGCGAGCAGAGAAGTTGGGCCACCATCGACGGCGTCAGCAGCGGCGTTGTGTCGGCAGGGAGGTTGAGCGCCTTGCGCACCTTTTCCGGGCGATGCACCCTGCGTTCATCGATCGGCGCGCCAACAGCATCCATGCCTACCACCGGCGCCAGGTGAGTGGTTGCGTCGGGCAACACCGGTTCATGGCTGGCCGGCGCCTTGACCGGCCTCATCTTGCTGCCATCCGCCTCGACCGTGATGACGGCAACGCCGAGCGACGCCGCACGCTGCGCCAGCAAGTCCACCTGCGCAGCCTCTAGCCCCAGGCGACGGTCTCCCACTACCGGCCCCCCCAGCAGGCAGTAGCCATGGTGCGCCAGCGCTTGCTCCAGCGCGTCCCAGGGAATGACGGAGCCGCGCACTTCAACGAAGGCGGGCGCCCACGCTGTCTGAAACGCAGCGATGCGCGTCGTCGGCGCCACAATGGCGCGACGTCCGGCCGCTGCAACCTCGGCTGCCAGGCGAAAGGCGGCGCTGCTCTTGCCGCCGCCACCCACAAAGGCGACGACGCTCGCTGCGCTGGATTCTGACGCAGTGAAATCTAATCGTAAAGCTCGATGCAACAACATCGCAATTCCTTAAACGTGGACATCTGATTGTCGATGCAATCTTTCTTTCTTAAACCACTGACCGTTGCTGAAAACAGTGCTGCTGTGAGATACTACACAACTATGAGCAAGTCTGTGCGGAAACCTGCGCACACCGATGAGCGTTCGTCGCGTCAGTCCATTATACTCGACGGCAAAAAATTGGACGCCGCTACCGTTGCTGCGCAGCGCGCAGCGCAGCATGCGCGAGCGCGCATGGCGAAAACGCTGCTGATTGCGCTCGGCGTGGGGCTGGCGTTGGTCTTTTTCAGCAGCTTTTGGATCAGCCGCAACGTCTCCGCCGACGCCGGCATCGTCCTTTTCCTCTTGCCGGCAGCGCTTCTCTTTGCGACCGTTTATTTCCTCAACAACTACTGGCAGTGGCGCATCTTACAGGCGCTCGATCTGCGCTGCCCTCACTGTGAAGAGCCGCTGGGCGGAGAAATTCACTGGACGAGACGCCCCGGCTATCACTGTCCCCACTGCGGCAAGGACGCCATCGCCACTGCGCGTCAGCTTGGCGACCGCTGAATCGGACGCTCTTTCGTGGCCGTGGGCTTCCTGGAGTAACCATAAATGTGTACCTCTTTTGTCGCTTACCGGAATACCTCGCCTGTACTATATTGAATTGATGGTACTGAATTGAGGGGGCTATTGGCGAGCGACACGGCGAAGATGATGCATCTATGAGACTGGTGTTTTATTTGCGTATGTTCTTCAAAAACTGGTTTCTTGGGTTGATCCTTGGGGGGATTGCGGTTGTTGGTCTGATTGCCGGCCAATGGTATAGCAATCACGTCGAGCAGATCATGCGCAGCCAGTTGATTACCTATGCTGAAGCCATCGCCGCCGAGATCGACCCCCTATATGTCCGCTCTCTCTCTTTCACCACAGCCGACCAGGTCTCGCCCGTCTATCGGCGGCTGCGAACTCATCTGACATTATACAGTCGTTACGTCGCTCCGATGCCGCAGGCGCGCAACCGGTATGTCGGCATCTACACAATGGCGATGCACAACGGCCGAATTCTTTTTGGGCCGGAAAGCATTCCCGAAAGCCATCCGTATGCATCGCCTCCAGGAACTCCTTATGAGCAACCGCCATCGACGTTGGAGAGCGTCTTCCGCTTCCGACGCAGCGCCGCCGTAGGCCCATATACGGATGAGTACGGCTCGTTTGTCTCTGCTTTTGCACCGCTCCTCGATCCGACCAGCGGTACAACGATGTTGGTGGTGGGCGTCGATATGGAAGCGACCGCCTGGTTGGAGGCAGTGCGGAGAGCCAGGATGCTGCCGTTGCTGGTTGCCCTCTGTATGGCCGCCTTGGTGGTCGCTGCCATATACCTCATTCAATGGCGCAACAGACAATCCAGGCAGATTCAACACCGCCTTCGCTATCTGGAGGCAGCCATAGCGGCGCTTCTGGGACTGATAATTACAGTGAACAGCGTTCTCCTTGCGCGCAGCGTCGAGACCAACAACGCACGTCAGGTGTTCATTCAGGTGGCAGAGTCGGACGCAAAGCGGATCGGCGATGCGATTCAGCTTGTCGAACGGCGTAACCTCGATAGTCTCGCACGCTTCATCGCCAACAGCGAGGAGATCACACGGCAGGAGTTTTTGAATTTCACCGAACCGTTGACGCTCTCCTCCGTGGTCGGCGCATGGCACTGGATCCCCTTGATCACTGATGAACGACGTAGCGTTTTTGAAGCAGAGGCAGCCGCCCTGTTGCGGAACGAATATCAAATCTGGGAGCTAGATGCTGCCGGCCATAAGAAGGTTGCCGACCGCCGCCCTCGCTATTTCCCTGTCTTTTTGGTTGCTCCGGAAGCGCCGAACCGGCTGGCGCTCGGGTTTGATCTCGGCTCTGAGGAGCGTCGTTTGGCCATGCTGGAAGAAGCAGAGCGCTCGCGGCTGGCGACGGCAACGCCTCCGATAACGCTGCTGGACGGAATTGTCGGCTCATTGATTGCAGCGCCGGTGTTCGACCCTAGTCAACCTGCGCAGCTGCGCGGATTTGTGATGGCAGTGCTGCGCTTTCCCCAACTGTTTCAGTCTGTACTTACATCGAATGAGTTCGGCGGGGATACCCTCACCTGGGTTTCGTTGTATCATGTCCCGTCAGACGGCCCTGCCGTTCTTATCATGAGTAATCGCCCGGCGACGTTCAACGCTTCCGATATCCTCAGGTTCGACACTCCTGAGGAGCATCTCGTTGAAAATACCGCATCGCGTCTGATTCGACCCATCTTTGCCTTTGGGCAAACGTATGTGGTGGTTGTAGAGCGTGCGCCCGGCTTTGTCCATATCCATCAGCCCCAGGGTGTTTTGCTGACAACGTTTACCGGTCTGATCTGCACGGTGGTTGTTGCGCTCTGGGTTGCTTCGATGACCGCTCGTCAGCGCTTGCTTGAATCTCTCGTTCAAGAGCGGACTGCAGAACTGGAGACAAGCCGAGCACATCTGCAGGCCACGCTGCGTTCGATTGGCGACGCACTCATCAGCGTCGATGTGGCAGGAAGGATCACCAGCCTAAACAAAATTGCCGAGGAACTAACCGGTTGGCGCGAGGAAGAGGCGCTGGGACGGCCGGCGGAGGAAGTGCTCTGCCTGCTGGATTCCGTCTCACGCACCCCGGCGCCGAACCCAATTCTGGAAGCATTACGAGGGCAGTCCGGTCTTCCTCTCAACAGCCGACTTCTGCTGCGTGATCGGAATGGTCACGTGCGACGGATCGCAGGCTCCTGTGCGCCGATTCAGGATGGAACGGGCGCCTTGCTCGGCGCAGTCATGGTCTTCCGCGATGTCAGCGAGCTAGAACAGCGCAACGAGGAGCTGCGTCGGCTTGCGCTGGTGGCAGAGCGCACCACAAACGCTGTCATCATCACCGATGCAGAGCGTCGTATCCTCTGGGTGAACGCTGCCTTTACCCGCATCACCGGCTACGCGCCGGAGGAGGTGATCGGACGCAGCCCAGGTGAGTTCCTGCCATTTGAAAAGACAGACCCTGCCACGCTCAAGAAGATATGCAACGCGTGGGCAGCAGCGCAGCCCGTGCGCGTAGAAATTCTCAATCGGAACAAATATGGTCGAGAATACTGGGTGGACGTCGCAATCCAACCTCTTTTCGATGACAACGGCAGCCTGATCGGCTCTATCTCCATTGAAAGCGAAGTAACGGCCCAAGTCGAGCAGCGGCTCTTTTTACAGTCGGTGCTCTCTTCGATTCCTTCTGGGCTGGTCGTTCAGGACACGCACGGCGTGATCGTCGAATGCAACCAAAAAGCCGAAGAGCTTCTTGGCGCCCCGCGCGAGCAGATCATCGGCAGCGACTCCATCGCAGGCCGGATGCACACAGTGCACCTGGACGGCAGCGACTGGCCGCACGAAGAGCATCCTTGTTGGATCACACTGCGCACCGGCGAGGCGGTGCACAACGCCGTAATGGGCATTGATGCCCCGGGTGCGGAACGTCGCTGGTTTTCCATTGAGACCGCTCCGGTGCGCGATGCTATCGGGAACTTAAAAGGTGTGGTCGTCATCTTCAGCGATGTCACCGATTCTATCAACGCCCAAAAGGCCTTGCATAAAAGTGAAGCGCGTTTCCGCTCTCTTCTTCAAACCATGGCCGAGGGCGTTGTCATGCAGGGGGAGGACGGTCAGATCGTCTTTGCCAATGACGCAGCCTGCGAAATTCTCGGCATCACACAGGATGAAATGCTGGGCCGAACAGTCACAGACCCGCGTTGGCGTACGATCGGCGAAGATGGCGAAGAATTTCCGAAACAGAATTATCCCGCCACGGTGACGCTCCGCACCGGCCGACCGCTGCGCAATGTCGTCATGGGCGTGCACCGTCCCGATGATACGCTCGTATGGATCTCCATCAACTCGCAGCCGCTGATCGACCCGGGCGAAGACAAACCCCACGCCGTCGTCGTCACCTTTCACGACATCAGTGAACGCAAACGCGCCGAACTGCGGTTGCATTACACCAATCAACGTCTCCAAGAGGCGCTCAGGCGCGCCGAGGAGCTTGCAGCGCAGGCGGAGCAGGCCAATCGCGCCAAGAGCGAATTCCTTGCCAACATGAGTCACGAAATCCGCACGCCGATGAACGGTGTCATCGGCATGACCGGGCTATTGTTGGAAACCGAACTGAGTGAAGAACAGCGGCGCTACGTCGAAACGATCCGCTCCAGCGGCGAGGCGTTGCTCACCATCATCAACGATATTCTCGACATCTCCAAGATCGAGGCAGGGAAACTGGAACTGGAGACGACCGATTTCGACTTGATCGAGCTGCTCGACGACTTCGTAGCGACGTTGGCGGTGAAAGCGCAAGAAAAGAAGCTCGAATTTATCTGCGCCGCCGACCCGGAGACGCCGCGCCATTTGCGCGGGGATCCTGGCCGGCTGCGACAGGTGCTTACCAACCTGACCGCCAATGCATTGCGCTTTACCGAGCAGGGTGAAGTCAGCGTGCGCGTGACGCCTGTGCAGTCCACAGAACACAATGTCACGTTACGCTTTGTCGTGCGAGATACCGGCATCGGCATCCCGCAGGAAAAGTTGCCGATGATCTTCGAGAAATTTGTGCAGGTGGACGCCTCCACCACGCGGCGCTACGGCGGCATCGGTTTGGGGCTGACGATCTCCAAACGGCTGGTCGAATTGATGGGGGGCAAGATCGGTGTGGAGAGTGAGCCAGGCAAAGGTTCGACCTTTTGGTTTGTCGTCACGCTGCCCAGGCAGGCTGCGACCGAGCAGAGGCTGGACCTGCCGGACACACTGCATGGGATTCGCGTGCTGATCGTCGACGACAACGCCACCAACCGCGAAATTCTCCATGCTCAGCTCAGCGCATGGGGCATGGCGCCGGACGAAGCCGAGAGCGGCCATGCGGCGTTGCAAAAGTTGGAGGAAGCCTGGCGAGCCGGAAAGCCCTACCGACTGGCCATCCTCGACATGCAGATGCCAGAGATGGATGGTCTCATGTTAGGGCGCACTATTCGCAGCGATGAACGCTATCGCTCGCTCGAACTCATCATGATGAGCTCGATGGGCCAGGAGGGTGAAGCGCGCGTCATCCGTCAAAATGGCTTCGCCGCCTATCTGATCAAACCGGTGCGCCACTCTGATCTGTTCAATACGTTGCGGCAGACACTTATACAAAGCGCTGCCCACGCCGGCGAGACGAAGCCTGCTATTCCCAAACTGTTGCGCAGCAACGTGCGCGTGCTGGTGGCCGAGGATAATGCTGTGAACCAGCAGGTAGCGTTGGGCATCCTGCGCCGCATGGGCGCGCACGCCGAGGTGGTCGGCAGCGGGGCAGAGTCGATCGAGGCGCTGCGGCAGGCGCCCTACGATATTGTCTTGATGGATGTGCAGATGCCCGACATGGATGGGCTAGAGGCGACGCAACGCATTCGCAGCGGGGAGGCTGGCGAGCGCTGTATGCATATCCCCATCATCGCTATGACCGCACACGCTTTGCAGAGCGACCGCGACCGTTGTCTGGCGGCGGGCATGAATGACTACGTCTCCAAGCCGGTGAAACCGCAGGAGTTGCATCAGGTGCTCGAAAAATGGCTGACGAGGGTGAACGCATAGGGTGCACACCTTGAAAACGCAGACACCTATTGGCAACTCCGGTTTACAGTTCGGAAAATTTGCTTCACGTCTCCTGGCCGGATTGTCGTGTGATTGAGAAGCCCGGCCATCCCCTCTCGTCGAAAGATAAGCCGCGCGCGTTGCGCCGGATTCTGTCGACGCTCCAGTCGAAGCCACAGCGGCGTCAGCAGACGCTCTTCACCGAAGCCACGCGCCGTCAGCGCAGCCTCCGCCAACGTGAGAATGTGCTCCAGAAAATCGGGCGCTGGCCGGGGCGCATCCAACCCATAACGAATCGCTTGCTGGTGGTAGGTCTGCATCTGGGCCCAGTACGTTTCCCCTAGTACATCCACGATCATGGGATGAATCGCAGGCTCCCCTTCGATCAATCCCAGGTTGAGCGCAGCGGCGGCCATCGTCTCCGACCACGGCTGCTGACATGCAGGCCGCATTTCGAGCGTGCCGTAGGCTGTGCGCAGACGGGCGCTGTTCCAGATGTAATGTTCGTGAAAGAGAAAGGCGGGATAGTCGGCGCCGTGCTCGCGCAAATACTCGGTGAAGGGGATCGAGCTGGGAACGATCTCACCGCCGGCGCGCGCAATCAAATAAGTGGCTTGCGAAATCGTCTCGAAGAAATCTGCCAGGTCGTACATCGGGCGCGGCAACATGCCGTGACGATGCTCGTTGGCGCGAATCGAGGCCATCACCCCCTCGCGCGCGCTGCAGTAGGGGCTTTCCTTGCCTGCATAGATGGGCGAGTTAGCGCAAAAGGCGATCACAACCGGCGTGATCAGGCTGCCGTAGTTCAACATGCGCACCATTTCTTCGCGACCGATCGCTACATGAAACTGATCGGCTGCGGTGACGGTGTACCATAGCCAGGGGGCGGCCATGGCACGATAGAGGCTCACGTAGCGCTGCTTGGGCGAGAGGATGCGCAGCTGCGGCGGCGTGAGCGGCTGGATGCCGTATCCCAGCACGCGCCAGCCGGCGCGCGTCGCTGCGCTCACCAGGCGACTGACGGCCTCCTGCATGATTTCTTGCAATTCATAAAGGTTCTGGCAGGGTCTTGTGCTGATTTCAATCGTGCCCAATCCCACCTCAAGCGCATAGGCGTAATTCGGCCCCTTTAAGC
Source organism: uncultured Caldilinea sp. (assembly GCA_937928035.1). Taxonomy (GTDB): domain Bacteria; phylum Chloroflexota; class Anaerolineae; order Caldilineales; family Caldilineaceae; genus Caldilinea. The sequence continues at coordinate 20,343 of CALFWA010000109.1, read as the reverse complement.
CAACGATGAAATCACGCTGGCCGGGCGGCCCGGCGCCGTATTCCGGCTCCAGGTCAGGGTAGGTCAACAGCGTCTGCCAGAGGCGACGGCTGTCCACTGCTTCGCCCGAGGCGGAGACGATGGGAAACTCCGCCTCGCGGCCTACGGTGCGCACAGCCGGGCGTTGTTCAGGAAAACCTTTTGAAAAACACTCGGCCAGCTCGGTGAAGATCGGCGCAAGTTGCGGGTCGGCGGAGATAGGCGTTACTCCATTGGATATTTCATGCCAATTTGGGCGCGGATTTCGTCCATGATCGCCATGATGCGCACCGATTCGTCGAGCGGCATCACGTCGCTTTCCAGTTTCCCGGCGCGCACGCAGCTCGCCACCTCGATTGCTTCGTGGCTGTAGCCGTTGGCGATGTAAGGGCGCCGAATGACTTCGCTCTCTGCGAAGGCGTGCTGCAACGTCAATGCGTCGCCGACCCACCAGGGACTGTGGATGCGAATCGAGCCGACGTCGCCGAGGATCACCGCTGCCTGCGGTGTGTTCGTGCGCATGGAGGTGTACAGCACGGCCACTTCCCCGCCCGGAAAGCCGAGGAGGATGCCGGTGTTCTCGTCGATGCCGGTGGCGCCTAATGTTGCCACGGCGGCGATGCGATCTGGCCGACCTAGTAACATCGACGCCAGCGAAATCGGGTAGACGCCCACGTCTAGCAGCGCGCCGCCGCCCAGCGCCGGGTCGAAGAGACGACTGGCGGGGTTGAAAGAGGCGCGGAAGCCAAAGTCCGCCTGGATCATCTGCACCTTGCCGATGGCGCCCTCGGTGATCAGCCGTCGCGTTTCCACCATGATGGGCAAAAAGCGCGTCCACATCGCCTCCATCAAAAAGAGGCCGGCGCTGCGCGCAGCGTCCACCATCTCCTGCGCCTGGGCTGCGTTGATGGCGAAGGGCTTTTCACAGAGCACGTGCTTGCCGTGGCGCAACGCCAGGAGGGTGTGGTCGTGATGAAAGCTGTGCGGCGTCGCCACGTAGATGGCGTCCACATGCGAGTCTTCCGCCAGGGACTCGTAGCTGGCGTGTCGGCGTGGGATGTCGAATTGGTCGGCGAAGCGGTCGGCGGAGGCCTGCGTGCGCGAGCCGACCGCAATCACCTTCTGGTCTGCGAGCGCCTCGACGCCGGCGGCGAATTTGGCGGCGATGGCGCCCGTTCCGAGAATACCCCAACGAAAACGTTCACTCATTGGAAACTCCAATCGGCTGTCCAGCGATCCGCCATCGGCATTCCGCTGGTGAAGGCGGCGTTGATCACGCGCTGCACGTCGATGGGAACGCGACGCAAGGTCACATCGATTCGTGCAGGCGAGCGGTAGTCGATCAGTGCAAATTCGGCCCAAGGCGGGTTGTAGGCGGAGCCGTCCCTACGCAAGGCGAAGGGCAGCCCCACGCTGCCCGGGTTGATCACCCAACGATGGTGATGACGGCGCACCATCTGCGTATGCGTGTGTCCTCCCGCACAGACCAGAGACGGGTCCTCGCCGAAAATCTCCGCCAGCGCGGCGTCGGGCGTGGTTGCCTCGATCTCCTCGTTGAACGAGCGCGGGGAGCCATGATAGCAGAGCAGCGCAGCCTCGTCGTCGAGCGCAATGCGCACGACGGGTTGAAAGCTGCGAATCAAGGCGCGATCGCTTTCCGTCAACTGGGCCGCGCCCCATCCTTCGACGGCGTTGTAGAGCGCTGTCTGCGCATCCTCCCCAGGGTAGGGCTGAGGATCGAGCGCCCAGGCGTCGGTATTGCCCATCACCACCGGACAGCCCAGCGCAGCGACTGCGGCGAGCGTCTCGCGCGGCTGCGGCCCGAAGAGAGCCACGTCGCCCAGGCAGACGATCTGATCAGGGCGGTCGGCCTGAATGGCGGCCAGCGCCGCCTCTGTGGCATGAAGATTGCCGTGCGTGTCGGAAAAAAGGGCGATGCGCATCACTGTCCTTTCTCTTTCAGCGCCTTCCACACCCGGTCCGGCGTGAAGGGCAGCTCGTCGAGCCAGCAGCCGGTGGCGTCGTGGATGGCGGCGGCGATGGCCGGCGCAACTGGGATGAAGGGCATCTCCGCCATGCCGCGCACGCCGAGCGGTCCCTGGGGATCCGGAAACTCCAAAATGATCGGCTCGACAACCGTCGGTGCATCGAGCACGCCGGGAATTAGGTAGGTGCTTAGGTGTTGTGTCACCGCACGGCCCTCACGCTGGATGAATTTCTCCATCAGCGCCCAGCCGATCCCTTGCGCCACTGCGCCTTCGATCTGGCCTTCGATCTGCTGGGGGTTGACGGCGCGGCCGACGTCGTTGGCGCTGATGATGCGCACGACATGGACATGGCCTGTGTCGAGATCGACCTCGACTTCTGCCACCTGCGCACAGTAGCCGTAGGTCACGTTCGGGTCAGATGCGCCTGTCTCTCGATCATAAGGAGTGGTGGCGCGAGGGCGGTAGACGAATTCGCCGCGCGCAGGTCGTTCTTCGTTGTGCCACTCCTGCAACGCACGCTCGGCCGCACCTTTGATGGCGTTGCCGGCCATGAAGGTCATGCGGCTGGCCGAAGAGCTGCCGCTGGAGCCGGTGACCTCGGTCGATTCGGTGCGCAGCTCGACGCAATCCGGGTCAAGGTCCAGCACCTCGGCTGCAATCTGGCGAAAGACAGAGTGTGCGCCCTGTCCCACCTCGGCGCCGACGCAGCCGACCACGGCGCGCTCGATTCGCGCATTGCCGTGCAGCTCTACCCAGGCTGAGCAGTGCTCCGGAAAGCCCAAACTGAAGCCTACGTTTTTGAAGCAGCAGGCGACGCCGATTCCGCGCGCCACGCGACGCCGCGTGGCGTCCAGAGAAGTGAGGGAAGAGAGGCGAGGCGTGTGTGAGGCGATGGCGGCAGGGCGACGCCACCTGTTGTTTTCGTCTTTGCGCCAGCCGGCGCGTTCGGCCGCGGCGGCGACCACCTCGCGGATAGTGCAGCCGGGGGGCAGCGGCGCCTTTGTGGGCAGGAAGGTCCCTTCTTGCCAGAGGTTGCGCATGCGCAGCTCGACCGGGTCCATGCCGAGCGCCTCCGCCAGCTTGTTGACCTGCATCTCGGCGGCGAAGTGTCCCTGCGGGCCGCCGAAGCCTCGGAAAGCGCCGCTGGGCGTGTTGTTGGTGTAGACGGTGCGTGCGACAACATGCACGTTGGGAATTTTGTACGGCCCCAGCGCAGCGAGGAGAGCATTGCCCAGCACCTTGGTGCTGGTGTAGGCGTACGCGCCGCAGTCGCTGGTTAAATCCATCTGTGCGGCTACAATCTTTCCCTCACGTGTCGCTCCCCATTTTGCCTTAATCGTAAACGGATGACGTTTGTGGTGACCGACGATACTTTCTTCCCGGCTCCACACCGTCTTGACCGGGCGTCCGGTCTTCCAAGCCGCCAGCGCCAGCACGATCTGGATGGAGATGTCCTCGCGGCCGCCGAACGCGCCGCCGACGGCGCCGTGACGCACGACGATCTGTTCCTCCGGCAGGCCGAGGGCGTGCGCAATTTGATGACGCTCTTCGTGCATCCACTGGCCGGGGCAGATCACCTCGATGCGGCCGTCCGGTCGCACCCAGGCTAAGCCAGCCTCCGGCTGCAAATAGGCGTGCTCCTGCGCCTGCGTGCGGTAGACCGCCTCGACGATCACATCCGCCTGGGCGAAGCCCGCCTCGACGTCGCCGTCGATCAGCCGATACTCCAGCAGGACGTTGGACTGTGGGTTGCGCTCGCCGTAGGGATAAGGAAAAGGATAGGGATGGAGCGGCGGCGCGCCGGGCGCCATTGCCTCAAAGGGATCGGTGATGACTGGCAACGGCTCATATTCGATGTGGATGGCCCTGGCGGCAGCCTCTGCCTCCGCCTCGCTTTCGGCCACCACCAGCGCGACGTGATCGGCTTCCCAACGCACCATCTCGGCCTGGGGCGTGCTGCCCAGGCCACACAGCACCGGCTGGTCGGGCATGATCAGGCCGTATTCGTTGACCGGCACGTCGGCTGCAGTCAACACTGCGATCACGCCGGGCATGGCGCGTGCGGCGCTGACGTCCATGGCCTTGATGCGAGCGTGCGGCACGCCGGCGAAGACGACTTTGAGCCAAGCTTGCCCCGGCAAATTCATGTCGCCGGCGTAGACGCCGGCGCCGGTCACCTTGTCCAGCGCATCGACACGCGGTAGACTGCTTCCAACAGCGCGCATAAACCCTCCTTTTCGATAACGAAATCGATCTGTCGGCGGCCTCAACCTTGCCGCGCCAGCATCGGGCCGAGGCGTCGTCCACCGAGCAGGTGGATGTGGAGGTGGTAAATCTCCTGGCCGGCGTCGCGGTTGCAGTTGACCAACAGCCGATACCCGCTTTCTGCAATGCCCTCCTGGGCGGCGATCTTCTTCGCCACCACGAACATGTGACCAAGCAGCTGTTCATCCTCCTCCGTCACGTCGTTGGCGGTGGGGATCAGCTTGTTGGGCACGATCAAGATGTGCACCGGCGCCTGCGGGTTGATGTCTCGAAATGCAGTCACCTGCTCGTCCTGGTAGACTATGTCTGATGGAACTTCGCGACGAATGATCCTGCTGAAGATGGTCTCGGTAGCCATTGGTTATCTTCATTCTGAATCTTTACGATTCTTTATGATTAGGTCAGTAGCAATGACAGTGCATCCAATTGGACTTTTCCACAGCAACAGCCCTTCCATTGTACATCATTGTTCGAAAGCCTCTGAATTTCCTGTTCAACCCCTGCATAAAAGTATGCGGATGGCCCGTCTGGCCCTCCATAATGAGCAAAGACGGTATAATGCACACATACGATCATACCTTGCCACATACCGGTGAAACTTAAAATTTCCAATGCAACCGGAAGGGAAACGGACCATGCCTGTAACAAATCTCACAACTTCCACAACCTGGCGCCACCTTGAAGAACATGTCAAAGCCATCCGCTCTGTTCATCTGCGTGATCTCTTTGCCGCCGATCCTGCCCGCGGCGAACGGATGGCTATTGACGCGCTGGGCCTCTACTTCGATTATTCCAAGCATCGCGTCACCGAAGAGACGCTGCGCCTGCTCGTGCAGCTTGCGGAGGAGCGCGGCCTGTGCGAACGCATCGACGCCATGTTCCGCGGGGAAAAGATCAACGTCACCGAAAACCGCGCCGTGCTGCACGTCGCCCTGCGCGCGCCGCGCAACGCCCACATCTACGTCGACGGCGAGGATGTCGTGCCGGAGGTGCACGCCGTGCTCGACCGCATGAGTGAGTTTTCACGCCGCGTGCGGAGCGGCGAGTGGAAGGGCTTCACCGGCAAACGCATCCGCAACGTCGTTAATATCGGCATCGGCGGCTCGGACCTGGGGCCGGTGATGGCGTATGAGGCGCTGCGCCACTATAGCGAACGCAGCATGACTTTCCGCTTCGTCTCCAACATCGACGGCACCGACTTCGCCGAAGCCGTGCGCGACCTCGACCCGGCGGAGACGCTCTTTATCGTGGCGTCCAAGACTTTCACCACGCTGGAGACGATGACCAACGCCCAGACAGCGCGGGGCTGGCTGCTGAATGCGCTGGGCGATGAGCGCGCCGTGGCTCGTCATTTTGTGGCCGTCTCGACCAACGCCGCAGAGGTCGCCAAGTTCGGCATCGACACCACCAACATGTTCGGCTTTTGGGACTGGGTCGGCGGCCGTTACTCGATGGACTCTGCCATCGGACTTTCAACCATGATTGCCATCGGACCGGAGCGTTTCCGGGAGATGCTGGCCGGCTTTCACGCCATGGATGAGCACTTCCGCACCGCACCCTTCGAGCGCAACATGCCGGTGATCATGGCGCTGTTGGGCGTTTGGTACAACAACTTTTTCGGCGCCGAGAGCGTCGCCGTGCTGCCTTACGACCAGTACCTGAAGCGCTTCCCGGCCTATCTCCAACAGCTTACGATGGAGAGCAACGGCAAGTATGTCACCCTCGACGGCGTGCGCGTCGACTATCAGACCGGCGCCATTTACTGGGGTGAGCCGGGCACCAACGGCCAGCACTCGTTCTACCAGTTGCTGCACCAGGGCACGAAGCTCGTACCCTGCGACTTCATCGGCTTCTGTCAGAGCCTCAATCCCATCGGCGACCATCATGACCTGCTCATGTCCAATCTCTTTGCGCAAAGCGAGGCGCTGGCCTTCGGCAAGACGGCGGAGGAAGTGCGCAACGAAGGAACGCCGGAATGGTTGGTCCCCCACCGTGTCTTTGAAGGCAACCGCCCTTCCACCACCATCCTCGCCGACCGCCTGACGCCGGAGGTGCTCGGCAAGCTGGTGGCGCTCTACGAACACTGCGTCTTTGTGCAGGGCGTCATCTGGAACATTAACTCGTTCGACCAGTGGGGCGTCGAGCTGGGCAAGGCGTTGGCGAAGCGTATCGTCGGCGAGTTGACGGCCGAGGCGCCGGAGCTGCGACACGACAGCTCGACGAATGCGCTGATCCGGCACTATCGGGAAAGACGAAGAAGCGCTTGCGCGCCAGGCGTCGAAAAGAGTTAGACAGCCAACGACCGCACCCTTGAGAAGCGTGCGTTTGAATGACCGGCTGCCCGACCTCTTTGATGTATCAAGATTTTATTTTCAAAGCTTCACACTCCCTTTAGAACCGTCTTTCAACGGAGGCGACTCTAAGCCGACCCGGCGAACAGGAAGATGACCTGCGCGACGAGCGAGCGCCTTTTCGATTTCACCATAGACAAACACAACGCTGCTGAGCGCAATGCACGTCAGCAAGTTTTGCGCGGCAAGCGGCGTTGTATTGAGAAAAGGTTGCAAGACCGGCGCATAGATCGTGGCCAACTGTAAGCCGACGACTCCAGCGGCCAGGAGTGCCAGCAATTGATTGCTGAACAAACCCGCCTGAACGATCGAATCACTGCCGGTTCGGATGGAAAGCGCCTGCCATACCTGCAAAAACGCTAATGTCGTGAACATCATCGTCTGCCAATCCTCGTAGCCGGCGCTCCATCGATGAAGGCCGACGCCCAACGCAATGGCGCCGATCAACACGCCCATGCGAATCACCTGACCGAGGCCGCCGCCACTGAAAATGTTCGCCTGCGGCGAGGTCGGCGGACGACGCATCACATTCTTTTCGGCTGGCTCCACACCCAGGCCGATGCCGAGCAGGCCATCGGTCAACAAGTTCAGCCACAGCAACTGCAGCGGCATCAATGGAATCAGGAGTGGCGGCAGAGAGGAGGCCGGCAGCAGCGGTGCGAGCATAGGCGCCAGCAACATCACCATTACCTTGCCAAGGTTGCCACCGACGGAGAACTTGACGAACTTTTTAATGTTGTCGTAGATTGTGCGTCCTTCTTCGACCGCCCGGACGATGGTGGCAAAGTTGTCGTCAAGCAGCACGATCTCGGCAGCCTCACGGCTGACGTCGGTTCCGGCAACTCCCATCGCAACGCCGATGTCGGCCTTCTTCAGTGCGGGCGCATCGTTCACGCCATCTCCGGTCATTGCGACCACATGGCCTTGCCGTTGTAATGCAGTGACGATGCGCAGTTTATGTTCAGGTGAGACGCGTGCAAATACCGAGACGTGCGCTAATTCGGCGCTCATCTGCTCATCCGAGAGTTGAGAAAGTTGTAAGCCGGTTATGACGTGGTCGCCATCGTCGGCAATGCCTACCTTTTTGGCGATGGCGAGAGCCGTGAGTGGGTGGTCACCGGTGATCATCAGAGGGCGGATGCCCGCCATTTTGCATTTGGCGACCGCCTCTTGTGCCTCCGGCCGCGGGGGATCGATCATTCCGAACAAGCCGATCAGAGTTAGATCGCGCTCTAACGATTCATCGGCCTGGAGGGGGCGTCGATCAAGCCACCGAAACGCCACGGCCAACACGCGCAGGCCTTCCTGTGCCAGCCGTGTATTTGAAGCTTCGATGTGCTGACGCCATTCCGGCGTGATGGGCTGCGCGCTGCCGTTCACCCACACCTGCGCTGCAATCTCCAGCAGGCCATCCACCGAGCCTTTTGTAAAGGCGACAAATCTGGATTGAGGGAGGGGGAGCCGAGCGAAAACGCTGTTCATTGCCAATGCAGCGTTTTCAATGTTCAGTTCATGGACTGTCGTCATGCGCTTGCGCTCACTGTCGAACGGAAGTTCCAGCACGCGCGGGAGCCACCGCTCGAGGTCGTCCTTGGGCAAGCCGAGTTGCGCAGCCGCAAGCACTAGCGCGCCTTCGGTAGGATCTCCGACGGCGCGCCATTTCCCCTGATCGTCGACAATCAACTGAGCATCGTTCGCCAGCGCGCCGGCTGAAAGCAACAGTGACAAGGCGTCGGCCTGGAGGTGTTTCGCTGCGTCCGGCTGCTCGGCAGAGTCCGGTCCAGTACTTTTACAGCTCACCTGCTCGCTCAGTTGCACGCTGTGATCGATAAGGTCTAGCACGGTCACAGTCATGCGGTTCTGCGTGAGCGTGCCTGTTTTATCCGTGCAAATGACGGTGACAGAGCCAAGCGTCTCGACTGCAGGCAATTTCCGGATGAGCGCATTGCGCGCCAGCATGCGTCGTGCGCCGAGCGCCAGGGTGATGGTCACCACGGCAGGCAGCCCTTCGGGCACGATGGCGACGGCGACGCTCACAGCCACGAGAAACATTTCGCCCAACGTGCCGCCGCGCAACAGACCAAATACGGCGACGATCGCCGCAATCATCACCCCCATCAGTGCCAGCCCCTTGCCCAAGCGATCCAGCCGTCTTTGCAGCGGCGTCGCTTCGCGCTCGACGGTTTGCAGCAGCGTGGCAATTTTACCTAGCTCTGTGCGGGCGCCGGTCTCAACGACAATCCCAACGCCTCGCCCGTATGTCACCACCGTGCCCATGTAGGCCATGTTGCGCCGATCGCCCAGCGGAGCGTCGGCGGTGAACACCGGATTGGCGTCCTTCTCAACCACTTCCGACTCGCCGGTGAGCGTAGCTTCTTGAATGCGGAGATTGACGGTTTCAAGCAGGCGCATGTCGGCAGGTACCAAGTTGCCTGCCTCAAGCAAGACAATGTCTCCCGGCACCAGCTCACGCGCCGAGATCGTTTTCACTTGCCCCTCCCGTCGAACGCGCACCATGGGCGCTGCGAGCTTTTTGAGCGCAGCCATGGCGCGCTCGGCGCGATATTCCTGCACGAAGCCGAGCAAGCCAAACAGCACTACGATGGCAAAAATCGCCACCGCTTCCTGCCACTTCTGCAAAAACAGCGAAATCATCCCGGCTGCAATAAGGATCAGCACCATCGTGGCAGTGAACTGCTCCCACAACAGTCGCCAGGAGCTGCGCTCGGCCCTCTCGGCCAGTTCGTTGGGCCCTACGTGCGCCTGCAAATCGGCCACTTGTTGCGCAGTTAAACCATTTGCTGGGTCTGAGCGAAGTTGTTTGATGGTCGTCTCGATAGAAAGAAGGTGCCACCGTGGCGGCTGTTCCATCTTCACGGCTCTGCTCCTAATTGTCCACAATAAAAAAAGACCATCGCGAGACGCCTCGCGATGGTCTTGCCTCTGTGCAATGTTCCCACATCCGACCAACCGGCAACGTTGTTTGTGTTGCGTATTGACGATTGGTCAGTCCTTTTTGGGCAGGCTACTCCCCATCTACTGATAAAATTGTAGCATCTGCCACGTATCTTGTCAACGAACGTGCGTCGCTCCGTTGCTCTTTTTTGGTGTTTTCAACACCTCCATCCTTGTCTTGCATTTTTACCTGCGCGGCGATGCCGGTATGATTGGCGCATGAACGCATTGAACTACCCGGAATCTAGCCGCATATTTGATCGGTTCGCCCGTTTTTACGATCAAGATTATCGCTATTATGACGACGATATCGACGCGATCTTAGCGCTGGCAGCCGAGTGCGGCGATCCGATTTTAGAGCTTGGGTGTGGCACCGGACGCGTGCTGTTGCCGCTGGTGAAGGCAGGTCACGAGGTCACCGGCGTCGACATTAGCCCTGCTTTGTTGGATTGCGCTGCGAGCAAACTGCACAGGGGAGCGCTGAAGGCGCAATTGGTGCAGGCCGATTTGCGCGCCTATGATCTTCCCGTCAAAACGTTTGCTTTCAGTTTTTGCACCAGCAACACCCTCATGCATTTCACCACACCCACCGATCAGATCGCAGTGTTGCGCAATGCGGCGCGTCACCTGCGGCCCGGCGGCAAGCTGCTGATCGACCTTTTTAATCCCGATTTGCAACGGCTTTTCGCCGTCGATGGTCTCATGGAGCTGGCGGGTTGTTGGCAGGACGAAGAGAGCGGCGCCGAAGTGCTCAAATGGTGCGTGCGCAAAGTCGATCCGGCGGAGCAGCTTCAAGAGACGACTTTCATTTATGAAGAGATCTTTCCCGACGGTCGGACGCAGCGCACCCTTTGTCCGTTCACGCTGCGCTATCTCTGGCGCAGCGAGGCGGAATTGATGTTGCAGATCGCCGGTCTGCACGTCGAGGAAGTGTGGGGTGACTTTGACGGGGCGACGTACACCAGCGCCAGCGAGCATCTTATTCTGATCGCCGCCAAACCGGCTCGATGACCGATCACCACGTCCAAGCGAGGAGCGACATGTCTGCACAATGGAATTTGCCCAAAGAGGCGCAGCGCACCTATGCCCGATTGTTGCCGCGGTTGGAGGCCGAATTCGCCGACGCCATCAACACAGACGCATGGAAAACTTTTCGCAGGCGACTAGACGACCATTTCAACGATCTCTTTTCCCTGCTCTTTGAGCTATACGGGGATCGTTACGACTTCCTCTATCATCTGGAGCGCCTGCTGGTCGAGTCCGCGCGCGCCTGGCTGGAGCGACCGGAGGAGTTGAAGGCGCTCGATGCACAACGTGAGCGCGATCCCCTCTGGTATCAGTCGGAGAAGATGTTGGGCGGCGTCTATTATGTCGATCTTTTCGCCGGCGACCTGCAAGGAATGCGCGCCAAAATTCCTTACTTCAAAGAGCTGGGGCTGACCTATCTTCACCTGATGCCGCTGTTTAAGGCACCGGAAGGCGACAACGACGGCGGCTACGCGGTGAGCGACTACCGCCAGGTCGATCCTCGCCTGGGCACGGTGGAGGATTTGCGCCTGCTGGCGACGGAGTTGCGGCGGGAAGGCATCAGCCTGGTGCTGGATTTCATTTTCAACCACACGTCGGACGAGCATCGTTGGGCGCTGGCCGCCCAAGCGGGCGATGAGGACTACGCCGAGTACTATTTTCTCTTCCCAGATCGCACGATGCCCGACCTATACGACCGCACGCTGCGCGAAATTTTTCCGGACCAGCATCCCGGCTGTTTCACCTATCGCCCGGACATGCAGCGCTGGGTGTGGACGACCTTCAACTCGTTCCAGTGGGATTTGAACTACCACAATCCGGCGGTCTTTCGCGACATGGCGGCGGAGATGCTCTTTCTGGCCAACGTCGGCGCCGAAGTGCTGCGATTGGACGCGCTGGCCTTCACATGGAAGGAACTGGGCACCAACTGTGAAAACCTGCCCAAGGCGCATACGCTGGTGCGCGCCTTCAACGCCGTCGTGCGCATCGCTGCGCCCAGCTTGCTGTTCAAGTCGGAGGCGATCGTTCATCCCGATGAGGTGGTGCGCTATATCCACGCAAAGGAATGCCAGCTCTCCTATAACCCGCTTTTGATGGCGTTGCTTTGGAATAGCCTGGCGACGCGCGAGGTGCGTCTGCTCCGCCATTCCATGAGCTACCGCTTCGCCATCCCGGAAGATTGCGCCTGGGTCAACTACATCCGCTGCCATGACGATATCGGCTGGACCTTTGACGACGGCGATGCGGCTGCTTTAGGGATCAACGGCTACGACCACCGCCGCTTTCTCAACGCCTTTTACACGGGGCGCTTCCCGGGGAGCTTTGCGCGGGGCTTGCCCTTCCAGGAGAACCTGCGCACCGGCGACGTGCGCATTTCGGGCACGCTGGCTTCCCTGGCCGGGCTAGAGGCAGCGCTGCATTCCGCAAACCCGGCCGAGATTGACCTGGCGGTGCGTCGCATTTTGCTGCTCAACGCCATCATCCTCAGCATCGGCGGCGTTCCCCTGATCTACCTGGGAGATGAAGTCGGCATGCTCAACGATTATAGCTACGTCAAGGACCCGGCCAAAGCAGGGGACAGCCGCTGGGTGCATCGCCCGCGCATCGACTGGGAGCAGATGGCGCGGCGCCATGACCCGACAACGATCGAAGGGCGCATCTACAACGGACTGCGCCACCTGATCGAGATGCGCAAGGCGACGCCCGCCTTCGCCGGCAATCGCATGAAGGTCATCCATCTGGGCAACGACCATGTGTTCGCCTACCTGCGCACCGGCTCCCATGGAGATCGCGTGCTGGTGATTGCAAATTTCACCGAACACACGCAGCCCATCCCCGCCAACGAGGTGCGCCTGTATGGGGCAGGCTACCATTTCCGCGATCTGATCAGTGGCCAGGAACTGGCGCTGGCCGCGGAAACAGTGGTCCTGGCCCCTTATCAGGTGTTGTGGTTGGTGGATTGACGGCTTGTACAAAGATGATGCGGATCGCAGCTTTGAAAAATCATCGTCCATCGAATTTGGACAAAGTTGCGATCCGGCGGTGCAGTCGATGGGCAAACCATTTGCTGTCGAGTTTCAAAGCTGTTGCAAAGCCGGCAAGGAGCTAAACAGAGGTTGGTTTTGTCCAAGAAACGCAAAAGCGTCATGACCGATGACGCCGATCGCCAAGCAGATGACGCCTTCACAGCGTCTTCCGGGAAGCTTGACTTCCCGGAAGACGCTGCGCCGTTAACGACTTAACACTCGCTGTAGCCGCACACGGCGCACTTGCGGCATCCTTCGACGTTCAGAAAGCTCGCCTCGCCGCACTCCGGGCAAATGTCGCCGATCGGTTTGGCGGCAATCGGCAACGCCAGCTGCTCGGCCTGCGGCTTCTCCTCGGTGGGGGGCAGCTCGCTGAGATGCTCGGCCAACACCTGGGCGATGCCGTCGGGCAGCGAACGGACGCGATTGGCGCCGAAGCCTAACGGTCGCCCGCCGCCGATGCCCGCCAGCTCGTCGATCACCCAGCGTAGGCGCTCGGAAGGCGGCAATGCGCCCGGCATGCGTAGGATCAGGCTGATCAGCCGCCCCATCGCCTCGCTCACCGCCATCACTTCCGTGCCGGCCTTGCCGACGTTTAAAAAGACCTCGAACGGTTCGTTGTGTTCGTCGCTGTTCACGGTGATATAGGCTGTGCCCAGCGGCGTCTCCTTGCGATAGGTGGCCCCGTGGAGCTTGACAGGGCGCGGCCGTTTGATCATGGCGTGGCGAAACTCTAGCACGCCGTGCCCCGCATCGCCCTCCGCCTGCCCATTGACGTAATGGCCTTTGGCGGCGAGCGCCGTTTCGGCTCCGGCCGCCGGCTCCTCTTTCTTTTTCTGCTTCGTGGCTTTCGTCTCCAGCACCACCTGCTCGCGACTGCCGGTGACGTAGACGGTCAACCCCTTGCAGCCGGTCTCCCACGCCAACATGTACGCCTTGGCCACGTCCTCTTCGGTGGCGTCTTCCGGGAAGTTGCAGGTCTTGGAAATGCTGTTATCGGTGAAAGCCTGGATGGCGGCCTGCATCAGGACGTGTTCCTCCGCTGTGATGTCGCTGCTGACGACGAAGGTGTGGCGAATGTGCTCCGGCAGCTCGTCTAGCGCCTGACAGGAGCCATAGGTGGCGACGTAATGCTTGATGCGCGTCTTGTCCGCTTCGCTGAGGTCGGTGGCGTCCAGCGCCTGCTCGAAGAGCGGGCTGGTGTAGACCAGCTCGACGTCGTTGTCGCCGTCTTTGAAGTGGCGGATGTAGCCGAGCGCAAAGACCGGCTCGCAGCCGTAGCCTTCGCAGCCGACGACGGTGGCGATCGTGCCGGTCGGCGCCACGGTGGTCTGCGCAGCGTTGCGGATGCCGTGCTCTTCCAGGCCGCGCACGATGCGCTGCCAGTCCAGCGCCGGGCGCCCCCACTTGCGCGTGAAGGGGCGCAGCGGCTTGGGCGGCTGCCACGCCATGCCGCCGGGACGATTCTTATCGTAAATGCTTCCCTCGAACGCCGGGAAACGACCGCGCTCCGCTGCCAGCTCGATGCTGCGCTGCATGGCGTGGTAGCGCACGAACTCCATAATCTGCGCGGCGAACTCCTGACCTTCCTCGCTGCCGTAGCGGACGCCGAGCTTGTACATGATGTCGCCCAATCCCATGATGCCCAGGCCGATGCGCCGCGCCCGGTGGGCGGCCTCCGCCACCTGCGGCACTGCGGGCACGTAGGCATTGGCGCTGACGACATTATCGAGGAAGTGGGTGCTCTCGCGGATCGTGCGTTCGAGCAACGCCCAATCGACGACGGGCACACCGTTGGCGTCTGTCGTCACGTGGTTGGCCAGGTTGATCGACCCCAGGCAGCAATTTTCGTAGGGGCCAAGCCACTGCTCTCCGCACGGATTCGTCGCCTCCAGCTCATAGAGATGGGGCACCGGATTGGAGCGGTTGGCGGTGTCGATGAAAAGTGCGCCCGGCTCGCCGTTGTGGTGGGCGAATTTGACGATCTTGGCGAAGAGGTCGCGAGCGCGCACGGTCTTCCAGACTTTGCCGTCACGTGGGTTGCGCAGGTCGAAGTCCTTGTCGTCGCGCACGGCGCGCATGAACTCGTCGGTGATCGCCACAGAGATGTTGAAGTTGCTGATCTTCCCCTCTTCCGCTTTGCATTCGATGAACTCTTCAATGTCCGGGTGATCGACGCGCAACACGCCCATGTTGGCGCCGCGGCGGCTGCCGCCTTGGGCAATCTCACCGAAGGCCTGGTCATACACGCGCAGGAAGCCGACCGGCCCGGTGGCGCGACCGGCCGAGGTGTGCACGATGTCATTCTTAGGGCGCAGCCGGCTGAACGAAAAGCCGTTGCCGCCGCCGGTCTGCTGAATCAGCGCAGCGACGCGCAGCGTGCTGAAGATGCCGTCCTGCTCCTTGCCCATGTCGTCGGCGATGGGCAGCACAAAACAGGCGGCGAGCTGACCAAGCGGCGTGCCCGCGCCTGTGAACGTCGGGCTGTTGGGAAAGAAGCGTCGCTCCGCCAGAAGATCATAGAACGCCTTTGTGATGGCCTCAACGTCTCCCCCGTGCTGACGCTCCACCTGGGCGATGTGATAGGCGACGCGATAGAACATGCCCGCCGGCGTCTCCAGATAGGAGCCGTCGTAATCGCGACGGAGATAGCGCTTCTGCAACACTTTGATGCTGTTTTCGCTGAGCCGGATGGCGGCGTCGCTGACGTACTCTGGGCAAACGATGAACTGGCGCTGGCCCTTGACCGTTTCGATCACGGTGTACGCGCGTTGCGCCTGCGCCGCTTCGCTCGCACCCGTTATGAAATCCGTTGCGGTAGGCAGCTTTTGGGACATAGATGCCGTCTCCTTCTGAATCAATCCGAATCAAACCTGAAAACAAGAGACAAAAAATAACCCTGGCGACCTCCGCTGCTCTTGCAAGCCAATCACCCCTTCGATCGGGCGTCCGCTTCGATGCAGACGTCGCCTGGCTAGTTTTTCTTTTCAAAGTTTTACATCGCTGCAGATTGCGCTGGCTCGGGGGGCGTGACCGATCGTCCCATCAGCCGGTCGATCTCGTTGCGCAATTCATTCAGATCGTTGATGTCGAGATAAACGCTGGCGAAGCGGATATACGCCACCTGATCGACATGCGCAAGCTGATCCAACACCATGCTTCCGATCAATTTACTCGGCACCTCGGTGCGACCAACAGCCTGTAAGGCTTCTGTGATCTGATCGACCATGGCCTCCATCGCTTCACGCGTGATAGGGCGTTTGGTGGCTGCGATCTGGATGCCCGACAAGATTTTTTGACGATCAAAGGGCTCGCGCCGCCCATCGCTTTTGATAACCAGCAAATTGGCTGCAACATGCTCATAGGTGGTGAAGCGCTGTCCACATTGCTCGCACTGCCGCCTTCGACGAATGGCGTCGCCCGTAGTTCGAGTATCAATAACGCGATGGGCGTCGTGGCCACAATGGGGACATTTCATAGTTCTCTACAATATTTTGTGTAGTAATAAGAAAAATGTACGATATATTGTGTATCACGAGAAAGTATAGCATACGTTCGGCGCAGCTGCAAATAACGCACGCGTGTTCTACCAGAGGAGATCGATGTCGGTGGATTCAATAACACAAAATTTTAAAGCCGGATAGCCGGAAAACGATGCAGAGGAGGAAGTGGAAAACCGATGGGTTCCTAATAACAGCACCTTAACTTTGATCTGGTATAATGGCCGTGCAACCGAAATCTTTCTACAACGTCAGGAGCCATCATGCCTTTCGCCTCTCCCCCTGAATTTGACGAGAGCCGTTTCAATCGCATCGCTGCGCTTGCTCCTGCACTCGATGCATTTGCCGGCGACTACGTTTTGGCGAAGCAGCTGCCAGGCCTGGCCTATGGAATTGTGGCGGGCGGCAAGCTGGTGCACGCTGGCGGGGTCGGGCTGGCGGACAGGGAGGCGAACATTCCCGCCGGACCGGATGCGCTCTTTCGCATTGCGTCGATGACGAAGAGCGTCGTTGCGGTCGCCATCCTGCAGCTGCGCGACGCCGGGCTGTTGGCGCTCGATGATGCGGCCGAACGCTATGCGCTGGAGCTGAAGTCGCTCTGCTATCCAACTGCAGACTCGCCGCGTCTGACGTTGCGGCGCCTGCTGACGATGACCGCCGGCTGGCCAGAGGACAATCCCTGGGGCGATCGTCAGCTGGCGCTAGACGATGCTGCATTTTCGAGACTGTTGGCGCAAGGGGTCTCGTTTGCAACTGCGCCCGGCGTTCAATTTGAATATTCCAACCTGGCCTACATGGTGTTGGGGCGGGTGGTGCATCGGGTGAGCGGGCTGCCGCTTCAAGAATACGTCACTCGGCGCATTCTTCGTCCTCTGCACATGGTCGACGCATGTTGGAATCGCGAGGAGGCCGGGCAACCCGTCGCCCGCGGCTACCGGTCGATGAACGGCGCGCTCGTCGAAGAGTCGCTGGCCTGGATGCGTTGTGAAGGAGACGCCGCCGCCTTCGCCGGCCTGTATATGTCGGTGAGGGATCTGGCGCGCTGGGTGGCATTCATGCTTTCGGCGTGGCCCCCGCGCAACGACGAAGAGCACCCCGTGCTGCGACGCAGTTCGCTGCGCGAGATGCAACAATGCGCTGCGTTGCGCGCACCGAAAATTGCTCCCGTCAAAATCGGCGAGCCGCTCCATTGCGAGACGGGTGGCTATGGGTACGGCTTGTTTGTGATGGAATCTTCAGACTTGGGCCGCGTCATCGGACATGGGGGCGGTCTGCCCGGTTTTGGTTCCCACATGGTGTGGCTTCCCGAACGAGATGTCGGAGTGGTGGCCCTCGCCAACATCACCTACGCCGCAGCGGGGCCCTTCGCCATGGAGCTCCTGCGGCGGCTTGTGAGGGAAGCGCAACTTCGACCGCGCCCGACGCAACCCGCGGCGGCGCTGCTTAAGGCGCAGGCGGAGGTGAGCTGTCTGCTGCAACGGTGGGACGATGCGCTGGCCGATCGTCTGGTCGCAGAGAATTTTTTCCTCGATACGTCGCGCGAGGAATGGCGCCGCCGGGTGGAGACGCTGCGCAGCCGGCATGGTGCGCTGCGCATTGACGGTCCCATCCGAGTCAACAACCCTTTGCGCGGGGAGTGGCGCATGACAGGCGAGCGCGGCTGGTGCAACGTCTGGGTGACGCTGGCGCCCACTGTTCCCTCGCGCGTGCAGCATCTGACCGTCGAGTCGGTGCTGCCGCCAAACGAGACCATGCAGAAAACATTGGAGCAGCTGCTGGAGGCCATCGCGGCGCCGACGATGCGCCGCATTTCCAGGCTGGCGGCGCCGGGCGTGGATCGTCGCACCCTTCTCGACCATCTGCGCCTGGTGAACCTGCTCTACGGCCCTTGCTCGATGGAGGCGATCGTCAAGGGCGACGGCGTGGAACGCACCGTGGCGCAGTTGCACAGCCCGCGAGGCCGTCTGGAGGCTGAGGTTGTGATCGATGCCGGCGCCGGTAAAGTGCGTTTTCTGGAGTTGCGCGCCATGCAGTGAGTTCATGGGAGGGCAGTTGTCCAGCCGATGTCAGCGCCGGGTCAGCGAGCGAGTGTAAGAACGAGCTACAATGGGGGCGTAACATTCCAGATAGCGCCGTCTACAGACAATTGGGAGGCGAGCATAGCGATGAACGAGTACTGGATGTGGGGATGGATGGCTTTGGCGATTATTTTCATGATTGCCGAGTTGTTCACGTCGGGTTTCTTTTTGTTTTGCTTCGGCGTAGGGGCGGGCGTGGCGGCGCTCTCCGCCTATCTGGGGCTGGACCCTTTTCTGCAAATTTTTGTGTTCATTCTGGCTTCAGGCGTCGCTGTGCTGTTGACCCGTCCCATCGCCAAGCGGCTGACCGAGCGCACCCCAAATTTTGTGGCGAGCGATCGGGTTTTGAACAGGCCAGGAGTGGTGCTCATTGAGATCAACCCACCGCTGGGGACCGGCATGGTGCGCGTCGACGCCGAGGAGTGGCGAGCTGTGTCGGAGGACGGCGGCGTGATTCCAAAGGGCGCTATCATTCGAGTGTTGCGCATCGATGGCACGCGTCTCATCGTCCGGCCAGATCCGGCACACACTCTGGCCGAGGATTGATGCAGCACGAAACGTTTCGTTTGGGTTCTATAGACAGGAGGCAACATGGAATTCGCACTGGTGGTGACTGTTCTAGGTCTGCTCTTGCTGCTGGTCTTCTTGCTGGCTGCAATGGGCATACGCATTGTGGCGCCGTACGAGAAGGGCGTAGTGGAACGACTGGGCCGCTATCTGCGCACTGCGCAGCCGGGGTTGAATTTTATCATCCCCTTCATCGATGTCATGCGCAAGGTGGACATGCGCGAGCAGGTGGTCGATGTGCAGCCCCAGGAAGTGATCACCAAAGACAACGTGGTCGTGACCGTGGATGCGATCGTCTACTATGAAGCGACCGATCCGGTGAAGCTGACCTACAACGTGGCCGATTTCTACAACGCCGCCACCAAGCTGGCGCAGACCAATCTGCGCAACGTGATCGGCGAGACGGAGTTGGATGAGGCGCTGACCTCGCGCGAGATGATCAACGCCAAGTTGCGCGCCGTGCTCGACGACGCCACCGATAAGTGGGGCGTGCGCGTGGTGCGCGTCGAGATCAAGCGCATCGATCCACCGGCGGACGTCACTGCGGCCATGCATCGACAGATGAAGGCCGAACGCGACAAGCGCGCCCAGATCCTCGAGGCCGAAGGCACGCGCGCTGCACGCATTCTGCAGGCGGAGGGCGAGGCTGAGGCGGTTCGTCGCGTGGCGGACGCCGAACGCTACAAGCTCGAAGTGGAGGCGGCCGGCCAGGCCAATGCCATCACGACCGTCTTTAACGCTATCCGCAACGCCAACGCCGACGAGCGCGTGATTGCCATCCAATATCTGGAGGCGCTCAAGGTCGTCGCCAACGGCCAGGCGTCGAAACTCTTCATCCCCTACGAGGCGACCGCCATCCTCGGCGCGCTGGGCACTATGCAGAACATCTTCGCCGGACAGTCGGAAAACGGCGCCGGGCCCGGAGAGGGTCAAAAGACGACAGCGACCCCTGCACGGCCGCCGCAGCCGCCCCTTCGGTAGGACTGTCGGCAACGCATAGCTGCGAGCTGCGCCTGTTCAGGCCGTTCTTCCCTGGCAGCGTAGCTCGCAGCGCGCACTCTCCGACTTATGGAGCCTTCGATCGCATAAACAAAAAGCGCAATACGCAACAACCCTTTATGTGAACCATGAATGCTGCAAGCGACATCCTCATCGTAGGCGGGGGCGTCTTTGGCGTCACCGCTGCCCTGGAGCTGCGACGTCGAGGCTACACCGTCACGTTGATCGATCCAGGCCCCATCCCTCACCCGCTGGCCGCATCCACGGACGTCAGCAAGGTGGTGCGCATGGAGTACGGCGCCGATCGCCAGTATCTGCATATGGCGGATCGTTCGATCGACGGCTTTTTGGCCTGGAATGAAGAATTTGGAGAAACTCTTTACCACAACACCGGCGTGCTGATGATGGCGCGTCAGCCTATGCAGCCGGGGGAGTATCTGTACGAGAGCTACCATGCACTGATCGCAGAAGGCCACCGGCCAGAACGCATGGACAGCGAGAAATTGCGCAGCCGCTTTCCGGCCTGGAATGCGGAGCGCTACGTGGACGGCTTTTTCTCCGCGCGCGGC
>CALFWA010000108.1 GCA_937928035.1 uncultured Caldilinea sp. | reverse complement strand
CGCCGCCCACCCTTCCTGCTCTTCGCCGGGAATGTAGGGCAAATAGTAGGCGACGCGGTCGAGCAGGCGACCGGCGTAACGCTGTTGAATGAGGCCGGGCAAGGCCGCCCAGCCTCCTGTGACGGCGAAGGCGTCGAGCATTTCATCGGTGATCCGCTCGCCCATCGCCTGCCATGCTCCTTGTCGCGCCATGAGGCTGAGTTGCTCCGCAGTCGCCGTCCAGCCGTGCAGGTCAACGATCGTGCGATAGGCGGGCGTGCTCATATAAAAGGCAATTTGCTCGCGCACCGAGCGCTCGTAGACGCCAGCGGGCTTTTCGCCGTCGGTCGGGATTACAAATACGGCCGCCACCGCCGTGAAGTGGAGACGAGAACGTCCTGCGCTGCGCATCCCCTCGCGCAGATGCAGCCAGGCGTACTCGCGCAGGTATTTCACCGAATGAAAGGGGTGAATGTGCACCCCCTCGCACAGGCTGCCCGCCAGACGGAGCATCTGCTCGTTCACTGCCGAGATGTAAATCGGCGGGTCCGGATGCTCCAGCGGCGGCTCGGCGAAGAAGGGCGTCATCAGTCGCAGCGTGTAAAACTCTCCCCGGTAGTTGAGCGACGTTCCGCCCTTGCGCCAGCTTTCCCAAACGGCCCGGATCGCCTCGATCGTCTCCCGCATCTGGCGCACAGGCTTCTCCCAGCGCATGCCGTAGCGTAGCACGACGTGGGCTTTCACCTGCGTCCCCAACCCGAGCAAAAAACGTCCCTGGCTGTAGCGCTGCAAATCCCAGGCGATGTGCGCCAGCGTTGTCGGCGAACGTGCAAAGGCCACGGCGATTGCCGTGCCTAACGAGATGCGCCGAGTGTGCTCCGCCGCCAACACCAGCGGCAGAAAGGGGTTGTAGGCAGTTTCTGCCGTCCACACGCCGTCGAAGCCGGCGGCTTCGATGGCGGCGACCAGCGCAGGCATCTGGCGCAGATCGCCTGTGAGCAGGTAAGCGTCAAACTTCATAGCGTGTTCAAGCTTTGGATGATGGGCGGATGCACGCTCAATCCGCTCGCAAGTATACCACAGACGCCAACGCAACAAGGGTAAGGAACGAAGCTGGCCCCAGAGTCGTCTTGCCTCAATGAGCATGCGTAGGAGGCTCCATGTCTTCCGAAAACCTTTGGTTTCAGCTGGGGCTCCAGGCGCGCCTCCGGCATCTGCATTGCGCTTACATTGACCGTGGCGTCGCGCATGGTACAATACATATTTGCTGGGAAAAACGCCGTCTTGTCAGAGCGGCGCGCGTTGCAGAAGAACGACTGCCGGTCCTTTGCGTTGACCCACAAGTTGCGCCGACCACCGGGCAGTCGATGGATAAAGGTGTTCTCACATGTTCAAAAAACTTTATTACACAATCACCGGTGATCCGAACGAGAAGGTGCTCAAAAAGTATCGTCCGATCGTTGAGCGGATCAACGGCCTGGAAAAAGAATTCGAGCGCAAGAGCGCCGACGAGCTGCGCGCCATGACGCAGCGCTTTAAGGAGCGCATCGCCGAAGCTACGGCGGAAATTCGCGAGGCGCTGGCTGAGGCCGAGCAAGAATATCTGGCCGTGCTGGGCACGGAAAACCAGAAATTCGCCCGCGTGGAAGTCGAACGGCTGAAAAAGGAGCTGCGCAAGGAAGAGGAGAAAATCCTCTGGGAGATTCTGCCCGAAGCGTTCGCCGCCGTGCGCGAGGCCAGCAAGCGCACCACCGGCCTGCGCCATTACGATGTGCAACTGCTCGGCGGCATGGTGCTGCACAGCGGTCGCATCGCCGAGATGAAGACCGGCGAAGGCAAGACGCTGGTCGCCACGCTGCCGCTCTATCTGAACGCCTTGACCGGCCACGGCGTGCACCTGGTCACGCCCAACGACTATCTGTCGAAAGTCGGCCTTCAGCTCATGGGGCCGATCTACCACATGCTGGGCCTGAGCGCAGCGGTCATTCAAAACAGCGCCGGCCACCCCGACCAGGCCAGCTTTCTCTTCGATCCGGAGTTTCCCAACGCCGACGACCGCTTCCAGTATCTGAAGCCGATCACGCGGCGCGAGGCCTATCTCGCCGACATCACCTACGGCACCAACAACGAGTTCGGCTTTGACTACTTGCGCGACAACATGGTGCGCGATATCAGCCAGGTGGTGCAACGCGAGCTGCACTACGCCATCGTCGATGAGGTGGACAACATCCTGATCGACGAAGCGCGCACGCCGCTGATCATCTCCGGCGAGGCGCGGGAAAGCTCCGACTACTACGTGCAGTTCGCCAATCTCGCCAAGCGCCTGACGCCGGGGAAGCACTACGTCGTCAACGAAAAGGAGATGACGGCGACGCTGACCGAGGAGGGTATCGCCTACGTCGAACGCACACTTGGGATCGACAATCTCTACGACCCTGAGCACTTTGAGATGTTGCCTTATCTCGACAACGCGCTGCGCGCCGTGGCCCTCTACCATCGCGACCGCGACTACATCGTGCGCGGCAACGAGGTGATCATCGTCGATGAATTCACGGGCCGCTTGATGGAAGGACGGCGCTACGCCGAGGGTCTACACCAGGCGATTGAGGCCAAAGAGGGCGTCAAGGTGCAGAAAGAGTCGATGACGCTGGCCACGATCACCTTCCAGAACTACTTCCGCATGTACAACAAGCTGGCGGGCATGACCGGCACCGCCAAGACTGAAGAGGAAGAGTTCCAGCGCATCTACGATCTCGAAGTGGTGCAAATTCCGACCTACAAGCCGGTGATCCGCCAAGACCTTGACGACCTGGTCTACCGGACGCAAGAGGCCAAGTTCAAGGCGGTGCTGGAAGACATCAAGGAAAAGCACCGCCAGGGCAGACCGGTGCTGGTCGGCACGGTGGCGATCGAGACCAGCGAATACGTGAGCAACCTGCTCAAGCGCAACGGCATCCCGCATGAGGTGCTCAACGCCAAAAACCACGAGCGCGAGGCCACGATCATCGCCCAGGCCGGACGGCCAGGCGCCGTCACCATCGCCACCAACATGGCCGGTCGCGGCGTCGACATCCTTTTGGGCGGCAACGCCGAAGGATTGGCGCGCGAACAACTGCGCAAGGAGCAGTTCGACCTCTCCACCATTCGCCAGAGCGAGTGGAACCGCGCCGTTGACATGCTTAAGCGCGGGCAAGACCCTACGACAATCTACAGCGACCGGTGGGCGCAGGTGCTCACCGAGCAATGGCGCGCCGTCGAACGCGACCGTGAGCTGGTGCGCCAACTGGGTGGGCTGCATGTGATCGGCACCGAACGCCACGAGGCGCGGCGCATCGACAACCAGTTGCGCGGTCGCGCCGGCCGTCTCGGCGACCCCGGCTCCAGCCGCTTCTATCTGAGCTTGGAAGACGAGCTCATGCGCAAGTTTGGCGGGGAGCGCATCGCTGGCATCATGGCGCGGCTCGGCGTCGAGGATGACGTACCGATCGAGGCGGGGCTGGTCAACAAGGCGATCGAGAACGCTCAAACCAAGGTCGAAGGTTACAACTTCGACATCCGCAAACACGTGCTCCGCTACGACGAAGTGGTCAACGAACAGCGCAACCGCATCTATGAACAGCGCCGGCGCATCCTCACCGAGCCTTCGCTGCGCCTGACGATCGAAGACATGATCGCCAATGAGGTGCGCAAGATGGTGGCGCAGTACACCGCCGCCGACCTTGAAGATGAGTGGGAGCTGGAGGAGCTGGCGCAGGCGTTGCGCGCCCTCGTCCATCACCTCCCGCCCGACTTCTCGCCCGCACGCTGGGAAAACAAGAAGCGCAGCGAGATCGAGGCGGACGCCATCGCCCTTGCCTTGCAGGCATACGAAGCCAAAGAGAAAGAGATCGGCGAAGAGCTGATGCGCAGCGCCGAAAAACAGTTGATGCTGATGGCGGTGGACAGCCGCTGGGTGCGCCATCTGACCGACCTCGACCGCCTGCGCGAGGGCATCGGGCTGCGCGCGCTGGCGCAACAGGACCCGGTGGTGGCGTACAAGCGCGAGGCGTTTGAAATGTACAGCGAAATGATCGACGCCATTCGCAGCGACACGGTGCGCGCTGTGTTCTCTCTGGCGTTGCAGCCGCAGGCGCAAGCGCAGCAGACGCCGCTCTTTGCTCCCATTGCACGCAACATTCGCACCAATCGCGACGGCGGCGACGGCAAGCCCCAAACGGTGCGCAAAAGTGGACAGCAGCTCGGCCGCAATGACCCTTGCTGGTGCGGCAGCGGTAAGAAATACAAGAACTGCCATATGAAGAGCGATCAGGCGCAGGGCGCGCCGCAACGCATGGCGGCGAAGTGACGAATCGTTCGGAGATCGGCGAGAGTGGAGGACGTGGGCGCTCGCTCACCGCTTACAGTCGAAGCCTATCGGCGGCTGCCTCTCGTTCCGGCCAGCCGCCGATGGTTTTATGGCCACCACGTCGGCCAGTTCGGCGACCTCTATCTCCCATCGTCGCCGGGGCCGCATCCGGTCGTGACGCTGATTCACGGGGGGTGTTGGCAGGCGGAATTCGGCCTCGGGCCGCTCGGACAGCTGGCGCAGGCGATCGCAGCGCATGGAATTGCGGTGTGGAACATCGAGTATCGTCGTTTGGGCGAAGGCGGTGGCTGGCCGACGACGTTTCAGGACGTTGGCGCCGCGCTCGACTTTTTGCGCACGTTGGCGGATGTTCATGCGCTTGACCTGCATCGCGTGATCGCAGCCGGTCACTCGGCTGGTGGGCACTTAGCGCTCTGGCTGGCCGGACGTGCGCGCCTGCCACGTCACAGCCCGCTCTTCACGTCCGATCCATTGCCCCTGCGCGGCGCGCTCTCGATCGCCGGCATTCCAGACCTGGCTGCGGCCGCCGAACGCGCAGTGTGCGATGACGCCATCAAGAATCTGCTAGGCGGCGCTCCCGAGGAAGTTCCCGAACGCTACGCCCAGGCGTCGCCCGCTGCGCTGACCCCGCTTGGCGTCCCGCACATTCACCTCCATGGGCGCAACGACGCCATTGTCCCCATCGATCTGGTTGAGGCGTATGTGCAGTTTGCCGTGCACGCCGGAGATGATGCCCGGCTGGCGCCGCTGGACAACACAGGCCACTTCGAGCCGGTCGATGCGCGGACGCCCGCCGCTGCGCGTGTGATCGAACTTTTGCGTACATTTGGGTAGTCATGCCTGGGTGGTCATGCCGAAGGCATGGCATGCGCCAATGACGAATGAAATCGTTGCGCCAGAGGCGGTGACTTGCGCGGATGTGGTTCTCACGCCTCTGGCGCAACGTGCCTTGGTGACGAAGTGGCCGCGATTATCGTTGCACCGTCGGGAGGTAAATGCGGTTGCTTGGCGACTGTCCCGGCGTCGGGGAAGGCGTGGGCGTCGGCGTCGAAGAGCCGTAATCGACTTCGAGGTCTGCGCCTTGCACCACGCCCAACGGCTCATAGCCGGTGTATCCTGGAAACACTGCGCCCAGTTTCGGATTGCCGAGCCGTCGGATCAGGATTTCGCTGAGCACGCGGCGGTAATCGGTCGTGATGGCGAGATCGCGACGATCGTACAGTTGATCCGTCGCCAGGCCAGGCCATTCCCCGAAGACCTGCCCGCCGTTGACGGCGCCGCCCGCCACCAGCATAATGTTGCCGTGTCCGTGGTCGGTGCCGCGGCTGCCGTTCTCCTGAAACGTGCGGCCGAATTCGCTCATCACGACGACCGTGATACGCTTCGTGTGGTCGGTGCCGTTGTCGTTGCTGAGATCGAGCAGGAAGGCGGCGATGCCGTCGCTCAACTCTTCCAGCTTCGAGCGGAAATAACCGCCGCCAGCGCCGCCCTGATACTCGTGCGTGTCCCATCCGCCGAGGTCGAGCGTCGCCACGCGCAGGCCCAACTGGAGGCGAATCACCTGGGCCACCGTCTGCAAGCTGCGACCAAAGTTGGTGTTCGGGTAGACGGCGCCGTTGCCCGGCGTGTAACTTTGCGGATTGGCCCTTTCAATCACGTCGATGGCGTCGAGCGTCTGCAAGCCCGCCTGATGCAGCCAGGAGGAGGCGCCGCTGTACATCTTGCGCATGGCGGAGCGCTGCCATTCGCCATAGCGCCAGTGCCCGCCGAAGCTGAAGTCGTTGGGTGTGGTCATGCCCACGCTCTCGCGGCTGCCGAAGAGCGAGGTGGGTTGCAGATTGCCGACCGCCACCGCCGGCATGACGATTTCGGCGGGCAGACTTTCGGCGGATTGCAGATGACGGGTCAACCAGCCGGTGCCGATGCTCTTGCTGTTTGGAGTGCCTAGCTCCATGTACTGCATGGCGTCGAAATGGCTGCGCGTGTCGCTGGTCAGGCCGGTTGCGTGTACAATCGCCAGCTTGCCGTCCTGGTAGAGTTCATGCAGGGCGGCTGCGCCGGGATGCAGGCCAAAGCGGTCGTTGAGGAGGCGGGCGGCGTTGTCGCCGCTGGTCGGGATGGCCAGCGACGGTCGTTTCGACTGATAATATCCCCGGTCGGGTCCGTCGATCGGGAAGACGACGCTGAGTCCGTCGATGCCTCCGCGCAGGAAAATCACCACGATGATGTTTTGATTGGGTTCAGCTTCGGCGCTGCCGAAAGCCGTAAAACTCAGCCCGCTGCCCCAGGCGGCAATTGCCGCGGAGCAACCGACCAAAAAGCCGCGTCGCGTTGGTTTGAACATGTGCGCTGATTCTCCTTGTTTTGAAACGCCGCATTCATCGCCACTGGAACGAAGGTGACATAAAAATTAGTCCCACCATAAAGCGCAGGCGCTCTGCGATCTGGTCGGCGGGCAGGTCCTGGTCGGGATTGCGGCCGGCGGCCATGAACTCCACGATCGGTTGGCGCTCTTCCGTCGGCAGCAGGCGACCAAGGGTGCGATGCGACCAGAAATCGACCAGAGCTGTGGGTTTTCGGATATTGGTAGGCGTCTGAGCGATACAATCGATCCGAAGGTTGTTCTTATCTTCACCCTCGCCGCCGATCTTCCAGCCGTCCATCAGCCAATTGCAGATGCGCCAGCGTTGCAGGATGGTCATAGTGCCCGTCCAGCGCTCTTTGGTGTCGGGATAGCCGTCGGGAGGAGGCCAGCTGAAGAGCGCCTGACCAAGC
>CALFWA010000107.1 GCA_937928035.1 uncultured Caldilinea sp. | reverse complement strand
GCCTGCCCAGCCCGACGGCCTGGGAGGTGGGGCGTCGGCTGGCGGAAGAACTGATCGAGCGCTATCGCAGCGAGCGCGGGGAGTATCCACAGCGGGTGGGCCTCAGCGTCTGGGGCACGACCGCCATCCGCACCCAGGGCGACGACATTGCCCAGGCGCTGGCGTTGCTCGGCGTGCGGCCGATCTGGCGTCAGGAGAATCGTCGGGTCATCGGGTTGGAGGTGATCCCGCTGGCGGAGCTAGGCCGCCCACGCGTGGACGTCATCCCGCGTATCACCGGCTTTTTCCGAGACGGCCTCCCGCATCTAGTCTCTCTGCTAGATGAAGCCGCCCAGCGGGTGATCGACCTCGATGAACCGTTGGAGCAGAATTTCCCGCGCAAATTCTATCTGGAACGCATGGCCGAGCTGACGCGCGAGGGCGCGCCGTCGCAGGAGGCCGATCGACGGGCGCGCTACCGCATCTTCGGCAGCAAGCCCGGCGCCTATGGCGCAGGCATCCTGCCCTTGATCGAGGCGGGCAACTGGCGCGACGTGCAGGACTTCGCCCGCGCGTACGTGACCTGGGGCGGCTACGCCTACACTCGAGAAGAAGAGGGGGCGACAGCCTATGAAGATTTCACCGCTGCGCTGCGCACCACCCAGGCGGCGGTCAAGAATCAGGACAACCGCGAACACGACCTTTTCACCTATGATGACTACCTCCAATATCACGGCGGCATGATTGCGGCCATTCGCGCCCTGAGCGGCAAGCCGCCGCTCGCCTACTTCGGCGACTCCAGCGATCCGGCGCGCGTGCGCGTGCGCAGCCTGAAGGAAGAAGCCGCGCGCGTCTTTCGCGCGCGCGTCGTCAATCCCAAGTGGCTGCAGGCGATGACTCGCCACGGCTACAAAGGCGGGCTGGAGATGGCGGCGACCGTGGATTATCTTTTTGGTTACGACGCCACCTCCGACGTCGTGGAGGACTGGATGTACGCCGAGGTCGCCGAGCGTTACGCCTTTGACGCCGAAATGCAAGCTTTCCTGCGGCGCAGCAATCCCTGGGCGCTGCGGGAGATCGTCCAGCGCCTGTTGGAGGCGATCCAACGCAGGCTGTGGAACGCCGACGACGAGATGCGTCGGCGCCTGCTCGACCTGCTGGCCAGCCTCAGCGGCGATCTGGAGGACTTCATGGATTGGGCGTGGTTGCGCATCGGGGAGCCGACCTCTTAATTTCTCGTGAGCACAGATCTGGAGCGTTATCCTCCAGGAAGCTCTGGGCTTCCTGGAGGATGAGAGCGTTCAATCTATCGATTGGCCTTGGGGTGTGGCGGCTTCAAGAGATGACGCCGAGCGTCGTCGATCCAGATCAAAGCGGCTCGAAGCGCGCCTGGAAGAAGCGCAAATACTTCGGCTCATAGACCATGCGCAGGCCGTGCACCTTTTCTCGCTCGTCGTAGACCGCCTTGACCGCCTCGGCGACGACATCCATGTGCGCCTGCGTGTAGACGCGACGCGGGATGGTCAGCCGCACCAGCTCCAGCTTCGGATAGCGATGCTCGCCGGTGACCGGGTCGCGACCGGCGCTGACGACTCCGCGCTCCATTGAGCGAATGCCGGAGTCCAGATAAAGCTGGGCAGCCAGCGTCTGCGCCGGGAAGCGATCTTGCGGGATGTGAGCGTAGATGGCCTTCGCATCGAGAAAGACGGCGTGGCCGCCCACCGGCTTCACGATCGGGATGTTCCAGTCGCTCAACAGCTCGCCCAGATAGTGCACCTGGCCGATGCGCGCGTTCATGTAGTCGTCCTGCAGCGCCTCTTCGATGCCGATGGCGAGCGCCTCCATGTCGCGGCCGGCCATGCCGCCGTAGGTGTGGAGCCCTTCGTAGATGACAACCAAATTGCGCGCCGTCTCATAAAAGTCTTCGTGGTTCATCGCCAGCCAGCCGCCAATGTTGACCAGGTGATCCTTCTTAGCGCTCATCCACGCGCCGTCGGTGTAGGAGCAGAATTCCTTGACAATGGCGGCGATGGATTTGTCTTGACACCCCTCCTCGCGCTGCTGGATGAACCAGGCGTTCTCCGCCAGCCGCGTGGCGTCCAGATAGATGCGAATGCCGTAGCGGTCGCATAGGTTGCGCAGCGCCTTGACGTTGGCCATGCTCACCGGCTGGCCGCCCGCCATGTTGACCGTGCCTGCCAGACTGACGTAGGGAATCTTTTCTGGACCGACCCGCTTAATGAGGTCTTCAAGTTTCCCGAGATCGACGTTGCCCTTGAAGGGGTGCAGGTTGGCGGGGTCGTGCGCCTCGTCGATGATCACGTCCACGAAGGTTCCGCCCGCCAGCTCCTGGTGCAGCCGGGTCGTCGTGAAATACATGTTGCCGGGAATGACGTCGCCTGGCTTGATCAGCGCCTTGCTGATCAGGTGCTCGGCCCCGCGCCCCTGATGCGTCGGCACCAGATATTTGTAGCCGTAGTACTTCTGCACTGCTGCTTCTAGGTGATAAAAATTGCGGCTGCCAGCGTAGGCTTCGTCGCCGAGCATCATGCCCGCCCATTGACGGTCGCTCATGGCGTTGGTGCCGCTGTCGGTGAGCAAATCGATGTAAACATCCTCTGAGCGCAGCAAAAAGGTGTTGTAGCCCGCCTCGGCGATGGCGCGCTCGCGGCCAGCGCGGTCGAGCAACCGGATTGGCTCGACCATCTTGATCTTCCAGGGTTCGGCCCACGAACGGCGGCCAAACTGTTGCCCCATGGTCATCGGCGTTAGGTGCGTCATTGCGGTATGCTCCTTTGCATCAAACAAACGTTCTAAAAGAAACTGCCTTTCTGCGCCTCTGTGCGCATTCCACCCCCTAATGATACAATAGCGTCATGAGTTTTGCGCCCCCTAGGTCATATTCAGAAAATCGGCGTTTCATCCGTCAGCGCAACGTTCTCCTGACGTTTCTTTTTGTGGGGTTGCTGTTGCTGGGAATTCCACCGTCTCAGGCGACTTCACAGGATTCGCTCCGCCCCGTCGCGCATCGCTTTATCTCGCTTGTCGAGCCGGAGGGCTGCACCGACCGCTTTATCACGCATACGCTCGACCATGTCACCGGAGTGGAGAGCGGCATGGTGCAGATGTTCGAGGCCAACGGGGCCGGCCTTGCAGTGGGCGATCTCAACGGCGACGGCGATCTCGATCTCGTCTTCGGCAATCACGACGGCGACGACGCCATCTTCTGGAATGAAGGCGGGCTGCGCTTCCGCAAAGAGCCGTTCTCTGCAGGAAAAACGCGCGACGTCAAGATCGTGGATGTGAACGCAGACGGTTGGCCGGACATCGTCTTGACGCGCAACACCGGCGCGCTCAACTACTTCGAGAACCAGGGCGACGGTCGTTTCGTGCGGCGCGTGCTGCCGGGGGTCTCGGCGCCCGCCTACGTCGTCAACTGGGCGGATCTGGACGGCGACGACGATCTCGACCTGGTCGCCGCCAGCTACGACGCCGGTCTGCTCACCGACCGCGGCAACGAATACATCGTCGGCGACACCCACCGCGGGGTCTTCTACTACGAAAATATCGGCGGACGCTTTCGCATGACTGCGCTGGCAACCACCGCCCAGGCGCTGGCCATCCTTTTCCCAGACCTGGACGGCGACGGCAGACCGGACATTCTGGTCGGCAATGACTTCGACCTGCCCGATATGGCCTGGGTGCGCCATGACGCCGGCTGGCAAGCGGCGACGCACTTGCTCGTCTCGATGACGCACAGCACCATGAGCTACGACCAGGCCGACGTCGACAACGACGGCGTCTTTGAGATTTTCGCCGCCGACATGAAGCCCTATCCCGGCGAGGCGATGGCCGGCTGGACGCCGATGATGGAGGCCATGATGGTCGGCATGGTGCAGGCGCGCGTCGCCGCCGACCCGCAGATCATGGAAAACGTCCTGCTTGTGCGCGGCGCGGATGGCCGCTACTGGAATCACGCGCCGGACTGGGGCGTTGACGGCGCAGGTTGGGCGTGGTCCAGCAAATTCGGCGATCTCAACCTGGACGGCTATGTGGATCTCTACGTCGTCAACGGCATGATCGAAGAGCGGCTCTTCGCCCATCTGCCCGACCACGAGCTGGTGGAGGAAAACCAGGCCTTTCGCAATGAACAGGGGCTCCGCTTTGAGCGCATGCCCGGCTGGCGGTTGGATTCGCTCAACAGCGGACGCAGCATGGTGATGGCCGATCTCGACGGCGACGGCGATCTCGACATCGTCGTCAACAATCTGCGCGGGCCGGCGCGACTCTTTGAGAATCAACTCTGTCGCGGCGGCGCGCCGATGCTCATTGACCTACGGCAGCCTGGCTCATCCAATCCTTTCGCCGTCGGTGCGTCGGTGCGGCTGGTCACGGATCAAGGGGAGATGATGCGCGATGTACGCGTGGGCAGCGGCTACCTGAGCGGCGACGCGCCGCGTATCCATTTGGGCGTCCCGTCGGGCGCGCCCCCTCGTGCCCTGGAAATTCGCTGGCCAGACGGCGCCTACAGTCGCATTGACGCTCCGGCGGTGAATGCGTTGCACCACATAGAGCGTTTGCCTTAGGCTATGCTTCCAGCATGACGAGGGCAGTTTGCCAGAAGCTGCGCCTGCTCGAATCCTCCAAAATCTTGTGGTCTGAGGAGGAGGTGCGGCTGAGAACCGCACCTACCAGGATTGTCGGATGATTTTGTTAAAAAAGCATGAGGCGGGGGTGATTTGTCCGTGTCAGTGCGTTTCGCCGGTCAAGCCGGGGATGTGGAGCTTACGCTCCAGTTGGCGCAGAAGCAGATAGGTTGCTCCGACCAACACGATGTAAAAAACGGCGACGATCATGTAGATAGGGATCGGCGCAAAGTAGCGGCTGGAGAGAATTTTCGCCTGCCCCATGAGGTCGGGCACGGCGATCAGAAAGACGACCGCTGTGTACTTAAGCATGGCGATCGCCTCATTGGACCAGGCGGGCAGGACGAGGCGCAGCGCCTGCGGCAGGATGATGCTGCGCACGGCCAGCCATTTGCTCATGCCGATGGCGCGCGCGGCGGTCATTTGCCCCTCGCCTACGGACTGCAACGCCCCCCGCAGGTACTCGGCCTGGTAAGCGCCGCTGTTGAGTCCCAGCGTCAGAAAGGCCGCCTCCATGCGCCCCAGCGTTAACCCGAGGTCCGGCAAGCCATAATAGACCAGGAAGAGCTGGATCAGCAGCGGCGTGCCTTGGAAAAGCGTGATATAGGCCGCCAATGCGCGCTGCAGCCAGCGCGGCCCATAGACCCGCCCCACGCCCACCGGCAAGCCGATCGCCATGCCGAGCAGCAGGGAAACCGCTGCAATCTGCAGCGTCACTCCCACGCCCTGCAACAGGGAAGGCAAGACGTTGTTCAACAGCTGCACAAACGATTCCATCGTCGCTCCCTCAACGGCCGCCGCTGTCCATGTCGGCGATCTTACGCAGAAAGACGCGCGTGCGTTCGTGCACCGGCTGCTCGAACATCTGCGTCGGCGTTCCCTCTTCGACGACGACCCCGCCTTCCATGAAGACGACGCGGCTGGCCACCTGTCGGGCGAAACCCATCTCGTGCGAGACGACGATCATCGTCATGCCTTCTCTGGCAAGCTGCTGCATCACCTCCAGCACCTCGCCCGTCAGCTCCGGGTCAAGCGCAGAGGTCGGCTCATCGAAGAGCATCATGTGCGGGTCCATGCCCAGCGCCCGCGCAATGGCGACGCGCTGCTTTTGCCCGCCCGACAATTGCGCCGGATAGTGATGGGCTCGATCCACAAGCCCAACGCGCTCAAGCTCGAACATGGCGAGGTCGTGCGCTTCTTTCTTGGACATCTTGCGCACCTTTGTCAGCCCGATCATGACGTTGCCCAGCGCCGTCAGATGATTGAAGAGGTTGAAGTCTTGAAAGACCATGCCGATGCGCTGGCGCACCTTGTCGGGATTGACGCCGGGCGCCGTGATCTCCTGCTCTTCCAACCAGATGCGACCGGAGTCAGGCGGGCTGAGCAGGTTGATGCAGCGCAGCAGCGTGCTTTTGCCAGAGCCGCTCGGCCCCACCAGGACGACGACCTCCTGGGGCTGCACTGTGAGTGAAATGCCGGTCAGCACATGCGTCTCACCGAAGGATTTGTAGATGTTCTCGATGCGCAAAATGGGTGCCGTGGCTGTGGACAAGGGACGCTCCTACATTTGCAGCCGATAGCGGCGCTCGAACCATTGCAAAACTTGCGTAGTCACCAACGTCAGGATGAGATAGAGCAGCATGGCGACGCTGAAGGCCATAAACGGCTCCAGGGTGCGGGCGCTGACCTGTTGCGCGCGGCGTAAAATCTCCGGCACGCCGACGACGAAAACCAGCGTCGAATCCTTGAGCACCAGCGTCGCTTCGTTGCCCCAGGCCGGCAGCGCCAGCCGCACGGCCTGGGGCAGGATAATGCTCTGGATCGCCTGCAACTTGCTCATGCCGATGGCGCGGGCTGCGATCATCTGACCGGGCGGCACTGCCTGAAAGGCGCCGCGAAAGATTTCGCTCTGATACGCGCCCGAAGCAAAGCCCAACGCCAGCGACCCCGCCCAAAAAGGCGACAGGTTGACGAAGCGGGCGATCACAAAGAACAGGATGAAGATGATCACAACCACCGGCACGGCACGGACGATGACGCTGTAGACCGCGGCCACGGCCTGAAGAAAAGGGGGGCCGTAGACGCGCGCCATCGCCATCGCCACGCCGAAGACCAGTCCAACCGACAGCGCAACCAGCGTGACGCCGATCGTGACCCAGACGCCCTGCAAAATAAAGTTGAAGGTGGTGACTAGATTTTGAACAACGTCCATCGCAGAGCCTTACGGCAGGCCGTTCGCCTCCTGAATGCGTTGGATCGTGCCGTCTTCGAGCATCTCCTGAATGATGCGATCCAGCTCCGCCTTGAGGTCGCTGGCGCCTTTGGGAATGGCGATGCTCTTGCCGCCTTCCGCAGTGGATTCGGTGATCAACAGAATTTTCAGGCCGGTCTGTTTCGCCAGCTCCATGGCCGGTTCGGCGTCCATCAACAGCAGTTCGATGCGCCCGTTGGCCACGTCGAGCGCAGCTTGATCGGCGCGCTCGTAGCTGAAAACCTTATCCGCAGGCGTCAGCCCGGTCGCCACCAGATTCTCCTGCACCCAGCGTTCCTGCACGGTGCCGGTCTGCACGCCGATGCTGTGGCCGGCGGCGTCTTCGGGCTTTTCCATCACCAGCGTAGAGTCCTGCGCAGCGGCGAAGGCATCTTTAGTCATGCGATAGGGAATCGTGAAGTCAACTTTTTCTTCTCGCTCGGCGGTGGCCTGCATGGCTGCAATCACGGCGTCGAGCTTGCCTTCCTGCACGGCCGCGATCAGAGAGTCGAAGGGCATATCCTGAATTTCGACTTCGACGCCCATGCGCTCGCCGATGGCGCGGATCAAGTCCATGTCGAAGCCGACAAAGTTGCCGTCGGCGTCGATCGACTCATAGGGCGGATAGTCCGCCGAGGTGCCGACGACGATTTTGCCTGCGGCCTTGATCTGCGCCAATTTTCCGCTGCCCTCCGCCGGCGCAGCGCCGGGCCGTTGGGCGGCGGGCTGCACCGCCGTGCATGCACTGAACGCCAACAGCGCTGCAATCAACAGCATCGACATCACAATGTGCTTTTTCATACGACACTCCTCTTAAAATAATCTGGTTTGTTCAAAAGAACGCTCACTTCCCAACGGAAGCCATCGCCTCGTTGAAGATAGCCAGCGCATCGTCGATTTGGTCGGCGGCGACGACCAACGGTGGTATCCAACGGATCACGTTGCCGTAGGCGCCGCAAGTGAGCAA
>CALFWA010000106.1 GCA_937928035.1 uncultured Caldilinea sp. | reverse complement strand
GGCAAAGTATCCCCTTCCGTCACGATGAAGCGCAGCGCCGCGCACTCCTCCGGCGCCGCATCGCTATAAGGCCCCAGGCAGTTGAAGATATCAGATTGAACAATGGTGACCCCGTCGATGCGTCCCCGATGCACCGGATAGCTGGGCGCTGCAGGCACGCCTGTGTTGTGAAAAGCGTCGTTTGTGAAGCGCGGGCCGTTGTGACAATTGATGCACTGCCCCTTGCCGATGAAAATACGCAGGCCGGCGATCTCGTCCTCGCTCAGGACGCTGGGCCGGGAAGGGCGTCCGTCGTCGCCTAAAGACGCAACGTAGCGATCGAAGCGCGCCGGTTTCGGCAGCAGGGTGCGTTGATAGGCGGCCAGCGCTTTGCCCAGGTTGGCGAAGATACGGTTGATGGCGTCCTGTTCCTCCGGCGTCATCGCCTCCCAGGCTGCGGCGGCGTCCGGGTCATCGACCGGGCCGGCGCGGCGCGGAAGGCGGCTGAGATCGGGCAGCGGGCCGAAGAGAGCTTCGTACTCCGCTGCGTAATGTTCGGCGATGAGATGGGCGTAGAAGGTGCGGTCGCCGCCGTGTTCAACAGCGTTTTCCAGCGGCAGAAGCGCCTGCGCCCACTGGCTGTCGGCCTTGCCGTCCCAGGTGAACCAGGGGCTGTAGGCTGCGCCGACCAGCGTCATCGTGTTGAGCGGAATTACGCCCACGCCCACGCCGAAGGGGCGACCATCGGTGAAATAGCGCTCCGGCATGTGACAGGAGGCGCACGACACGGCGCCGTTGACGCTGAAACGTGCATCAAAAAAGAGGCGCTCCCCCAACGCCGCAGCGGCAGGATGGTCGGCTACGCGGTTGGAAGGGTCCGGAGGCAACGGCTCTAGGGCGTCAAGTGCGAGGCTGCGCAGCAGCGCCGCCTCGTCGGCGCTCCATCTCGGCGAGTCGGTCAGAAAGGCGATGGCGCCGGCCGCAAGCAGCAGCGCCATCGCGGCGCTAACCATGAACAAGAACAGGCGCGCCTTCTGGGTTGCACTGCGTTGCATCTCCCTGCTACCTCAACATGAGATTGAAGACGACGCGATCTTTCTCGCCGTTCGCTTCAATCTCGAACATCACTTCCCACCAGCCGCCCATCTGGAAACGCATGCCTTCGACCCGATAATTCCCATCCCCCAGATATTGCGTCACCTTGGGCGCGGTCGGCATGCCGTGACGATGCTCCGGCATGTCGCCGTGCACCTGAATCACGGCGTTCTCTACCGGCGCGCCGTCCGGCGTCTCGACATGTAGCGTCCAGGTGTGAAGCCGGTTGATGGCGATCGGGTTCAGTTCGCTGGTGAAGCTCACGCGATAGCGGCCCGCCTCGCTCAGGCGCGTCGTGCCGAAATCTAGGTCCGCCGGAGCGCTTGCGTAGGTCGTTGAGGAGGCGGAAGAAGAGAAGCAACCTGCAAATATGAGCGCAATGAAAATCAAAATCAAGAGCGAATAGGTGCGATGCATGGCAAGATTGCTCTAGGTTTGCGTGTTCCGTGTTCCGTAAAGGTGGGCGACGTCATTGGATCGGATACCCTTGTTGCGCCCAGGTGATAATGCCGCCCAGGTCGTAGATCTGCGCGTAACCTGCGCGCTCCAGAATCTGCGCCGCCTGACTGCTGCGGTTGCCGCTGCGACAATAGAGCACAACGGGCTTATCCTTTGGGATTTCGTTCAGGCGCTGCGCAAGCTGGTCGACGGAGATGTTCACGGCGCCTGGAATATGGCCGGCGGCGAATTCCTCCGGCGTGCGCACGTCGATCAGAACGTGGTCGGCATTGGCGCCGAATCTGGCCTGGTATTCCGCCGGCGTGATTTTGGCTTTGACCTTCGCTGCTGCAGCGACCGGCTGAGAGACAGCCGCCGCAGGTTGACCGGTGGAGCACGCATTCAGGCTCCAGAGCAGTCCGATCGCAATCAGGATCAGAACAACATAGTGACGAAAATTTGTTTGTGACATTGACATGTCGAACTTCCTATTTCATCCTCTGCGCCATTTCTGGCGTCCGTTGCAAAAAGCGCATCCTTCTTATTTTAATTCCATAGCTCTTACAGTGTAATCGATTCGCAATGCAATTCAGTCTTGCAGCTTCCTTATTGAAGAAATAAGAAAAACCTTATACTCCATCGGGTGAAGAGCTTCATTAGAACCTCCATCTTCATCCTGTGAATAATCCTGTGAATAGGGGTGAAGTCGGTGAATTCCCCGACAGGATTTTTATCAATTTTCAGGCTTCGCCCGACACAAGTGTCGGGTTTCACCGCTCTCCAGGCGTCTGCTCCTCATATAAACTTTTCTTGCGAGGCAACGCGTCGATTGCCAGCAGCTATGTGATTTAGCGCTGTCATCCGGCGGCACGCAACCTCTATCGGTTGGCGAATTGTGAGAGTCCTGATGAATGTTTGGAGACGGAACGCATGTGATGGAAAGGAGAGCAGGGCATGAAGAGTGATCGGAGCGATCTGGCCTCGACGAAAACCGCCGAGGTTGAAGAAATGAGCGCCCTTCCGGCCGATGAAGCATCGCGGCGTTCATTTCTGCGCAAATTTGCCAGCAGCGTTTTTGCCGGGTTGGTCGCCCCTGCTGTGCTGGCGAGCAGTGCAACCCTACAGGCGGCTTCGCTGGAAGAGCAAACCAACGAGCCGCCTTCGCAAGCCAAAGGCGGCGATACGATTTTCAAACGCATGATGGCGGAGCTGCACAGGGCGATGCAAAAGCCGGTGGAGCAGCGTCGATGGGTCATGGTGATCGATCTGCGCAAGTGCACAGGCTGTCAGGCGTGCAACGTGGCCTGCATCGCCGAAAATCAACTGCCGCCTGGCGTCGTCTATCGACCGGTGATCGATGAAGAACTTGGGACCTATCCGAACGTATCGATCCGCTCCATGCCGCGGCCGTGCATGCAATGCGAGAACCCTCCCTGTGTGCCTGTTTGTCCGGTGACGGCCACCTGGCAACGTCCTGACGGCATCGTGGACATCGACTATGAGCAGTGCATCGGCTGCCGCTATTGCATGACCGCCTGTCCTTACCATGCGCGCACCTTTGATTTCGGCTACAAATACACAGAAGATACGCCGGCGATTCAACCCTATGAACAGCAGGCCAATTTCGAGTACGGACGGCGCTGGGTGCGCGAAGGGCGCAACTCTCCAATCGGCAATGTGCGCAAGTGTCATTTCTGCCGCCATAAGCTAGAAGCGGGGATGTTGCCTTCCTGTGTGACGACTTGCATCGGTCACGCCACCTACTTTGGCGATGCAAACGATCCGGAAAGTCTGGTCTCCGAGCTGATTTCAAGACCCAATGTCATGCGGCTGAAAGAAGAGGCTGGCACCAAGCCGCGCGTCTACTATTTGTTATGAACTGACCATCATTGTGCAACTTCGGTGTGCCGGGCTGAATCTGTGTCGTCACGTTGTCAAGGATGAGAAGAAGGAGAGATTTCTATGACCACTGCATCGATCGAGCACGGTTTCCGAATGGACCGTCGCATCGATTTTGTCATTTCGCTCGTCCTAGCGATTTTGGCATTGGCTATTGGAGCGTGGGGGGTCTTCCAGGTTTTGATCATGGGAGACCATGGAGCCGTGACCAGCTATGTGCCCTGGGGGCTTTGGGTGGGCGTCTATGTCTATCTGGTCTGGCTGGAAGTCGGCACCATGCTCGCCTACACGGCCCTGCGCTACGGGCTTCGTGTGGAAGGACTGGAGAAGCTGGGCCCCGCCGTGGCGCTGGCTGCTCTGGCCGCTTTAATCGGCGCCCTGTTCATTATCGGGATGGACCTCGGTCATCCTTTCCGTTTTTGGAAAGCTTATCTGCAGCCGAACTTTGGCTCTTTGATGACCTGGATGATTTGGTTACACACCATCTATCTCTTACTTCTGGTGGGTGAGCTCTACGCTTATCGGCGAGGGAAGGACGCTTTGGCCAAAAGGCTTACGTTGATCGGAGCGCCGATCGGCATCGCTCTCATTGGCGTCATCGGCGGGCTTTTCGGCGTTATTGCGGCCCGCCCCTATTGGAACGCCTCGGTGCTGCCTCTGATGTTTTTTGTGTCGTCTCTGGTGGCCGGAATCGGCCTACTCATCTTGTTACATCTTCTTTTTTCGCCGACTGCCGTCGCTCCGCAATATGCAGCCACTGCCCGAGAGCTGGCGCGTATCTTTATGGTGGGCATCATCATCGGGCTCTTCGCCGCCGGCGCCAATGCACTGGTGATCGCCTATCCTGGCGTGCCAGCCTATTCCGAAGGGCTGCGGCTGGTGCTCTTTGGTCCTTACTGGTGGACGATCTGGATTGTGCACTTGTTGTTCGGCGTGCTCGTTCCATTAGGGCTCCTTCTTTGGAACCGACGCAATCTGCTGGTGATCGGCGTCGCTGCAGCCCTGATGGTGTGGACTTTTGTGATGGTGCCGTTGAACATTGTGATTCCCGGTCTGGCCTATCCTACGCCGGAGCTGGAGGGGCTGAAGCGCGCCGCCGTGCACCATCGACTTTCCTTCGACTACTTCCCCTCGTTGATTGAGTGGTTGGTTGTCATCTTTGCGGTCGGCATTGCGCTGGCGATCTTTACCGTCGGCTACAAAATTGTTCTCGAACCGTATCAACGCCGCGTCCTTGGATTATCCGGCGAGCAACTTTCCGGAGGTGATGTATGAAACCGTCAAGCGTGGATGTTCAAATGCAAGAAGTTGGGGCCGTGAACAATGCGGCATCCCGAGCTGAAGAACCCCAGGATCGCTCTCGCCGCAATTTTCTGCGCAACTCTGCACTGCTGGGTGGCGCCGCACTTTTCGCCGGTCACCTGAGCCAGCGCAAGGCGTTGGCGCAGGCGGCTAGCCTCGACGACGGCCGTTTTTACAAGCTGGCGGACCCGCGCAATATTCTGTACACCAGTTGCCAGAATTGCAACACAGGTTGCGGCATCAAGGTGAAACTACTTGACGGCGTGGTGGTCAAAGTGGACGGCAACCCCTTCAATCCGTGGACGATGACCCCGCATATCGACTACGACAACTCGCCGCTCGATCCCAACGTCGCTCGTCTGGACGGCGCCATCTGCCCGCGTGGGCAGGCCGGCATCCAAATTTTGTATGACCCCTATCGCATCCGCACCGTTTTGAAGCGTGCAGGCAAGCGCGGTGAGAACAAGTGGCAGTCGATCTCGTTTGAGCAGGCCGTCACCGAGATTGTCGAGGGCGGTCGCCTTTTCGCCCATGTTCCGGGCGAGGAGAACCGAGAGGTGGAAGGGTTGCGCGACCTCTATGCGCTGCGCGATCCGGAGCTGGCCGCCGCCATGAGTGCAGACGTCGCTTTGATCCGCTCTAAAAAGATGACCGTGGCCGAATTTCAAGAGAAGTATCGAGAACATCTGGACGTGTTGATCGATCCGGATCATCCCGATCTGGGGCCGAAGAACAATCAGCTTGTCTTCATGTGGGGGCGCATGAAAGCCGGCCGCTCCCAGATGGTGCAACGCTTCATCACCAACAGCTTCGGCAGCCTGAACCGTCATGGGCACACGACGGTCTGTCAGGGCTCGCTCTATTTCGCCTGTAAGGCGATGAGCGAGCAATACGCCGATGGCAAATGGAGCGGCGGGCAAAAATTCTACTGGCAGGCGGACACCGGCAACAGCGAGTTTATCATCTTCGTCGGCGCCAACATCTTTGAGGGTGGATATGGGCCGCCGCTGCGCACCGGCAAGGTGACCGACGGCCTGACCGAACGAGGCCTGAAGATTGCCGTCGTGGATCCGCGCCACTCCAAGACGGCGGCGAAGGCGTGGAAATGGATCCCCGCCGCCCCCGGCACAGAGGGCGCCCTGGCGTTGGCGATGATTCAATGGATTATCGACAACGAGCGCTACGACGCACGTTATTTGGCGGCGGCGAACAAGGCGGCGGCTGCAGAGATCGGCGAGTCCACTTGGAGCAACGCCACCTGGCTGGTCCGTATCGAAGAGGATGGCCCCGGCGCCTTTCTACGCGTGCGCGATTTGCCACCGGAACTTCAACCGGACGATGTGGCGGAGAAGGATGATCGGTTTGTCGTCCTACGAGAGGGTAAACCGACGGCGGTTGCGCCCGCCGACGCCGAGGCGCCGGTGCATGGCGACCTTTTCGTGGACACGATGATCGGCGGCGTACGCGTCAA
Source organism: uncultured Caldilinea sp. (assembly GCA_937928035.1). Classification (GTDB taxonomy): domain Bacteria; phylum Chloroflexota; class Anaerolineae; order Caldilineales; family Caldilineaceae; genus Caldilinea. Next base: position 2,273 of record CALFWA010000106.1, on the reverse strand, counting down.
AAGCGCCATGCAGCTGCTGTTTGAATCCGCCAACGAACACACGCTCGAGGAGTGGGCGCAGATATGCGATGTCCGCGTGCAGGACATCGTTGAGCTGGCGCGTGAGTTCACCAGCCACGGCAAGAAGGCCGCCGCAGACATCCATCGCGGCGTTTCACAGCACACGAACGGCTACTACAATGTGGCCGCCTGGATGAGCCTCAACCTGCTGATCGGAAACTATGACTGGAAGGGCGGAATGGTCAAGCCCACCACCTACGACGCCACCGGCACCAAGAGCGGCCAACCGTTTCCGGTGATGAGCATGCATCCAAACGCCATGCCCACCTTCGGCGTCTCGATCATCCGCCACGAGACCGAATACGAAAAGTCGACCTTGTTTGAAGGATATCCCGCCAAACGCCCTTGGTATCCGCTGGCGTCCGACATCTACCAGGAGACGATCCCCTCGGCGGGCGACGCCTATCCCTATCCCATCAAGGCGCTCATTCTTTATATGGGAGCGCCGACCTACGCCCTGCCCGCCGGACACACCAACATTCAGATTCTTGCAGACGTGGAGAAGATCCCGCTCTTCATCGCCAACGACATCACGATCGGCGAGACCTCCTTGTACGCCGACTATATCTTCCCTGATCTGAGCTACATGGAGCGCTGGGAGTTTCACGGCTCCCATCCATCCGTGACTCCCAAAGTCCAGCCGATTCGCAACCCGGTGGCTGCGCCGATGGTTGAAACGGTGCGGGTTTTCGGCGAAGAGGTTCCGATCTGTTTGGAATCGATGTTGATGGCGTTCGCTGAAAAGCTGGGCAGCACTGGTTTTGGGCCAAACGGCTTTGGGGAAGGGCAGAAATTAACGCATCCCGACGACTTTTATCTCAAAATGGTGGCGAACGTGGCCGCCGAAGACACGCCCGTGCCCGACGCTTCGGATGAAGAGCTGGCGCTCTTTGTGGAGTCAAGGCGTCATCTTCCGGGCAGCGTTTTCAGCGTCGAACGCTGGCGAGAAGCCGTCGGCGAGGAGTGGTGGCGCAAAGTCGTCTATGTGCTCAACCGCGGCGGTCGTTTCCAGGGCTATGCAGAAGCCTACGACGGCGAGAGACTGCGCAACCGCTACGGACGCCAGATCAACCTTTACCATGAGAAAACGGCGTTGCTGCGCAACAGCATGACGGGGGAGCGCTATCTGGGCTATCCCAAACATTTGCCGATCGCTGACAGCCTGGGGCGCTCTTTGGAAGAGGATCGGCAACAGGGCTATCCTTTGTTGCTCAGCACCTATCGCCAGAGCACGCAGACCAAGTCTCGCACCAACGGTTGCTACTGGCTCCTGACGATCAGCCCGGAAAATGAGGTGCTGATCAACCGCGTCGACGCCGAGCGCCTGGGGCTGGCGCCCGGCGATAAGGTGCGCATCAAGAGCGCTTCCAACCCCGACGGCGTCTGGGATCTCGGTCCTTTGGGGCGCAAACCCGTGGAAGGTCGCGTCAAAGTGATCGAAGGCATCCGACCCGGGGTGGTCAGCTTCTCACTCGGCTTCGGTCACTGGGCCAACGGCGCCAGCGCCTTTACGATCGACGGCGAAACCATCCCGGCGGATCCGCGTCGCGCTGCGGGATTCCACGCCAATGCGATCATGCGCGTCGATCCATATCTCGGCAACACCTGCCTGTCCGACATTGTAGGCGGCAGCGCCGTCTTCTATGACACGTGGGTGAGACTGGAAAAGGTGTAACGCAGTTTCAGCCCTCGTTCATCTGTCGCCCGAGCCGACGACAGGTGAACGAGGGTTTTCGTTCTATGCGCATCCGTTTTTCGGCGCCTCGAGCCTCCTTTCATGAGTTAGCTCCACCTTCGTTTTCCATAACATCCTTTTCTCGATACAACCTTGTCTTGCCGAAATACACGCTCGTCTTGTCGTAGGGATTGAACAAAGCCTACGTGCGCCAGGCGCGCAACGTTTCTGTGAAGTTTTCTGATGTACAATAGAAGGCGATAGGAGCAACAAAATCAAGATGACTCATCCATTTTTGATCTACGGCGCCAACGGCTACACCGGCGCGCTGATTGCCCGAACAGCGGTCGCCCAAGGGCTGCAACCGATTCTGGCCGGCCGCAATAAAGCGCAGGTAGCGACGCTGGCCGGACAGCTCCGGCTCCCGTATCGCATCGCGCCGTTGGATGATGCATCTGCGCTCGACGCCATGCTTTCCGAGGTGACGGTGGCGTTGCACTGCGCCGGTCCTTTCGCCTATACGGCGGCGCCCATGGTG
>CALFWA010000105.1 GCA_937928035.1 uncultured Caldilinea sp. | reverse complement strand
TTCTCCCACCCTGCGCCGTAGAGCGGCCATAGCCGGTTCATCTCGGGCGGGGGCGCCTCCGCCTTGCGGTATTGCTCCAGTTTTTGTTCGCCTTCGTTGTTCATCTCGACTGTCCTTCCCTGATTGGATCGAATCACGAACGCTCCAGCGCCTGCAACACTTCGGCAGGGTTCATCTCCGGTTTGATCCTCGCCAAGAGCTGATGGCCTGGCTCCCCTGGCGGTGTGCGCTTGCCGACCTCGGTGAAAAAGGTGTTGCGCGCTGCGCGCGTCGGTAAAAAGGCCGCGGCCCATGCACTCTGATAGCCCATGCCCAACCGACGCTCCATCACCGTGTGACCGTAGATGAAGTAGGCGCCGTCGAGGAAAGCGTCGCGCACAGGGGCCAGCGCCGGCGCGTCGAAGTTGTCTACGATGGGCTGGCCGAAGCTGTTCATCTCCGTGCCCACGTTGAGCGGCAGGTCAAACTGTTTCGCCAGCTCGACGACTTCGTAAAGTTTTTGGCGCTTCAGCGCCGCCAGGTCAGGATCGGGGAGATTCCAGTTGCGTTCGGGAATGATGTTCAAGGCGACGACGCCCTTAGAGACAAGCAGCGTCAGCAGCTCTTCCATCGCCTGCTCGCCTTCGGAAAGGCCGTCCAGCCAGGCGGCGCAGGGCAGCGCGCGACAGTGCTGCGCCAGCTCGTGCAGTCGTTCGACGCGGGGAAAGTCGCCGGCGTCCGGTTGTACGTAGCCGGGGCCGCCTCGTTTCATCAACTTGCTGCGCACCAGATTTTGGAAACTCGCGTTGTCCTGCATGGCTTTTTCGACGGCCGTTGCATCCATCAAGAGGCGCTCCGCCCAAAAGGCGGTGGGCTGGCCCAACATGCGTTTCGCCGCCTGAATGTAGGCGACGACGATATGGCGCTCTGTGGCGTTGCCCGCTGGCGTGAGGGGGAGCACGTCGGCGTCGTAATCGATGACGACGGGATGTAGATAGGCATTGACACGCGCGACAAGGGCACGATTGCGCGCCGCCGCCTGGCCGCGCAGCTCGTCGATGATCGCCTGCGCAGGAGGCGGAACGTCGGTTTCGGTGAAGCCGATGGCCATGTGATAGAGCACGCCGGGCTCGCCGGGGGAGTTGATCTCGCGCTGGGCGAACTCCGGCACATAGACGCGCGTCTCGATGCCGGCGCTGCCGCGCACGCCGACCTGATCGCAGGCGTTGAGAAACTCGCTGACGGCATCCAGCACGTCGAAGTCGACGATGCCCATCAGGTCGATGCCCTCGCGTCGCGCCAGCCACGCCAGCCCGGTCGGCGAATAGCCGTAGGCGTTGAACGAAAAGAAGGTGTGGCAGTGCATGTTGGCGACCCCGCGCCAGACAGGAGGCCCCGGATGGTTCTCGAGGAGTTGCTTCAGGGCAGTGCGGCGCACGACAGGATCAAAGTGATTGAGAGCCTGCTCCAGTTGCAGTTCTGCCGCAGTATGGATCATGATAATACTCGCTGTTGAAGAAGAGGTCGGAAGTTGTCATACACAGCTAGAGCTAATGTATCACAGATATAGGATGTTTGCAAGCAGAAAGTAAAGTAAATTGCCCTGTTTCACAACGTAAATCAAAAGTCTTGATTACGCAGATTTTGCGAAAGCTCTCACATCGAGGAGCAGCAGGAGCGCTATGACAGGAAAGTACATTCTCGCCCATGATCTGGGCACATCGGGCGACAAGGCCACCCTTTTCGATGCGGAGGGGCGTCTGGTTGAAAGCGCCTTTGCAGCGTATGAGACGTATTATCCTCACCCAAACTGGGCGGAGCAGAATCCGCAGGCCTGGTGGGAGGCTGTGTGCAGCGCCTCGCAACAGTTGCTGAGCAAGACAGGCGTCCCGGCCCGAGAGATCGCCGCCGTCGGATTCAGCGGCATGATGATGGGCTGCCTGCCGGTGACGGCGACGGGAGAGCCGCTGCGCTCCTGCATCATCTGGGCCGATCAGCGAGCGCAGGAGGAGGCGGCTTTTGTCGCTGCTCGTTGCGGCGCAGACGAGGTCTATTTGCGCTGTGGTCATCGCGCCAGCGCTGCGTATGTGGCGCCGAAAATTCTGTGGGTGCGTAACCATCAGCCCGAAATCTACGCGCAAGCGGCGAAATTTCTCGTCCCAAAGGATTACATTGTGCATCGCCTCACCGGCGAATTCGCCACCGACTACTCCGATGCGTCGGGCACGCTGCTCTTTGACCTGACGGAGCGGCGGTGGCATCGCCCCTTTCTGGATGCCCTTGATCTGCGCGTCGAGCAGCTGCCGACGCCGCATCCATCCCCGACGGTGGTGGGGCGGGTGACTGCACAGGCGGCGCAGGCGACCGGCTTGGCGATCGGAACCCCGGTCGTCATCGGCGGCGGCGATGGCAGCTGCGCCGGCGTCGGCGCCGGCGTGATTGAGCCGGGCTCAGCCTACTGTGTGATCGGAACGTCGGCCTGGATCAGCGTCAGCACGCTGGCGCCGGCCCCAGACCCTCAACAACGCACCATGACCTTTCATCACGTCCATCCTGAGCGCTATGCGCCGATGGGGGTGATGCAGCTGGCCGGCGGCGCGCGCGAATGGGCATGGAAGGCGCTGGCGGACGGCGACCTCGATCTCGACGCAGCGGCGGCGACGGTCGAGCCGGGTGCGGGCGGCCTTCTCTTTCTGCCGTATCTGATGGGCGAGCGCAGTCCATGGTGGAACCCGCAGGCGCGTGGGGCGTTCATCGGCCTGGCGATGCCGCACACCAAGGCGGAGATGGCGCGCGCCGTGCTGGAAGGCGTCGCCTTTGGTCTGCGTCAGATTCTCGACTGCCTGCGCGAACAGACGCCGGGCATCGATGCGCTGCGGCTGATCGGCGGCGGGGGGCGAAGTCGGCTCTGGCCGCAAATCCTGGCCGACGTTTTCGGCTTGCCCATCCATGTGCTGGAGCTGACCGGTGAAGCGACAAGCTGGGGGGCGGCGGTGGCGGCGGGCGTCGGCGTCGGCCTTTATGACTGGTCGATTGCGGCAGAACGGAGTCGCGTCGTACAGGTGCTTGAGCCAGATCCGAGCCGTCGTAGTCGGTATGAAGAGCTGCTGGCGCTTTTCACCGAGAGCTACCTGGCGCTGGCGCCGGTGTATGCGAAGTTGGCTGGTGGAATTTGAAGACCGGCGGGCTTCATGGCAAAACTTATCGCAGAAAGGCCGAGAAGCGCAGAGGTTTCCGTGCGCTCGCAGTTTGCCACATCTCCGTGTTCTTGGCGGTTAACTTTCCAACTTCCCACCATGAAAGAGACTTCTCTTGACTGAATTATTTGCTTCCCTTTCTCTCTGGCAGTGGATTTTGGCCGGAATTGGCGCGTATCTGGTCGGCATCTCAAAGACCGGCGTGGCCGGGTTGGGCGTCTTCGCCGTGGCCATTTTTGCCAGCGCCCTGCCCGCCCGCGAGTCGGTGGGCGTCGTCCTGCCTATCCTCATTGCGGCGGATGTCGTGGCCGTGGTCAGTTACTGGGGCCAGGGGAGCTGGCCGCATTTGCTGCGCCTCTTCCCCTGGGCTGCAGTGGGCATCGTGGCAGGTTATTTTGTGATGGATCGCATCGACGCCGTGATGACGCAGCGGCTGATCGGCGCAGTGCTGGTGGTGATCGTGTTAATTCACTTCTGGCGACGGCTGCGCACACAGGCGCTGGCGACGCTCGAAGCCGAAATGCGACCTCACCCTCTTCTTTCTGGGGTCACAGGCGTCAGCGCAGGCTTCACGACGATGGTCGCCAACGCCGCAGGGCCGATCATGATCATCTATCTGCTCGCCATGCGCCTGCCCAAATACATCTTTATGGGGACGGCGGCGTGGTATTTCTTTGTGCTCAACGTCTTCAAGGTGCCTTTTTCCTACAGTTTGGGGCTGATCAACGCCGCCTCGTTGCCTCTCAGCCTGGCGCTGGCGCCGGCGGCGATCGCCGGCGCGCTGACCGGCCGCGTGTTGATCCGCCATATCAACCAGCAGGCGTTCGAGCTGATGGCGCTGGCGCTCACGCTGATTGCAGGCGCACGGCTGTTGATGTGAAGAGGTGAAAAAGGATTTGCGCTCTTGTGAATGCCGAAAAATCCAAGCTCTACTGTACAATGGAGTCATCATGAATCGTTCTTATGAGTCGTTCGATAGCGGCAGTCGATGACGGCAGGTGAAAGATTCGATAAGCCGCATCTGGTCAGTTGCTCCAATCAACCGGGCTGTAGCCTACAATGATGCAGAACTACTTCGCCCTCAACGCCTGGCGAGAGGCGTTAGCGCGCATCTTCGAGGGATTTGCCGAGCAAGACAACGTCAGCCCCACCTGGCTGGTCAACCCTTTCACCAATCGTCGTCTCAAGCTCGACAAGTTTTATCCGGAGATTTCGGTGGCTGTGCGCTTCAAGGGATTGACGGCCAAGGGGCAGGGACGCAAGAGCGATCTGGAAATTCTGGAAGAGGAGGCGCGCGAACGCACGCGCACCGAACTCTGCCGGCAACATGGCGTTCATCTGGCGACCATCGACCTCAACGAAGACCCCGTCAAGCAGCTTGAGGGCCTGCTCGGCGTGTTGGCGCGCGCTAGTCGCTCTCTGGCGCAGAGCGACCGACCGGCGGAGGAAAAGGCCCGCTGGATGCCTGCGCTGGCGGCCGCACGCAGTCGCGCCGAACAGCTGCGCAGCCGGCTGGCCAAAGACCCTGAACAGATGCTCGAGACCCTGGCGGCTGCGTGGCGCGATCGCGAGGCGAACCTGGCGTTGCAGTTGCGCGCAGCCTCCGCTTCCTCTCCAGAGGCTGCGGTCGCGGTCGTCTTAAAGCCCGGCCAGCGCGTGCGGCACGTCCGTTTTGGCGAAGGCGTGATCACCCACATCCAGGGCGAAGGGCCGGAGGCGATGGTGGCGATTTTGTTTGATGCGGCAGACGAGCGCACCTTCCGCGCCGATCTGTTGGCCGACAAGATCGAAGTGCTCGAGTAATCGATCTTCCTCGTCGCCCTGAAATCAATAGGGCGCGTCGCCTCTTTTCTTAACTCCCGTTTGCAGTCTAGCAATCCGGTGGGCGTCAGCGCTTGTGAAATCCTCACCCCCTCGCTCCGATTGTTGAAGGCGCTGTGAGCGTTGAGGCGAGGTGATCAACCACCCAAGACACCAAGTAACACAAAGGAGACTCCAGAAGAGAAAAAACGCCAAATCTTCATGTTTCTTGGTTTCTTTGTGCCTTCGCGCCTTTGTGGTGATATTCTATGCGTCTTACCCTCAGGCCGGTGGCGGAAGGGAAGCAAGGGGCAGGAGCAAAAGCGAGCGATCGGCGTAACGTGAGAAAATGATTCAAAAAATCATGGTTGACGCCCTCAATTATCTGTGTTATATTTGCAATTGTCTGATTACTTTGTGATTGTCTGTGATTGTTTCGAGAGCGTTCGTGACCTAGTCCCCAGTTGACATGTTTAAAAAGGTTGTGTTACGCTCTTATTTACTCAATTGGTGACAACCGAATTTGTTCAAGAGATTTTTGCCTGCCGGGGCGTCTGCGCTCTGAAGGCTTACGCACATTCATCGGATTGATTTCGATTTCTCCATCGCACATAAATCATTCACAGATCAGATCTGGAAAAACGCTCTATGAGCACATCCACCCTTGCTCCACAAAGCCCAGGCGGCGTGCGCACCGGCGTCTCTGCAGCCAGAGTGCGCCGCATCGTCGATAACTTCTACGTGCGTCGCGTCGCCAAGGCGCTCTTCACCGTGTGGGTGGTCAGCACGATCATCTTCTTTTTGATTCGCCTGTTGCCGGGCAATCCGATTGAGCAATATATTGCTCGTCTCATTGAGACCCAGGGCATGGACTATGAGAATGCGCGCATGCAGGCGGCGGCGCTTTTTGCTATCGACCTGGACGCGCCGCTCTGGAAGCAGTATCTCGACTATCTGCTCAATCTGCTGCGCGGCAACCTGGGCGTCTCGATCACCTCGCCCGGCACGACAGTCACCTCGATCATTGCGCGCTTTTTGCCGTGGACCATCTTCAGCGTGGGCATTGGTTTGATTTTGAGCTTCACCATCGGCATTCTGCTTGGGCTGATGATGGCCTATCGCCGCGATGGGCTGCTCGACCATGCGCTGACCGTTTTCGCCTCGGTAGTCAGTTCGGTGCCAAACTATTTGCTCGGCATTTTGCTGGTGGTGTGGCTGGGCGTGCAATGGAAGGTGTTGCCGATTGCGCAGATGCGCGGCACGCTATCGCCTGGCGTGACGCCTTCGTTTACGTTTGCGTTTCTGTACGATGCGCTCTTTCACGCCTTTTTGCCGATCGTCACCTACGTCCTCACCACAGTTGGGAATTGGATGCTCAGCATGAAAGGCAGCACGATCGGCACGCTCGGCGAGGATTTTGTCACCGTCGCGCGCGCGCGTGGGCTGAAGGATTGGCGCATCACGACTGCGTATGTGGGCCGCAACGCTGCGCTGCCTCTCTTTACGCAGTTGACCATCGCCATTGGGTTTGTCGTCGGCGGGTCGTTTTTGATCGAAACCATCTTTCAATATCAGGGAATCGGTTTTGTGCTGAGCGGCGCCATTGCTGCGCGCGATTATCCGGTAATGCAAGGCGTGTTTCTGATCATCACCATGTCGGTGATTTTCGCCAATCTGCTGGCCGATTTCCTCTACGGCTGGCTCGATCCGCGCATCAAGATCGGATGAGCCGCAAGCGGGTGAACGATTGCGCATAGAAATTGTGTACGGGGGCGAACAATGGGCGTCATTCGAGGCTTGTTTCATTGGGTGGGCACTACGTTGAAGCTGATGACCTACAACAAAGTCGGGTTTGTCGGCTTCCTGGTCACCGCCGCCATCTTGATCATTTCGCTGATCGGGCCGTTTTTTATTCCCCTCGACACCAAGACCAAGCTCGACAAGATTTATCAACCTCCCTCCGCCGAGC
>CALFWA010000104.1 GCA_937928035.1 uncultured Caldilinea sp. | reverse complement strand
GTTGATGTCTGGCCGTATCGGCTCGGTCTGACCTTGCGCCACTATGACTTTCGTCACGTCGGTGGCGGAGGTTGGGCCGCTTACACCAACAGCCTGCAGATGTCCCTCTACTCAGCCATCTTCGGCACGGTGATCGTCTTTCTGAGTGCCTATTTGATCGAAAAGAGCCGCACCTGGCCGCTTCTGCGTCAGTTTGCCTACTATCTTTCTATGATCTCGGTGGCGCTGCCTGGGTTGGTGATCGGCATTGCCTATATTTTCTTTTTCAATCCAACGAGCTGGACACTCGCAGGCGTGACCATTCCCAATCCGTTTGCCTTTCTCTACGGCACCATGACGATCCTAGTGCTGGCGAACATTGCCCACTTTTACACCGTCAGCTTTATGACGGCCACCACAGGGCTGAAACAGATTGACCCGGAGTTTGAGTCGGTTTCTGCTTCAATGCGAGTGCCGTTCTATCGCACGTTTGCGCGCATTACGCTGCCGCTTTCTTTGCCGGCCGTGGCAGAGATTACGATGTATCTCTTCGTCAATTCGATGGTTACGGTCTCCGCCGTGATCTTTCTCTATTCGCCGCAGATTCGGCTGGCCTCCGTGGCGATCGTCAACATGGACGAAGCAGGCGACACTGCGGCCGCCGCAGCGATGTCCGTGCTGATCATCGCTGCCTGCCTGCTGGCTCGGCTGGTGTATACTGTCGTTGTCCACCGACTTAATCGGCGCACGCAGGCGTGGCGCCAACCTTAATGCAGAAGGCTTTATAACTTTATGACAATCATCTCTTGGAAAGACAAGGCGTTGTTCACTCCAGGGCCGCTGACGACCAGTCGAACAGTCAGACAGGCGATGTTGCGCGACCTCGGCTCGCGCGACCAGGAATTCATTGCGTTGGTCGCCGACGTGCGTAGACGGCTGGTGGCGCTGGCGGACGCAGACCCCACCCTTTACACCGCCGTCCCGATGCAGGGCAGCGGCACCTTCGCCATCGAATCCGTGATCGGCTCGGCGATCCCGCCGGATGGGCGACTTCTGGTTCTCGTCAACGGCGCCTATGGGGAGCGCATGGTGCAGATCGCCCGGCGTCTCTCTATCGAAGTAGTTGCGCTGCACAGCGCCGAAAACGCGCCGGTCGATGTTGACGCCCTCGATGCAGCGCTGGCGCAAGACGACGCTATTACACATGTGGCCGTCGTGCACTGTGAGACAACCACCGGCGTCATGAACCCGATCGACGCCGTCGGCGCCGTGACTGTGCGCTTCGGGCGCTCGCTGATCGTCGACGCCATGAGCAGCTTTGGCGCTTATCCTATCGATCTTGCCGGCTGGGGAATCGACTATCTCATCTCCTCCGCCAACAAGTGCATCGAGGGCGTTCCGGGCTTTGCTTTCGTGTTGGCGCGCATTGCGACGCTGCGGGCCGCCGAAGGCTATGCGCGCAGCGTCAGCCTCGACCTGCTGGCGCAGTATGAAGGACTGGAGCGAGATGGCCAGTTTCGCTTTACGCCGCCTGTGCACGCCTTGCTCGCCTTTCATCAGGCGTTGGTCGAGCTGGAAGCAGAGGGCGGGATCGTCGGCCGTGCAGCACGCTACCGCCGCAACTACGCGCGAACGCTGCAGGGCATGACCGGGTTAGGTTTTCGCCCTTATGTGCCGGAGCCCCATCGCAGCTATGTGATCACCTCTTTTTATTATCCTGAGCATCCGAACTTCGACTTTCAACGCTTTTATCAACTGCTGAGCGAGCGCGGCTGTGTGATCTATCCGGGCAAATTAAGCCACGCCGCCTGTTTCCGCATTGGCCACATCGGCCGGCTGGACATTGCGGACGTGGAAAATCTGCTTTGCGCCGTGCGCGCGGCCCTGAAAGAAATGGAGATTCAGCTTTCATGACCTTTCGTTATCATCGCTCCTACATTGGAGGGGTGCAGGCTGTCATCCTTGACTGGGCGGGGACGACGGTGGATTTTGGCTCGTTTGCGCCGACGGCGGTCTTCGTGCGCCTTTTCGAGCGGCATGGCGTGGCGATTACGCCGACGCACGCACGGAGCGGCATGGGGCTAATGAAAAAGGATCATCTGCGCGCCATCTTGCAACTTCCCGAGGTGCGCGCAGCCTGGGAGGCGGTCCACGGCGCGCCGGCCGGCGACGCCGACGTCGATCGTCTCTACGCCGATTTCGAGCCGCTGCAGATCGACGTCGTCGCCGACTACGCCCGACCGATTCCCGGCCTGCTTGAAACGGTGGCCTTCATTCGCTCGCGTGGTTGGAAGATCGGGACGACGACCGGCTACACGCGACCGATGATGGAGGCGTTGGCGCAGGCGGCGCGCGCCTGCGGCTATGAACCGGACGCCATCGTCACGCCCAGCGACGCGCCCGCCGGTCGTCCCTATCCGTGGATGTGCTACAAACTGGCGATCGATCTGCAGGTCTACCCGATGGCGGCTATGGTCAAGGTTGGCGACACCCTTCCCGACATCGAGGAAGGGCTGAACGCTGGCATGTGGACGGTGGGCGTCGCCCTCACCGGCAATATGGTGGGGTTGAGCGAGGCGGAGTTTGCGCAACTGCGCGCCGAGGAGGTCGCAGCCCTGCGCCGCGAGGTCGGCGCGCGGTTCTTTGCCGCGGGCGCGCACTATGTGATCGACAGCATCGCCGATTTGCCGCCGGTGTTGGAGCGGATCGACGCCAGGGTGCGGAACGGCGAAGAGCCGTAGTTGCTCTCTATCTGGGCTGAAAATGGATTCAACCTAGAGCCGCAAAACCGTGAGGGAAACGGGCGGAGCTGACAGCGCAGAGGAACGTTTACCTCATATACGGCAGAAGCGCCACCAGGAGCTGCGCCAGCAAAATTTTGGCGATAGTCGCCATCGGAAAGGCCAAGGCATAGCCGTGGTTGGGAAGATCGTTGCGTGCTTGCGCCAGGGCGGCCGCCTGCACTGCCGGCTGCGTGTGCACCGCCGACACGACGCCCGTCAGCACGCCGAAGGGCAACTTGAGCCAGCGATAGCCGATCCAGATCGCAAGCAGCGGGGTTGCAATTGAAACTACGGCGCCGGCCAGCAGAATTGTGAACCCGCCAACCTGCGTCATGGTTGAGAGGAAGGTGTAGCCGGAGCGGATGCCGATACCCGCCAACAGCACGGTCAATCCCAGTTGACGGATCGTCAGGTTGGCGCTGTAAGGCAGGCTCCACACGACCGGGCCGGTGCGGCGCAGCGCACTCAAGACCAGCGCCACAAGCAGCGGGCCGCCTGCCTCGCCCAGTTTGAATTGAAGGCCGCCGGGCAGTGAAATCGGGATCATGCCGACCAGCAGTCCCAACGCCAGCCCGAGGCCCAATGTCCCCAGGTTGATCTCGCTCAACTTTTTGTACGAATCGCCGAAATACTGGCTGATGGCGCGCATTTGATCGCGCGGGGCAACGAAGCGCACGCGATCGCCCAGCTCCAGCACGAGATCGCCATGCGCCAGCAACTCGATGTCACCTCGACGAACACGCGTGACGATGGCGCCGAAGCGATGGGGCAGGTCAAGATCGACCAGTTTACGGCCGACCAGGTCCGGATTGGAGACGAAGACGCGACGGAAGTCGTAGGCGCTGCGGTCGACGTCGAGCTGCTCCGACGCCGGTTCCCCCAGTTCATGGACCACGCGGTCGACGTCCTTGGGTGCGCCGATCACGCTGAGCAGATCGCCCTCGTGCAAGATGAGGTCATCGATGGCCAGCTCGACTTTGTCGCCGTGCTTGACGCGGCCGAACACGACGCGCCATCCCCGCCGACGGCTCAATTCGCGCAAGGACGCGCCGATGACTGCGGGGTTGGCGACCCGGGCGGTGCGGTTGTAAATTTCCTGTTCAATCGGAAACATATCGCGCACCTGCTCGGCGTCCTTTTTGTAGTCGATGCGCCAGACGCGTTGCATGAGCAAGATCGCCAGAATTGGGCCGATGACGCCGAGCGGATAGGCGACCGAATAGCCGACGACCGGCTCCGTGGCAACCGCAGGGCCGGCGTCTTGAAGGGCACTGTGGGTGATAAAGTTGAGCACCTGCGCCAGCGCCGGTGTGTTGGTCAGTGCGCCGGTGTAAATGCCGGCGGCGATGGTCGACTTGAGGCCAAGCGCGAGCGCTTCCACCGCCACGATCGCTGCAGCAATCAACAGAACGGCGGCCACCATCATGTTGTCGCGCAGACCGCTGCGCGAGAACGAAGCGAAAAAGCCCGGCCCGCTCGCCAGGCCGATCGAATAGACGAAGAGCACTAGTCCTAACGAGACCAGCTCTGGGGGCAGGGAGATGCGCGCATCGAGGGTGCCAAAGGCCAGGCCGACGAAGAGCACCGCCGCAACGCCCAAGCCCGTATTCCCCACTCGAATTTCACCAAGATAATATCCGATCGTGGAGACCAGAAAAAGAAGGAGCAGAGGATGCTCAACCAACCACTCGACGAATACGTTCATAACAGCCCGACGCCATTTCTGTGAGTTCCCGAAGACGCTCTGTCATTCATTGCGCATGATCGGGATAGCGAGACGGATGACGACGCCCGGTGCATCTTCGCGGTTGTTGATGCGGCATTCTCCTCCGTGCTCCCAGAGGATTGAAGCCACCAGCGGCAATCCAAGCCCCATGCCCTGCACTTCGCCGGTGAAATAGCGTTCGCCCTGATAATAAGGGAGCCACACTCGATTGAGCTGGTCAGGCGAGAGGTGAATGCCGTCGTCCTGCACTTTCAAGTCGACCCGGTCGTTGCGCAAGGCGGCGGAAAGCGTCACGGTGGGTCGATGCTGGGGATGAAATTTCTTGGCGTTTTCCAGCAACTCGAAGAGAATCGACTCCATTTCGCGCAGGTCGAGCGCGAGGCTGATGTCCTGCGGCCCCTCAACCTGAACCGTGACTTGCTCGAGCCCTAGATGGTCCGCCACGTCCTTCACCATAGTGGGCAAGTCGCCGAGGGAGAGACGTTCGCCGATGCTCGCCGGCGTGGAAAGGGCCGTGGCGTACTGAATGACGTCGTTGACGGCGGCCGCCAGCCGCTGGGCGCCGTTGGCGGCCATTTCCACTAAATCGAGAATTTCGCCGCTGGAGATGTTGGCATTGGCGTTCATGGTGAGCAGCTCCATGCTGCCCAGCATCATGTGCATGGGCGTATTGAGCTTATGCATCACCATGGTGTGGAAGGACCACATATCGCGCAGCCCCGTCTTCAGCGCCGTGACATCGCGCACGCGAACCAGACGGCCGCTTTCCTGAACGCGAAATCGACCGAAGACGGTCACTTCGAGCCAGTTCACCGGCGAGGTGGACGTCTCCGGCGCAATCAGAAACAGGTTGACATCATCTCTAGCGGCGCTCGTTTCCGTCTCTTCCCATAGATTCGGCCAGCGGCTCCATAGCTCCTGCGGCTCCCGATTGAAATGTCTGTCCACCAGCGCTAGAAACGAAGGCTGTGCAGCAAGCGTCTCGGCATCCAGGTTCAGAAGCGTCTGCGCCCGAGGATTGGCGTAGCGGATCACATTGCCGTCCAAGATCAGGTAACCTTCGTCTGCGTGTTCGATCATCCACTCAAATCGTTCGCGCTCCTCCAATAGACGCCGATAGCGGTTGAGGCGCGTAACGGTGCGCACGCGCGCACGCAGCTCGCCGGAATCAAAGGGCTTGGAAACGAAGTCATCGGCGCCGCTTTCAATGCCTTGCAGGCGCGAGGCGCGATCATCCAGCGCCGTGACCATAATGACAGGGACATCCTTCAACTCTGGGTCTGCGCGCAAGCGCCGACAGACTTCAAAGCCATCGATGCCCGGCATCATCACGTCGAGCAGGATCAGGTCTGGCCGCAGCTGCGCCGCCATGGCCAGCGCCTGCAACCCATCGGTGGCGAAGTGCAGTTCGTAGGCGTCGGAAAAGAGCAACGCCTGAAGCGTTTCCCGGCCTGCCGGCGAGTCATCGACCACCAAGATCAGGCTTTTATTTGGAGCTCGACTGAGCTGGCTGGTGTTTGCGTCTGTCATGGCTCGTTTCCTGCGATGTTGGGTTCGTTGTACGATTCTACGCGCAAAGTGCACCAAGCGTTCATAGAGTTGAAATCCTGCAACCAAACATCGTGTATCATACTATAAATCCATCGGCTTGTCCCATCATGAAATTGCCGTAAATTTCAACCGTCCAGTTTACAGGCTTTGCGTGCAATATCAACACGAAAGCAATATCAACACGAAAGAAGAAATCGAGCCGCCTATGATTTTTTTCAAGAAGCATCTCTACATCCTTACTTTTTTGTTGAGCCTGACAACGCTGTTTTCTGCCTGCCTCTCTCCAACGTCGCATTTGAATGAAGCAGCCCCGCCTGCGCCTGTTCCCCAGCCTACGGTGGAGGCGCCTCTTCCATCGCCGATCTTTGCGCCTCCGACTCCGACGCCTGCTTCGCCCTCCGAGACGCTCACAACGCCGCTTCCCCTTCCGTCGCCGCTCATTTATGACTATCGGGTGAAAAACATCTTTCCCCACGATCCGGAGGCGTTCACACAGGGATTGGTCTATTGGAACGGCGTTTTTTATGAAGGGACCGGACTGTACGGCCGTTCCTCGCTGCGTAAGGTGGAGATGGAAAGCGGAGCGGTGCTTCAGCGGCGCGATCTGGACGCCGAGTTTTTTGGCGAAGGCGTCGCCGTGGTCGGCGACCGCATCTTCCAGTTGACCTGGCAGAACGGCGTCGGCTTCATCTATGATCGCGAATCCTTCGAGGAGCTGCGACGCTTTTCATATGCGACCGAAGGCTGGGGATTGACCTATGACGGCGAACATCTCATCATGAGCGACGGCACGCCGACGATCTACTATCTCGATCCGGAAACGTTGCAGGAGGTGCGTCGTCTCCCCGTCACCCTGGAGGGTCAGCCGCTGCCTCGCCTCAATGAGCTGGAGTACGTCGAGGGCAGAATTCTGGCCAACGTCTGGCAGACGGATTTCATCGTGCAGATTGACCCTGAAAGCGGCGTCGTGGACGGCGTCTACGATTTCACCGGCCTGCTGCAACAAGCGCCGCCATTTCAAGGCGGCTATGACGTGCTCAACGGCATCGCCTACGACGCCGAAAACCGTCGCCTGTTTGTGACCGGCAAACTCTGGCCCTACCTGTTCGAGGTGGAGCTGATCCCCAGACCGTAGAATATGCGACCTATGCACTGTTGAGGGCGTCCGGCTGGAAGCCGAACCTGCGCAGGTTGTCGGGTTATTTTGCAGAGCCTACAGGCGTCCACCTGACAGTCGAAAGATATGAGAAAGTCTGGCTTCAAAACTTGGGTCTCTATCCAGACTAAGGGATAATGAAAGTTGGTGTGTGTTGCACACGGTATGCGAGATGCGCCATGTCTTTGAGACTCTCATCTAGCAATTCACAAGGAATGCACCTGTTCAGATGAAAGTGCTTCTTATCGGCGGCGGCGGCCGCGAACACGCCATCGCCCACCAGTTAACTCGTTCTCCCCTGCTCGATCATCTCTACGTGGCGCCGGGCAACGGCGGCACAGCCCGATTGACCAAATGCGAGAATATTCCTATCGAGGTCGGTCAAATCGACGCGCTGGTGCGCTTTGCGCAGGAGCATCATATCGATCTCGCTGTCGTTGGCCCGGAGGCGCCGCTCGTCGCCGGCGTGGTGGACGCCTTTCAGGCCGCCGGTCTGCGCATCTTTGGCCCCACTCGGGCGGCGGCGCGGTTGGAAGGCTCCAAAGTCTTTGCCAAGCAATTCATGCAGCGCTGGAAGATTCCGACCGCCCGCGCCGAAATTTTCGACGATTTCGATGAGGCGATGCGCTATTTGCGCACGCTCGATCGTCCGCCGGTGGTGAAGGCGGACGGGCTAGCCGCCGGCAAGGGGGTGATCGTCCCCTCCACGCCGGAGGCCGCTGCAGCCGCCGTGCGCAGCATGTTGCTTGAGCGTAAATTCGGCGACGCCGGCGCCACGATTCTGCTCGAAGAGCGGCTCTACGGCGCGGAGGTTTCGGTGCTCGCCTTCTGCGATGGTCAGCGCTATGCGTTGCTGCCTACGGCGCAGGATCACAAACGTCTGCTCGACCACGATCGCGGCCCTAACACAGGCGGCATGGGCGCGTTTTCGCCCTCGCCGCGAGTCACGCCGGAGCTGCTTCAAAAGATTGAGCGCACCGTCATCCAACCCACCCTGGCGGGCATGGCCGCCGAAGGCCATCCGTACGTGGGCGTGCTTTACGCCGGCCTGATGCTTACGGCCAAGGGTCCACGCGTGCTGGAATTCAACTGCCGCCTCGGCGATCCGGAGACGCAGGCGGTGCTGCCGCTGCTCGAAAGCGACCTGATCGACGCGCTGCAGGCGTGCATCGACGGGCGACTCGAGCCAAGGCAACTGCGCTGGCGTCCGGAAGCCTGTGCAACCGTCGTCATGGCTTCCGAAGGCTATCCAGACAATTATCGCACCGGTCTGGAAATCTTCGGCGTGGAGGAGGCCGAGGCGCTCGGTTGCACCGTCTACCTTGCAGGCGCCAGGCTGCAGAATGGCCGATTGTTCACGGCCGGGGGGCGCGTGCTAGCGGTCACGGCGACGGGGCCGACTGTGCCCCAAGCGGCGCAACGCGCCTATGCAGGCGTTGAACGCATCCGTTTCGTCGGCGCACACTATCGTCGCGACATCGGCGTCGCCCATGCGCCTGTGCGGACAGATCAAGCGGCGTCTGGGAAAAGTCCATCGAAGCGATCCGGCGCAGGTCGGAAATGAGTCAACTTATCGCTGTTCATATTTGAATGCATAAAGAAAATCACCACGAAGACACCAAGTAACACGAAGACTCATTGCGTGTATCCTATGAGTGAGCGTTACAAAGAAGCCGGCGTGGATATTGACGCCGGCGCAGCGGCGGTGGCCGCCATGAAAGATGCCATCCGCAGCACCTTCACGGCAAACGTCCTGGCCGACGTCGGCAGCTTCAGCGGCGTCTTTGCGCTGGATCATCTCCCTCTGCAGCCGGCGCTGGTCGCCTCCATCGACGGCGTCGGCACCAAAGTCAAACTGGCCGCAGAGTTTGGGCGTTGGCGCACCATCGGCCACGACCTGGTGAACCACTGCGTCAACGACATTTTGGTGCAGAACGCGCGCCCGCTCTTTTTCCTGGATTACCTGGCGACGAGTCGACTCGACCCTGTGGCCGCCGCCGAGGTGGTGATGGGCGTCGCCGAAGCGTGCCAGGCCGTAGGCTGCGCCCTGATCGGCGGCGAAACGGCCGAAATGCCGGGCGTCTATGCAGAAGGCGCCCTGGATGTGGCCGGCGCCATCGTTGGTCTCGTCAGCCGCCAGAATTTGCTGCCCAGGCCGGAGACGATGGAGGTGGGCGATGCGCTGATCGGGCTGGCGAGCAGCGGCCCCCACACCAACGGTTATTCACTCATCCGCAAGCTCATCGTCGGCCGCAATCTCTCTGACCTCTTGCCCGATGGCCGCACGCTGGTCGACGCCCTGCTGGCGCCCCATCGCTGCTACTTGCCGCACGTTGACGCCATCCAGCGCGCAGGTTTTGAAATCAAGGGCATGGCGCACATCACCGGCGGCGGCCTGTTGGACAATCTCCCGCGCATTCTGCCCGAGCGCCTCACCGCACGCATCGTTGTGCGCAGTTGGGAGCGACCGTCCATCTTTGATCTGCTGCTGCGCTGGGGCGAGCTTGACCTCGTCGAGGCGCATCGCGTCTTCAACATGGGCGTCGGCATGGTGCTGGTCACGCCCGCCGGCGTCGCCGAGCCGATCCTAGACCTGCTGCCCGACGCAGTCGTCATCGGCCGGCTGGTCGAACGTCAGGATGAACTGGCCGTGAAATTAATCTTCTAAGCAGCGAGGAGCCACATGACCGCCAGACTCGCCGTGCTGATCTCCGGCAATGGGAGCAATTTGCAGGCGATCATCGACGCCATTCGCATGGGGACGTTGGACGCCGAGATCGTCGTGGTCGTTTCCAACCGCAAAAACGCCTTTGGCCTGGTGCGCGCCGAAAAGGCCGGCATCCCCACCCGCTACTTCCCTCTTAAACCTTACACCGACGCCGGACGTCCACGCACAGAATACGACGCCGACCTGGCTCAGATCGTGGCGGAGTACAGGCCGGACTGGATTGTGCTGGCGGGGTGGATGCACATCTTGAGCAAGGCGTTTCTCGACCGCTTCCCCTATCGCGTCATCAACTTGCATCCGGCCCTGCCCGGGCAGTTCCCTGGCGCGCACGCCATTGCGGACGCTTTCGCCGCCTTTCAACGCGGGGAGATCAAACAGACCGGCTGCATGGTGCACCTGGTGCCGGATGAAGCTGTGGACGCCGGCCCGGTGATCGGCGTGGCCGAAGTGCCCATCTATCGCACCGACACGCTGGAGACGCTCACCAACCGCATGCATCAGGCCGAGCATCGTCTGCTTGTGCAGTCGTTGCATCGCCTGATCGTGGGCGACGAGGAAGAAATCGTACACGATGACGAGGATGACGAAGAGAACGCCGATCAGGACAGGGGCGGCAAAAGGAACGGGCGCAAAAGCTTAAGAAAAGGGTGAACGCCTATGCAAACCAGGACAGCCGTGCTGCATGCGGTTGGACAGCCGATCGCCATCGAGACGCTCGATCTCGCCGAGCCGCGCAGCGGGGAAGTGCTTGTGCGCATGCGCGCCGCCGGCGTCTGCCACAGCGACTGGCATCTGGTCAGCGGCGCCACGCAGCATCCGCTGCCGGCGGCGTTGGGTCACGAGGGCGCCGGCGAGGTGATTGCGGTGGGGCCAGGCGTAACGCGGCTCAGAGTAGGAGACTTCGTCAGCCTCAACTGGGCGCCCGCGTGCGGCGAATGTTTCTACTGTCTGCATGATAGCCCAGCCCTTTGCGAACGCTACCTGGAGCTGATCTGGGCGGGCGTCTTATTTGACGGCGAGCCGCGTTACTCCTTGCATGGTCAGCCTCTCTATCATTACTGTGGATTAGGCTGTTTCAGTGAATACGTCGTGGCGCCGGAGCCGAGCTGCGTCCCTATCGACCCGCGCGTGCCGGCGACGGTGGCCGCCTTAATCGGCTGCGCGGTGACGACAGGCGTCGGCGCCGTGCTGAATACGGCTCGCGTGCAACCGGGAAGCAGCGCAGCGATCTTCGGCGCGGGTGGCGTCGGCATGAGCATGGTGTTGGGGGCGAGGCTGGCCGGCGCCGCCCGCATTATCGTCGTGGATCGAGAACCGGCCAAAGCAGCCATGGCGCTGCGCCTGGGCGCCACCCATTTTGTGCACGCCGATGGAGAAACCCTTGCCCAAATTCGTCGCCTGACCGACGGACGGGGGGCGGACTACGTCTTCGAGGCGGTGGGGTCGCCTGCAGTGCAGGAGACGTGTCTCCAGGCGGCGCGACCGGGCGGCGTGATCGTGCTCGCCGGGCTGGCGCCGATGGGCAGCAACACCAATTTGCCCGGCGCCGTGCTCACCCGCGAAGAAAAGACGGTGAAAGGCTCCTATTACGGCAGCTCCAATCCGCGGAGGGATTTCCCGTTTCTGGCCTCCCTCTATCTGGAGGGCTTGCTCGACCTGGACAGCCTGATCACAGACGTCTATCGGCTAGAGCAAATCAATGACGCCTACGCCCAAATGCTCACCGGCCAGGTTATTCGCAGCGTGATCCTCTTCGATGAAAATGAGGCCCGGATCGACCGGCGCGCAACTTCATAGTCGCAACAACATCACCGTGGCGGAGGCGGGGCAGGCGCCTTGAAATTCGGCGGAGGCGTGGACAGCTGCGGGCGCTTCGCTGCGCTCGATGCGCTGAAAGCCGAAGCGCGGGAAATAATCGACCGCCGTCGTGGTGAGCAGCACCACTTGCTGCATCCCCAGCGAGCGAGCCCGCTCGAGGATGCGCTCCACCAGCGCAGCGCCGACCCCTCGGCGTTGTTCGGCGACCGCCACCGAACGCAACAGCCCCACCTCCCTGTAGCGCTCTAATCCGGCGACACCCTCCAGGTCGCCCGCTTCGTTGACGGCGACGATAAAATCCTTCAAGTGCACTTGGGCGCCTTCAAGCGGTAGGCCGTAGCGCTGAAGCAACATCGCAATCGCCGGCCAGTCCGCTGTATGGGCTGGACGGAACAACAGCAGCTGGCTCATAAACTCCTCCCCTATCTCTGCAATCAGTCCACTTCCCGGCCTGCTTCAAAAATTCTAAAGCTTTGTGTAAGATACAGCAATGTCCAACTCTATGATCACTTAAGGTGAGTCTGTCAAAGTCCTTTTCATCGAGGTCGACGACGCCACCTTGATCGACGCCTGTCGCTGCGGCGACGTCGCAGCGTAGGAGGCGCTGATTCATCGTTTTCAGCGCCTGGTCTACGCCATTCCTCGCCGCGCCGGCCTGGACGATGAAGGCTGCGCCGACGTCTTCCAGCGCACATTCGCTCTGCTGGTGGAGCATTTCGAGCGCATCAGCCAGCCGGAGCGGGTGCGAGCGTGGTTGGTGACCACGGTGCGCCGCAAAACGCAACGCGCGCTGCAACGCGCGGCGCGCGTTCAACCTCTGCTCCACGAAGCGCAAGAGGAAGGGACGGAAGAGTCTTCGCCTTCCCTAGTTGATCCTGCGCCTTTGCCCGACGAGGTGGTGGCGGAACTGGAGGAATAGCACATTGTGCGCACCGCGTTGGCGAAACTTGACGAGCGATGCCGTCAACTGCTGACGTTGCTCTTTTACTCCTCCGAAACGGCGACGTATGAGGAAATTAGCGCTCGGCTCGGCGCGCTGGTGGGCAGCATCGGTCCGACGCGGGCGCGCTGCCCCAAAAAATTGGAACGCCTGCTGAAAGACAGCGGATTCTTTATGTATTTTGTCGGGCTCCTTGCGCTCTGTCTGAATAGGTGGACGATCGTATAGCATTCGTAGGCTGGACGCTCACAGAGAAAGGGTGTTTTGTGCGACCGAGCTTTTTTCATCTACCGTATGAACAATTAGTCGACTGGGTGGAAGGCCGGCTCCCTGCAGAACAGCAGGCGCAGTCCAGAGCCATCTGAACGCCTGCACCCGCTGTCGCAGGGAGGCGGCCCACATCGAGCGGATGACGAGGGTGATGCGCAGCGACGCCAGCATCGACGCCCCACCCGAGCTGATCCAGCGCGCCGTCGAACTCTTCCGGCGGCGAGCTTCTGAGCCGGCCTCTGGACTGCTGCAGCGTTGGGTGGCGAAGCTCAGCTTTGAGAGCCAAACGTTGGCGCCGGCGTTCGGTCTGCGCTCTCAAAATGTAACAGAGCTGCAACAAATCTACAACGCCGACGGCTTTGACATCAATCTTCGCATCGCCCCAGACGTCACCGGCTGGACAGTCAGTGGTCAGGTGCTCGGCCTAGAGAAGGCGGAGGTCGCCGGCGCGGTTGACGCTCGTCGGCGGGAAGTTGACTTTGCACGCCAGCCTGAGTGACGACCTGTTCTTTAAATTCGTCGGCGTGCAGCCAGGGCGCTACATGTTGATCGTGCGTCTGGGAGCCGTCGAGCTGGTGGTTGAAGACCTCGTAGTCGGCAAGGTTGAGTGAATGGCAAAAGTGAATGTATATCGGAATGTTGGCCGAGCGACTTCTTCGACAGGGAGTTGCAGAACGCGAACGAGATTTGCACATCTGGTTGCAGGGCGGCGGCTCCGCCGAACTGCTGGCCGAAGCGCTGAAGCAAATCTATGATGCAAGTTATCAGAGCGATCCTCTCTGCGCCAGAGCCGCCGTCGATATCCTCTGTGCACTGGCCGAGTGAGTCGATCAGGCCGGCGTGCGAGGGCTTGCCTCTTGGGTTGCTGCGCTCATGGCGCTCGACACCGGACAACTCGCTCGCGCCGTCGAGTTGTTCTCCGAGGCGGAGGAGCAATTCGCCGCAGCCGGACTCCGCGCAAAGAGAGCGTCCGTTCAGGTTGGCAAACTGACCGCGCTGGCGATGCAAGGCCGGTTCGACGAGGCGGTCGAAGTGGGCCAGGCGGCGCTGATCTCCACCCGAGCGGACGGCGACCTAGCGACACTGGCAAAGATCGCGCAAAATTTGGGCAATATCGAGTTCATCCGCCATCGTTACCTGAACGCCGAAGAATATTACCGGCTGGCCAGAACATACATCGAACAAGTGGGCGATCGGCGACAACTTGCCCAGATCGAGAATTGCCCGGCGACAACGTTGACTTCCCAATATCGCTTCGTTGAAGCGGAAGCGCTCTACGCCGATGCCTGGCGCCATGCTCAGAAAACCCACTCTGAAATGACGCTTGCAGAAATTGAGTGTAATCTGGGATGTCTGGCGCTGTATCAGGGACGGTTCGCTCAGGCGCTCGACTATCTGGAACGCTCTCGTCGGCGTTACGTGCAGCTGGAAATGCCCCATGAGCTCGCCATCGCGGAGCAAGAGTTGGCCGATGCTTATCTTGAGCTCAACCTGGCGCAGGAGGCTGCGGACATTTATGCGCGCGTTGCAGCTATTTTCGCCGAACTGGGCATGCCGGTGGAAGAAGCGCGCGCCTGCGCCTATCACGCTCGCGCCGCCATCCTGCTTGGACGCACCCAACAGGCGCACGAGCTGCCGAAACGGGCGCGCACCCTGTATGAGACGCTGCAGATACCCGTCGGCGTAGCCATCACCCTTCTCACAGAGGCGCAGCTCCATATCCGGGAAGACAATCTTGAGGCAGCCGAGATTCTATTAAAGCGAGTCGAACCTGTTTTTGCAGAGGCGCGCGCAGAAGGATGGCGCCTGGTGACCGGATGGTTGCGAGGGCTGCTCGCGCGGCGCCGAAACAGGCTGGGGGAGGCGCATCGGATCCTGACGGCCACCCAAACGGACGCCGAACAAAATCTGGCGCACCAGACGGTTCAGCGTTGCCTCACCGAGCTTGGATTAGTGGCTCTTGCTGAAGAGAAGGCTGCACAGGCCGAAAGCTATTTCCGCCAAGCTATCGCACGAATCGAGTTGATGCGCGCACCGCTGCCCGCCGAGGAATTCCGCATAGGTTTCCTCGGCGACAAGCTGACTCCTTATGTCGAAATGGTGGGTCTTTGCCTTGCCGATGGCTCACCGGAGCGCCTGAAAGAAGCGTTGACCTATGTTGAACGCAGTCGCGCTCAGACGCTGCTCGATCTGCTTCACTCCGCCCTGCCGCTGCGCTGCGTCAGGCGCAATGTACGCTCCTCGCCCGGCATCCCCATCCATTTTTTGGGGCACCTTTCACCTCGATCGGCCGATGGTGATATAGCTTGGGAAAGTCATCCTGCAATTCGGCGCATACTCGATGTATCAAATGGGTGTTGCATCGCTCTGTTGTAAAAAAGAAGGATGGATTCTAGGCTGCACTGTTCGGCTGTGGAAGTTGAACCTACCTCGCCCTCGAAAATCGTCGCTTCCGGCGCAAAACGGCGACTGAAAGGGCGGTGTGCGAGGAGAAGACTGTTCCTCTCCACTGCGCTTAGACGGAGGGTTTCGATGAAGAAAGGGCGTCTCTTGCAATTTGTACTCAGCTTAACGCTGACGGTTTTACTGGCCGTGGGCGGCGGCCTTCAAGGTTTTGCGTATGACGACGACGATGATGAGGATGGAGAGTATGTTCCAGGAGAAGCGGTGGTGAAGCTTGTTCGGTCAGGTGATCTTCCAGGCGTAGCTGCAGATCACCATCTTGACCCTACGCCTCTGGGGCAGTTCGGCGCATGCCCGATCTATCGTTTGCGTATTTTGGATGGTGCGCCTCCACCTTTGAAGGCAGAAGCGCTTCGGCAAGATGGACGAGTGCTCTACGCAGAGCCGGATTACATTCATCAAGCCCCGGAGGGTCGACAACGTGTCTCCTGGGCGCGCGGCGGAAGCAGCGATGAGTACGCCGCGCGATGGGCAGGCGCCTTCATCGGCTTGCCTGCCGCTTACACCGTGACGCAAGGTGCAGGCGTCATCGTGGCGGTGCTGGACACGGGCGTGGACCGCACTCATCCTCTGCTGGCAGGTCGTCTACTGCCTGGTTGGGATTTCGTCGATATGGACGACGATCCGGGCGAGGTGGGCGTCGTCGGTGAGGACTTGCTGTATGGACATGGCATCCATGTCGCCAGTCTAGTGGCGTTCGCTGCGCCGGAGGCGCAGATTCTGCCGGTGCGCGTGCTCGACCGCAACGGCGTCGGCAACGTATGGGTGCTGGCCGAGGCGCTTGCCTATGCGGTCAATCCCGACGGCGATCTCAACACAGCGGATGGGGCGCATGTCATCAACCTGAGCCTCAGCACTCTGCGTTGCACCGACTTGCTCGGCGAAATTCTAGAAGATATCGTCTGCAGCGACGATGATGACGAGGACGACGATTGCCTGGCAGGGCGAGGTCGCGGGGCTGTTGTGATTGCGGCTGCAGGCAACCGCGCTTCCACCCGGCCCGAATATCCCGCTGCGGAAGCGCAGCCGGGCCTGTTGGCCGTAGCCGCCAACACCGAGGCCGACGCACTGGCAAGCTTTTCGAACTATGGCCCCTGGGTGCACGTGGCGGCTCCTGGCGACCGGATTCTCAGCAGCGTGCCCGGCGCCGCCTACGGGGTTTGGAGCGGCACGTCGATGGCTGCGCCTCTGGTCGCCGGTCAGGCGGCGCTTGTGCGCGCAGCGTATCCAAGCTAGGCTCCGCCTCAGGTTGCGGAGCGCATTCGGCTGACGGTGTCCGGCCCTTCAGGAGAGCCGCTGCGCATCGATGCAGCTGCTGCTTTAGGGCTGCCGCCCACGCAACGCCCCTCGCCATCTGAGGAAGATCCGGGCGGCGACGGCGACAACAATGTTGCGCCTCCTCATCTTTCGATCCGGTGTTATCTTCCTGTGATTGCGCGGCGATTGCGTCGCCTTTGACCGGCCTCTATTCCGGCGGCGAGAACGTTGGACGCAAGCGCAGGAAGCACGGCAGAATGGGCGCTTGCGTAGGGCGTTCAACGAAGGTCGCCAGCATCTGCTGGGCGCAGCCCGTCGGTTCCTGTAATAAGTTGTGTCCTTGGCCGGCGAAGATGCGCACAAAGGGCTGACCGAAATCGCTGGCGCTGCGCTGCGCCCAGCGCGCTGGCGTCACCGGATCGTAAACACCCGCCATGATCAGCGCAGGCGCATCGTTCACCTGCACGACGCGATCGCCGATGGCGGCCGGCGGGATCAACCACAGAGGACAGATCAGCAGCGCCTCCTCCGCAGGGGCGGTTAGCAACGTCGCCACTGCGGGGGGAAGTCGCCTGCGGATGCGCTCCACGTCGTCGAGGCTGAAGCGAGGGACATCTTCAGCGCACAGGATATTCAACTCTGCGCCGTGGCGCTCTGCGTGCGGCGGCGAGATCGAGACGCCCAGGGCGTGCAACAGCGCAAAGAAGTTCTGCACCTGAAGGTCGTCTAGGAAGGCGAAGAGCTCCTCGCGCGTCTCGAACCCCAGTCGCTCTTGAATCCAATTGAGCAACTCCGCTTCGGCCCCTTCGCCGGCGCCTGGGTCGGTGAAAAAGTCGCGCCAGCTTTGCGCCGCCAACGAGCTTGCCTGCATTGCAGGAAGAAACAGCAGATGTTCGGAAGCAGTGATCGGCTGTGCAGCCTCGATGGCGCTCTCCGTTTCGTCCACGGCGGCTGGCGAAGGACAGCCGTCGAGCATGGGGGCGAGTCGGCAGGCGGCGTTCAGGTCTTCTCGATGAAGCGCATCGATCAGCGCCGGAATCTCGGCGCCTCCTTGCTGAAGTTTGGCAAAGATGGAACGCGCCGCGGCGTCGCCGCCAAAACCAACCGATGCTGGGGTCTGGTTGTAACGTGCAACGACTTCTAAAAAACGCGTCTCCAGGTTGGGATAGGCGGCGTCGCAGGCCGGGCCGCGACGACAGTCGGCGAAGACCCGGCGCAGCGCATCGTAGGCGCCGAAGGGGCTTTCCAGCGTGCGGTTGACGCCCAAAGGCAGGGGGCTTTCGAGAATGAGGCTGCGCACCAACCCAGGCCGTCGCGCCAAGACCAGTTGCGCTGCGGCTGCGCCGAGATCGTTGCCTAGCAAGTTAATCTGTTCTAGCTGCAACGCCCGCGCCAGGTCGATCACGTCGAAGGCGCGCTGATCGAGCGAGTAACCGGTCAGATCGACGCCTTCCTGCAACAGGCGGTTGTAACAGTCGGCCAGCGCTTGTAGCTTGATCCGGACGTCGTCGCCGGCGAAAGATTCCGGGCAGGCCAGCGACGGCTCGGAGCGCCCCTCCCCGCGAGGATGGAGAATGAAAATGCTGCGCATCCTGCGCACAGGCGCTTCGGTGAACCATGCGAGCGGCGCATCGGGATCATCGCCGGGCGCGCCCGCAATCACAACAAGCGGATCGGACAGTTCTTCGTCCAGCGCCGTCAACTTTACCACAAAAATGCGGATCGACCGGCTATCCGCCCGGCTGCGGTTTTCGGGAACCAGAAGGAAGCCGCAAACGGCGGCTGCATCGCGCTGCAGCTCCTCCGGGCAGGGAGCTTCTTCAAACAGCGGTTCATACTCGGCCAGGATGTCCGTTGGGAGCGGCGCAGACGTTGGGTTGAACGGCGCCGCAGGAGACTCTTCGACAGCCGGCGCCGCTCCTTCTTCGGTTGACGCCACCTCTGTCGGAGGAACCAAGATGGTCACTGCGTTTGCCAGCCCTTCGGCGTGGAAAAAAGGAACGCCGACCAGGTCGCTGACGGCGCTGCTGCCCGTGCTCTGACTGCGCAACACGCCATTCTCCACGCTGAAGGCGATCTCGGCCGGCGTCTGCAGCGCAACGCCGTCGCGCTCGGTCAGCACCACCAGGGGCTGGCCGTTGATGTCTTGCCAGGCGCCATAGGTCAGAGAAGCAGGACGCCCATCCAATCCATCGCGTTTAAGCAGGGCGCGAAAATCTGGGAAGAGCACAAGCGAAAGATCGAGACGTCCGCTGGCGCCGCCGGGAATGAACGCCTTGTATGCGCCGGCAAGCCCGCTGTTTCTGATTGCAGCCATGGCAAAATCAGCATTGAAAGGCGGCGACGCACGATTTTCAAGCAAGTAGGCGATGGAGTAATAACGTCGACTACGGCCATCCAAGACGTTCTCGTCCGGCTGTGTGACCAGCGGCTGACCCGCCGATGCATCCAGAAAGAGAGCGGCAGGTTGAGGGAGCGGCCCGTTGAGATCGGCGACGAGAGTCAACAGGACGCCGTTCTCCGCTGCAGTCCATTGCCCGGTGTAGGCCGCTGCGCTGCCTGTCACCAGCGGATCATCCACCAGCAACGCACTGCCATCTAGATTAAGATACAGCGTGCTGTCGATCGTTACGCCGTCGGAGGTCGTCGTCCATCCTTTATAGACGTTGGCAAAAGACGTCGCAGAAGGTTGCGCCTGAATTTCAATCGGGATGAACGCAACGATGCTTGTGAAAAGCAAAATCGCAACGACCAGACAACGCAGACCTCGCAGCCTGCAACCAAACCTGTGGAAGGTTCTCACCACGGGATTACTCCTCATCCATCGGCAAAGCGTCGTCCAAACACACCGGTATCTTCGCAGAAAACTGCGCAAACGCCAATTAAACAAGGCTACGCAGCAGGCGCCTTTTTCGGGAAGCTTCAGAGCTTCTCCAAAGACGAACGCTCAAAAAAGGCGCGGCGTTGTGGGCGTCTCGTGGATGGAATTGCCGGAAACGATGAAAATGCGATCGCCTGGCGCAGGGCGGATCGTCTGACCGCCGGCGAAGGCGGCGAAGGCGGGGAGGACGGCGGCCCTGGCACCGATGTGAAAACACGGGAAGCGATGACGGCTGCCGTCGATATCGCGCAGGGTCGCAGTCGGATGGATATGTCCGACCAGGGCGTATGTCGTCGAGGCGTCCGCAGGCGGATGATGATAACAGGCGAACGGCGCCAGCAGCAGCGGCTCCGAGACGCAGACAATATCGAGATCGGCCGGAGGCGCGCCGGCGTGACGGTCGTGATTGCCGGGGACCAACAGCACTTCTAAGTCGGGATGTTCTCGACGCCAGGCGGTCAACGCATCCAGCGTGGCCGGACTCTGGCTGGCCCAAGTGTGGAAAAAATCGCCCAAAATGACCAGCCGCCGCGCTCCCGTGGCGTGGATGCTCGCCGAGAGCCGGCGCAGATCGTCTTCGGTGGCCCCGTTCGGAAGCGGAACCCCGGCGGCCTGGAAACTGTCGGTCTTGCCGAAGTGCGGATCGGCGATAAAGAGCGTCGCCCCGGATGGCCAATACAGCGCGCGCGTGGCCAGCAACAACACGCATTCTCCCGCCAACTCGACTTGGCGATGGGCGATTTCAGCAGTTTTGCCGGGAGGCTTTTGATTCACCAAGTCGTCCATTTGTTCACAGCCGCCTGTGATGAATTCACCTTTTTCAGTATAACATGCCTGCTTTCCCAGAGCGCAGCGTCTTGTTAACGTTGAATTTACATGAAACGATCGCCTTTCATTTGACGCGCGCCGTCAATGATCGTACTATACGCATTTGGTGCGCGGTTTTGGCCTGGCCGCGATTTTTTGTTTGATTCCAGTTGGATGGAGGGGGTTCGACATGCGACTTATTCCACGTAAACTGTTTCTGACGCGCGGGGTGGGCATCCACAAAGAAAAACTGACCAGCTTCGAGTTGGCGCTGCGCGACGCCGGCATCGCCCAGTTCAATCTGGTGCGAGTTTCCTCGATTTTTCCTCCTCACTGTCAAATCGTCTCGAAGGAGGAAGGGTTAAAGTTGCTGCAGCCCGGAGAGATTGTCTTCTCGGTCATCGCCGAAATGTCCAGCAACGAGCCGGGGCGGCGCATTGCAGCCTCCATCGGTGTGGCGCGGCCGGCCGATCATGACAAATACGGCTATCTCTCCGAGCATCACAGCTACGGCCAGACGGAAAAGGAAGCGGGCGACTATGCAGAAGATCTGGCCGCTACGATGTTGGCGACCACGCTGGGCATCAACTTCGACGCTAACAAGGACTACAACGAGCGCAAAGAGCAGTACATGATGGGCGGCGAGATCGTCGACAGCACGAGCATCACCATGGCGACTACGGCTGCGCCTGGCGGCGTCTGGACGACGGTCATCAGCGCAGCGATTTTGATTTGAGCGCAGGCAACCGATGACGACGCCGGATTATTTTTTGGGGCTGGAAGCCGAATACAGCGACTTTGCGCGCGCAGGCGTGTTGATGTTGCCGATCCCGTTCGAGGCGACCGTCAGCTACGGCCACGGCACAGGGGGAGGGCCGCAGGCGATCCTGACGGCCTCGCAGCAGGTTGAACTGTATGATCGCGAGTACGACGACGAGCCTGCATTGCGCTACGGCGTGCATACCTTGCCCGCGCTCGAGCTGCCGAACGAACCGGAAGCTGCGGTGGCGACCATTCGCGCTGCCGCAGCCGAGGCGGCGCGCACCGGCAAATTTCTTGTGGCGCTGGGAGGAGAGCACACCGTCAGCGTCGGCGTAGGCCGCGGCCTGCTCGACGCCCTGGGCGGGCCGCTCACCATCGTTCAGATCGATGCGCACAGCGATCTGCGCGATCGGTATGAAGACACGCCCTACAGCCATGCGTGCATTGCGCGTCGGCTGCTTGAATCGCCCCAGGTTGAACAGGCGCTGCAGCTTGGCATCCGTTCAGTCTGCACGGAAGAAGTTGCGTTTACCCGCAGCCACCCCGATCGGGTGCGGGTCTGGTACGCAGAAGCGATTCATGAAGGACGCTGGCGCGAAGAGTTCATCGAACGAGTGCGCGGTCGACGCGTCTTTCTGACCATCGACGTCGATGGCCTGGACCCTTCGATCGTTCCCGCCACGGGTACGCCGGAGCCGGATGGTCTGACGTGGCGCGAGACATTGGAGATTTTGCGCACGCTCAACGAGCACGCAGAAGTCATCGGCATGGATTGCGTCGAGCTGGCGCCGTCGCCGGGTCTGCACATGGCGGATTTCGCCGTCGCAAAACTCATTTACAAGGCAATCTCTTACACAATGATGCGCACAGCTTAACGGAATCCGCCGCTTGCATGAGTTCAATAAGGAGACAAACAATGCAACACGCCAGAGAAGTTCGCGCTTTCATCAAACAACACTTTCGCCATTTCAACGCAGCTGCGCTCGTTGATGCAGCGGAAGGCTATGCCCGCTTCATCAACAGCGGCGGCAAAATGCTGGTGGCGATGGCCGGCGCCATGAGCACAGCCGAACTGGGCCTCTCGCTGGCGGAGATGATCCGCCAGGACAAAGTGCACGCCATTTCGTGCACAGGCGCCAACCTGGAAGAGGACGTCTACAACCTGGTAGCGCACGATCATTACGTGCGCATTCCGAACTATCGGGACCTGACGCCGGAGGATGAACACGAACTTCTTTCACGTCACCTGAACCGCGTGACGGACACCTGCATCCCGGAAGAAGAGGCGATCCGTCGCATCGAGGCCGCCATCCTGGAGGAATGGACGACCGCCGACCGCGCCGGGGAGCGCTATTTCCCGCATGAATTTCTCTATCGCATTTTGCGCAGCGGCAAGCTGGAGAAGTACTATCAGATCGACCCCAAGGATTCCTGGCTGATGGCCGCCTGCGAGAAGAACCTGCCGATTTTTGTGCCCGGCTGGGAGGACTCGACGACGGGCAACATCTATGCAGCGCACTGCATCGCCGGCGACATCAAGAACGTCCACACGGTGCGCACCGGCATCGAATACATGATGGTGTTGGCGGAGTGGTACACACAGACGGCGGCGCAGACGCCGATCGGCTTTTTCCAGATCGGCGGCGGCATCGCCGGCGATTTCCCCATCTGCGTTGTGCCGATGCTGCGCCAGGACCTT
The DNA here is from genome assembly GCA_937928035.1 of uncultured Caldilinea sp. Taxonomy (GTDB): domain Bacteria; phylum Chloroflexota; class Anaerolineae; order Caldilineales; family Caldilineaceae; genus Caldilinea. Next base: position 5,947 of record CALFWA010000104.1, on the reverse strand, counting down.
CAGCGCCACGATGTGCCGCTCTGGGCCTATTTCTGTCAGATCAGCGACTCGACGACGAGCTACGGCTCGTACTCCGGCGCAGTGCCGAACGAGAAGATCACCTGGGAAAAGCTCGACATCACCACGCCTAAATACATCATCGAAAGCGACGCCACCATCGTCGCGCCGCTGATCTTCGCCTACGTCCTGGGCGAGGAGTAGAATCCGCATCCCCTGCGATGCGGCGGGAAGTGAAGCAGGCAGGCGCAGCGCATTTAGCTGCGCCTGCGCAATGGTTTTTGTCGAGCGCTACACCGCCGCCAGCGCCGCAATCTGTCTCTCCGCCAACGCAACGCCTTCCTTCAATAACGCCTTCACCTGTGCATCGGTGCGAGCTTCGGCGTAGACGCGCAACACCGGCTCGGTGCCGCTGGGGCGAATCAGCAGCCAGCTATCGTCCGCCAGGGTGAATTTCACGCCGTCGCGGTCGCTGATGTGAGCGATGCGTTCGCCGGCCAGGCAATCCGGCGCGTTCGCCATCAGCCGCATCACAAGGTCCGCCTTTTTGAAAGGCCGCACCGGCTGGTCGATGCGACCATAGCGAAACGCGCCGACGTCTTCGGACGCCATCAGATCGAGGATCAGTTCTCCGAGTGATCTGCGCTCCACGGCGACAATTTCCGCCAGCAAGAGCCCCATCAGCAGCCCATCTCCCTCCGGAATGTGTCCCTGGATGCTGATGCCGCCGCTCTCTTCGCCGCCGATGAGCACCGGCTCGCGCAGCATGTGCTCGGTGATGTGATTAAAACCGACCGGCGTCTCGTGCACCGGCAAATGGTGACGCGCCGCCAGACGGTTGAGCATCTGCGTCGTGCTCACGGTCTTGACGATGCTTCCACGCAGGTTGCGATGGCGCACCAGATGCTCCGTCGCCAACGCCATAATGCAATGGGGATCGATGAACTGACCGGTGACATCGACGGCGCCGATGCGATCGGCGTCGCCATCGGTCGCCAGGCCCAGATGATAGTCGCCGCTGCGCATCACTTCAATCAGCGGCTCCAGGTGGCGCGCGATCGGCTCGGGATGAATGCCGTTGAAACCGGGGTTCATCTCGTTGCGCAGCTCGCGCACCTGACAGCCCGCCTCGCGCAAGAGCCGCGCTAGATAAAGCCGACCGGCGCCGTACATGGCGTCGACCGCCACGGAGAGATTGGCGGCTGCAATTTTTTCAAAGTCGATCAAAGTGCGCACGTGCGCAGCATATGCAGGAAAGGGATCGAAGCGCGTGATGAGGCCGGCGTCGACCGCCTCCTCAAACTCCATGCGCTTTGGCGCTGCGCCGTTCGCCGCAGCGATGCGCCGCTCCACTTCCTTACAATCCGCGGGGCTGGCGGAGCCGCCGAAGGCCGCCTTGAGCTTGATGCCGTTGTAGCGAGGCGGGTTGTGGCTGGCCGTGATCATGACGCCGCCGTCGGCGTGTTTGTCGACGATGGCGAAGCTGGTGACCGGCGTGGGCGAATCCCCATGCGTCAACCAAACATGAATGCCGTTGGCGGCGAGCACTTCGGCGACCGCCATGGCGTAGCGATCGCTCAGAAAGCGCGTGTCGAAGCCCACTACCAGCGACGGCGGCTGCGGCGGTGCAGCGCCGTTCACCTGCCCGCGCAACGCAACATCCGCCAACGTCTTTTCGGCGATCGCCTGGGCCACCTTGCGGACATTTTCAAAGGTGAACTCTTCGCTGATGACGGCGCGCCAACCATCTGTTCCGAAGTGAATCGACATATTTTCCCTCTTCCTGTGCACCTGAAGCCTTGCGCTGTTGTGTGAAAGGCGCCTGAATTTCAATGCACGAAATTATACCATGCGTTTGGGAACGCCGAATGAATTCAACGGACGCATGCTCTGCGGCGCTTGCGCCTCTTTTGTCGCCCTTCATGAAAGCGATCGTCTCTGTTCGCCAGGGTGTTTCAAGCCCTGGCCGGCTGTGCTATACTGATCTCGGAGCGGTTTCGAGTTGAGCGTAAAATGGAGAAGTGCTTATGCAGCTCACCACGGTGCGCATCGAAAAGCCGGAGGAGATCAACTTCATCCTCGGCCAGAGTCACTTCATCAAAACGGTTGAGGATATACACGAGGCGCTGGTGACCGCCGTGCCGGGCATCAAGTTTGGCCTGGCCTTCTGCGAAGCGTCGGGGCCTGCGCTCGTGCGCTGGTCGGGCACGGACGAGGCCATGATTGAGCTGGCCAAGCACAATGCGCTGGCGCTGGCGTGCGGTCACAGCTTTATCATTTTCCTGGCGGCGGGCTTTTATCCGGTCAATGTGTTGAAAGCGGTGCAGGCCGTGCCGGAGGTCTGTCGCATCTTCTGTGCAACGGCGAATCCGACCGAGGTCGTCGTGGCCGAGACAGAGCAGGGGCGCGGCATCCTCGGCGTGATCGACGGCGTTAAAAGCAAAGGCGTCGAGGGAGAGGAGGAGATCGCCGCGCGCAAGGCGCTGTTGCGCCGGTTTGGCTATAAGCTGTGATCGCGCCAATGAAAGGAGGAGCGGATGGCCGAAAGGACGAAAGCGTTGGCGTGGATGTGGGGCGCCGGCGGCGAAGTCTACGGCCTCTCGGTGGATGAGGAGACGCACAAACTGCGTTGGTTCGCCAACGCCGGCTGCCTCTGCGACTGGGACGACAGCGAGGTGGATCAGACGCCGGCGCAGTTTCTGGAGCGCGGCGTGCCCGGACAGATCGCAGAGCCGGACCTCGAAACGTTGAACGAGATTCGCCGTGTGATCGCTGCATTGGCGCAGGCGTCCAGGCACGTTGAGAAGCAGTCAGGAGCGTCGTGAAGTCTGCTCCGTCAGACGGTGGGGTTGCGGCTGCATCTGCACCACCGCCGCAGCCCAGGTGAGCCCTGCGCCGAAGGAGACCAGCAGCAGGGTGTCCGTAGGTCGGATGCGACCGTTCGCCAGATTTTCGGCCAGCGCCAGCGGGATCGACGCCGCCGACGTGTTGGCGTAGCGGTCGATGTTGATGATGAATCGCTCCAATGGGACGCCCATCTCCTTCGCCGCCGCCTGGATGATGCGCAGATTGGCCTGATGGGGAATCACCCAGTCGATGTCGGCAATGTTTTTGCCCGCCATGCGCAGCGCCCGGTCACTCGCCGGGGCGAAGATGCGCGTGGCGAATTTGAAGACCTCGCGGCCGTTCATGCGAATGTAATGGCTGCGTTCATCCAGCACATCCGGGCCGAAGGGCCGCGCCGAGCCACCAGAGGGCATGATGATGTGCTGGTGATTGGCTCCATCCGACCCCAGGTCATAGCCAAGCAAACCGCACGGCTCTTCGGTCGCCTGCACGACGACGGCCCCCGCTGCGTCGCCGAACAGGACGCACGTCGAACGGTCGCGCCAGTCTAGAAAGCGGCTGAGCAGCTCGACGCCCACCACCAGGATGTTGCGGTACACCCCTGCCTGGATGAACTGATAGGCTGCAACCAGCGCATACACAAAGCCCGTGCAGCCGGTCACAATCGTCATCGCCGGAATCGGGCGTGGGGTGAGCGCTGCCTGCACGAGACTCGACGCCGGCGGGGTGAAGTAATCGGGCGAAGAGGTGGCCACCAAGATCAGGTCCAGCTCGCTGGCAGGCATGTTGGCGCAGGCGAGGGCCGCCACGCTCGCCTTGATCGCCATCGTGGAAGTCGTCTCGTCGGCGCCAGCGATATGACGCTGGCGAATGCCGGTGCGCTGCACGATCCATTCGTCAGACGTGTCAAGCGTGGCCTCCAGATCATGATTGGTGACAATATGGGGCGGGGCGTAGGCTCCCCATCCGGTGACGGCGCCGTACAATCTGCTCATCGCTTCCCTCGTTTCGGGTGGATTGTTATTGTTGTTTTAGTGGTCAATGATTCAAATTTTTGCTACGATACTACAAACCGGTGTTTTTATCCATCTTTTTCAGCCGGTGTGCTGAAAAAGTCTGACCACCAAGACTTCAAGACACAAAGGAACGCAGGATTCGATGTTTTTTCTTTGCCTTGGAGCGGATAGGGGCAAGGGTGCGCAGAACTTTGTCGAAGTGAGGAAGAGATGATCGATCGATCGGCGCCGGTTCGGCGAGGCGAAGAATTGGATGTTGCAGCATTGGAGCGTTACCTGCTGGCGCACTTGCCCGAAGCGCAAGGCCCCTTGGTCGTCGAGCAATTTCCAGGTGGCTTCTCCAACCTGACCTACCTCCTTCGGCTCGGCGACCGAGAGCTGGTGTTGCGCCGCCCTCCCTTCGGCGCCGCCATCAAGAGCGCCCACGACATGGGCCGCGAACACCGCGTTCTCTCTCGACTCTACCCGGTGTATCGTAAAGTTCCTCGTCCCCTGCTCTACTGCGAAGATGAATCCGTCATCGGCGCGCCCTTTTATGTGATGGAACGACTCCACGGCGTGATTTTGCGCAGTCACTCCCCTCTCCTACAACAGCTCCCTGGGGAGGCGTTGCGTGCCATCGGCGTCGCCGCCATCGAAAATCTTGCGGCGTTGCACGCCCTCGACTACGCCGCCGCCGGCCTGGGCGACCTTGGCAAGCCGGAGGGATATGTTCGCCGCCAGATCGAGGGCTGGACAAAGCGCTATCGCGCGGCGCAGACCGACGAAGTTCCTGCGCTCGAAACGTTGATCGCATGGCTGCATGCGCGCATGCCTACAGAACGCGGCGCAGCCTTGATCCACAACGACTATAAATTCGATAACTTGATGCTGAATCCCGCCAACTTGACGGAGATCATCGCCGTCCTGGATTGGGAGATGTGCACGATTGGCGACCCGCTGATGGACCTAGGTACGACGCTGGGGTACTGGATCGAGCCGGACGATCCGCCGGCGCTGCAGTCGATGCTGGGGTTGACGGCTGCGCCGGGCAATCTCAGTCGCCGCGAGGTGGTGGAGCGCTACGCCGCAGCCAGTGGACGCACGGTCGACAATCCGCTCTTTTACTACCTGTACGGCCTATTCAAAATCGCCGTCATCGTGCAGCAGATCTATGCGCGCTACCGTCGCGGTTTCACGCAAGATGTCCGATTCGCCAGGCTGGACGTCGTCGTGGACGCCTGCGCTCAGCTCGCCGTCGCTGCGCTGGAGCAGGGTGAGATCAGCTGGCTTGCCCGACGCTAGCCGAGCCACCGCTTTCGTCTGCGATAGTGCTTGACGTCCCGATAACTCTTGCGCTCTCCTAGCTGCGTCAGCCCCAGGTAAAACTCTTTGATATCAGCATTTTCCATGAGCTGGCCGGCGGGGCCGTCGAGCACGATGCGGCCGGTCTCCATCACATACGCATGGTGGGCGATCTGCAGCGCCACGGCGGCGTTCTGCTCCACGAGCAACATGGACACCCTCGATTCCGCATTGATGCGCTGGATGATCTCGAAGATCTCCTGCACCAGCAGAGGGGCCAGCCCCAGCGAAGGCTCGTCGAGCAGCATCAGTCGCGGGCGCGCCATGAGCGCCCGGCCGATCGCCACCATCTGTTGCTCTCCGCCGGACAGATAGCCGGCGGTGCGCCGTCGCAGGTCTTTCAGGCGAGGGAAGAAGTGATAGACCTGCTCCAGGTCGTTGCGCACGGCCGGGCTGCGCAGCGACTCCGGACGGAAGAGCATGCCGGTGAGTAAGTTTTCCTCGACTGTGAGGTGGCTGAAAAGGCGCCGTGCCTCGAAGACCTGCGCCACGCCAAGCCGCACAATGCCATCGGGAGAGAGGCGATCGATGCGTCGCCCTTCCAACTCGATGCTGCCGCGCGTCACTTTGCCCTGTTGCGTGCGCAAGAGCCCCGTAATGGCTTTGAGCGTGGTCGTCTTGCCGGCGCCGTTGGCGCCCAGAAGCGCAACGATCTGACCGGGCTCCACGCTCAGCGAGACCCCGCGCAACACCAAAATTACATCGCTGTAGACGACTTCGATGTTGTTGACTTTCAGCATAGA
>CALFWA010000103.1 GCA_937928035.1 uncultured Caldilinea sp. | reverse complement strand
GAGTGAACCGCGTCGGATTTTTGCTCTTCGGCGCCTCCGGCGGTCTTTCGCCGACTGCAAGGAGCGCAGAACGCTCTGTTGGAAGGGAATTCGCAATGCGGCCATCCATTCGATCGACGGCGCAGCAAGATCGGCGCTGCTTATCGACTTTGAGTTCGACTCATGACTAACCATCAAGACACCCAAAAGAGCTAACCCAGGTCGATGGCCTGCAGGACATCGCCTGGACGCTCATTATCCTCGGTGCAGCGCTGATCGGCTACGGCGCGTTCCTACGCACTAGGTCCGCCGCAGCCGAAGAAGCATAGCAAACTGCACTTTCTCGAATTCTCCCAGACCTTACAGTCCACCGGCGAGTAGGTGCGGCTGCAAGCCGTACATTCTTGACAGGCTCAGGCGGCCCTCACCCCCTGGCCCCCTCTCCCAATGCCGGGAGAGGGGGAAGAGAGCCCCCAGGATTTGGTCAACCGGGGAAGTGCTGCTCGCAGCCGGTGGCTGCGCCTACCATTCTTGCCGCCTATTTGCTCAATCCGCTCCATCAATTGCCAGGTTCAACTACGCCCCGTATACGGTGGACAAACCGACATGCAATGCTCCCGTGTCACGCGTCCGGCGTGACATCTTGATCCATCCGGCGCGTATTCCGCCCCACCTGCAACGTCCGGCCAGAGGCCGAACCTCCTGCAAATCGATCATAGTGCGCAGCAGGGGCTATTCATGGTATACTTACCTGCAACTTTTCCATGCACCTGCACAAACTTTCACACAACAATTCTGGAGGCGTTATGACTCAAGGTCCCTATGTGCTTGGCGTCGATTTCGGCACGGAGAGCGTGCGCGTCGGCATCTTTGACCTGAACGGCCGTCCGCTCACCTTTGCTTCGGAGCCATATCCGCTCTATCATCCCCATCCCGGCTGGGCAGAGCAGAAGCCAGATGAATGGTGGCGGGCTTTTGTCACTGCCACGCAACGCGCGCTGGCCCAGAGCAATGTGTCTGGCGAGGCCATCGTCGGCCTCGGCGCAGACTGCACAAGCTGCACCGTCGTGCTGATGGATGAAGCCTTTACGCCGCTGCGGCCTGCCATCATCTGGATGGACGTGCGCGCGGCGGATCAGGCCAACCGCATTGCGCAAATCGACGACCCGGCGCGCAAATACAACGGCTTCGGCAACGTCTCCGCCGAATGGATGCCCTGCAAGGCGCTCTGGCTCAAAGAAAATGAGCCGGAGACGTGGGCCAAAGCGCGCTACGTAGGTGAATTTATCGACTGGTTGACGCATCGGCTCACCGGCGAGTGGGTGGGCAGCATCAATAACGTGAGCATCCGCTGGTACTATGACCGCAACGCCGGGGGCTGGCCGGTCAGCTTTTACGAGAAGATTGGGCTGGGCGACGTGCTCGAACGCTTTCCCCAGCGCATTCTCGACATGGGCCAGGTGGCCGGCGCGCTGCGCGCCGACGTCGCCGCCGAACTGGGGCTGAAGCCCGGCATCCCGGTGGCTGAAGGCGGCGCCGACGCCTATGTGGCGATGCTCGGTCTGGACGTGGTGGCGCCGGGCAAAGCAGCCTTTATCACCGGCTCGTCTCACCTGATCCTCGGACAGAGCGCCACGCAATTTCACGCCAAAGGCATCTTCGGCGCTTACACCGATGCTGTCATGCCTGGTCAGTACACGGTGGAGGGCGGCCAGGTTTCGACCGGTTCGGTGGTGAAGTGGTTCCGCGACAATTTCTGCGGCAAGGAGGCGACGCTCGCCGCCCAGCGCAGAGTAGACGTCTACACCGTGCTGAACGAGCTGGCGGCGCAAGTTCCCATCGGGTCCGACGGTCTGATCGTGCTCGACTATTGGCAGGGCAACCGCACACCCTACGTCGATCCAGAGGCGCGCGGGGTCATGCGCGGCTTCTCGCTGCGCCACACCACTGGCCATGTCTTCCGCGCCATCCTGGAAGGCATCTGCTACGGCACGGAGCACATTCTGCGCACTATGCACGCCAATGGCTTCGAGGTGAAGGAAGTGGTGGCGGCTGGCGGCCCGACCAAAAGCAGGCTGTGGATGCAGATGCACGCCGACGTCAGCAACACGCCGATCACATTGACCGAAGTCGCCGACGCGCCCACGCTGGGATCGGCGATCCTTGGCGCCGTCGCAGCCAATCTCTTCCCCAGCATGGCCGACGCAACACAACAGATGGTGCATGTACGCGACCGCATCGAGCCAAACGCCGACGCGCACGCAGAATATCGCTTCTACGTCGATCAGTACATTGCCACCTATGGACGCATCCAAGATTTGATCCAGGAGACCACGCGACACGTGGCGAGGCGCGCACGATGATTCACATCAGCCCTTCCATCCTCGCCGCGGACACCGCCTACCTCGCCGCAGCCGTGCGCGCCGCCGAAGCAGGCGGCGCAGATTCGCTGCACGTCGACGTCATGGATGGGCACTACGTGGCCAACTACGCCTTCAGCCCCAAGACGCTGGCCGATCTGCGCCAGGTGACGAGGCTGCCGTTGCACGCGCATCTGGAGGTCAGCAACCCGGATGACGTGCTCTCTCTCTTTGCGGCGGCGGAGATGATCATCGTCCAGGAGGATACAACGCCCGACCTGGCGGCGACGATTGCAGCGGTGCGCAGGTTGGGCTGTCAGGTAGGCGTAGGCGTCAACCGCAGCCGCAGCGTGGAGGCGCTGGCGTCCGTTCTGCCGCAGGTCGAGCTACTGCTGGTGATGGCGGTGGAGCCGGGCTTCGGCGGGCAGCCCTTCGATGCAAGCGTGCTTGACAAGGTGCGCTGGCTACACGCACAGCGCCGCGCGCACAGGCTGAATTTCGCCATCGGCGTGGACGGCGGCGTCAACCTGACGACCATCGGCGAGTGCGTCGCCGCCGGGGCAGATTTCTTTGCGATCGGCAGCGCCGCGTTTGCGGGGGACGTCGCAGCCTCGGTGCAGGCGCTGCGCAACGCTGCAACGGCGTCGATGGCCTTCAGACGGTGAAAAAACGCGGCGAAGAACCGACGCAGCCGGCGGCCCGGTTGAGCACTCGCCGATCGTTTCTTCCAATTTGGCGAGTGCGTTGCTTCGGTGGTATGGTGCATCTGCTTCAACAGCGATCAACGCGAGGCACTCGAAGGAACCTGTTTGAGGTGGAAGGAGAAAGAATTTATGTCTCGACTGTTCTCCCATCGCTACATGCGTTTTGCCGCTTTGGCGCTGATCGCCGTCCTGCTGCTGGCGACTGCACCGGCTGCGCCTGCGACCGCCACCCCTGCCCTTCAGCAAGGCGTTGGGCCCGCCGCCCCCAGCCCATCCGGTTTTCTCGTCTTCGGGGGCACGGTGATTGCGTCTCCCCGGCTCAACGTGCGCGATGCGCCGAGCGTCAACGGGCGCATCCTGGGCAAGCTCGATGCGGGCGCGCGTGTGGCCGTGGTCGGACGCAGCGGCGGCTGGTATCTGATCCGCTACCCTGCTGCGTCGGTGGGCCTGGCGTGGGTGAACGCCAGCTTCGTGCAGCTCGATGGGCAGCCAGCGCCTCCGCCCCAAGCGCCGCCGACGCCTCGCCCTGCAACGCAGCCCGCGCAGCCTGCTCGACCGGTGCCGCCGCCCCCCCCAACGCCTGCGTCCGCGGCTGAATCCATTCAGGTGGAAGCGCCCGACCTGATCGACTTCAACAGCGGCGTCTTTCGCTGGCAGTGGTACGGCGATCAGGGGCACCTGCGCGGTCTGGACTGGTATTTTGACCTGCTGCTCTTTTTCAAGGGCGAGACCCTGCCCTATCGCGTCTTCGTGGCCGAACCAACGCAAGTGACCCGCGACGGTCCCTTCTTCGTCTGGCAGGCCGAACCCTTCCGCGTGCAGTGCAACACCCTCGCCGTTGCGCGCATCGCCTATCGCGTCAACGGCCAGTTCGCCGGGTGGGTCTCCGCCGCCGGCGTGCCGATCGACGTCGGCCCGCCCTGTCCGCGGTCTCCGGCGCCTCCTGGCGGCGGCTCCTCCGGCGGAGGTGGTGGGGGCGAAGGCGGCGGCAACGGCGGGGGAAATGACCGCTGCCCCCCGGTGGAACTGATGGAACCTGAGGATTGCAATCACCCGGACTTCGCCGAGTGCCCGCCGTGTCGAGGAGGTTGAGGAGGGACATGCGGCTGGGAGCCGCACCTACGAAAAACCATCATCACTCCGTAGGCGCTGCCTCGGCTAACCAAATCTCCGGCGCTCCTTTCTCCCCCTCTCCTGGCATTGGGAGAAGGGGAGGGGGATGAGGGCCTCCGGCTGCGAGCCGCGCCTATCGAAAACCGAAAATCTTTGCGTAGGCGCCGCTCATACGGCGCTTCCTTAATTTGCTCGAAATTTTGAGGGAGGATGCACGATGTACAAAGGATTCCGCATTCTTGTTTCTTTGCTGGCAGGTCTTGTGCTTGTCGGCTGCACCTTGACGCCGGCGGCGCAACCGACCACCGAGCAGCCCGCCGCCCAGCCCAAACGCGTCGTGTATCTGATCAACGGCGCCTTAGGCGACAACGCCTTCTATGACTCCGGCAAGGCAGGCATCGACGCGCTGGCGGCCAACTACGGCGTCGAGACGCGCACCATCGAGGCCAATTTCGACGCTGGCAAGTATGAGCCGTCCCTGCAGGCGGCGGTGAACTACGCCGACGTCATCTTCGTCATCTCCTACGGCTTCGAGGATCAGCTCAAGGCAGTCGCCGATAAAAATCCAGACAAAATCTTCGTCAACCTCGACACGGTGGTGCAAAACAGTGCCAACACCATCACCTCGGTCGACTTCATCGAGGAGGAGAGCGCCTATCTCGCCGGCGTCGTGGCGGGCATGCTGACCCTCGACACGAGCGTGCCCAACATCAACCCGGAGAAGATCGTGGGCGTCGTCGGTGGCGACGTTGACCCCGTGGTGAATTCCTTCATCTTTGCCTATGAGAACGGCGCGAAATCGGTCAATCCGGAGATCGTCGTGCTGAAGAAGTCGCTCGGCGGCGCATGGGACGACGCGGCCAAAGGCAAACAGGCGGCCCTGCAGCTCTACGACCAAGGAGCGGACGTGGTCTTCCAGGTGGCGGCTGCAGCGGGCATCGGCGTTTTGCAGGCGGCGCGCGAGCGCAACCTCTACGCCATCGGCGTGGACACCAACCAGAACGACCTGGAGCCGGGCCATGTCGTCGCTTCCGATATCAAGGACGTCGGCAAGGCCATCCAGGACGTCTACAAGAGCATCGTCGACGGAACCTATCAGCCCGGCGCAGTGCTCCAGTATGGCCTGGCCAGCGGCGGCGTCGATCTGGTAACGGAAGCGAAAGTCAAAGTGTTGCCGGAAGCGATCGAACAGCGCATGATGAAGCTGCGCCAGCAGATCATCGACGGAACGCTGAAAATTGAGCTGTACGACGGCCGCGACGTCTGGCAATAGCGCACCCCTCTAAAGCACAAACTATGGCCGCAGGCGGCGGGATGTCAATCCAACGCACAGAGGCGCGAGTTGCAGACCGCAGCGTGCAACTTGCGCCTCCTCTCATCCAGATGCAAGGCATCGTGAAGGTCTATCCGCCCAACGTGCTGGCGCTGGACGACGCGACGGTGAGCTTCGCCGACGGCGAGATCCACGCGCTCGTCGGCGAAAACGGCGCGGGCAAGAGCACGCTGATGAAGGTGCTTTATGGCCTCGTCCACCACGACCGGGGCGAGATTCGCTATCGAGGCCGTCCGGTGCGCTTTCGCTCCCCTGGCGAAGCGATTGCGGCGGGCATCGGCATGGTGCATCAGGAAATCCTGCTCATCAACGAATACACGGTGTGGGAGAACATCGTGCTCGGCGCAGAGCCGGTCGATCGCCTGGGGCGCATCGACAGGAAGCGAGCGCGCGGCGAAGTGCAGGCGATCATCGAGCGCTTTCATTTTGCGCTCGACCCTGACGCCATCGTGGCCGATATCTCCGTGGCGGCGCGTCAAAAAGTGGAAATCCTCAAGCTCCTCTATCGCGACGTCTCCGTGCTGATCCTGGACGAACCGACTGCGGTGCTGACGCCGCAGGAGATTCCCCAGCTCTTCGCCGAGCTGCGAGAGCTGCGCAACGAAGGACACACGATCCTCTTCATCTCGCACAGGCTGGAGGAGGTGCTCGAGCTGGCGGAGCGGGTGACGGTGCTGCGCAAGGGCCGCGTCGTCGCCACCCTCCCCGCCGCCCAGACGACGCGCAGGGATCTGGCCGCGCTGATGGTCGGCCGCGAGGTGCTTTTCAGCTCGCGGCGCACGCCTCAGGCGTCCGGCGACGTCGTCTTCGCCGTCGAGGGATTGCGCTACGAAGACGAGCACGGTCGCGTCCGGCTTAAGGACGTTCACTTGCAGGTGCGCGCCGGCGAGCTGGTCGGCGTGGCGGGCGTGGAAGGCAACGGCCAACTGGAGCTCGTCAACGCCATCACCGGCCTCCTTCAACCCACGGCGGGAACGCTGCGCGTCGCCGGCGTCGATCTCACTCGCGCGCCGATCCTGGAGCGACGACGCTATATCGCCTACGTTCCCCAAGACAGGGGACGCATGGGCGGCAGCCTGGCCGCCTCTGTGGTCGAAAACGCCATCATGACCCATCACCGTCTTAACCCGCGGCTGACGCGCTGGAAGGGGCTGCTGCTCGATCGGAAGGCTGCGCATCATTTCACCGATGAGCTGGCGCAGCGCTTCAAGGTGAGCATGCCCGCTCGCGCTGCGCCGTTGCGCGCCCTCTCCGGCGGCAACCAGCAGAAGGTCATCCTGGGGCGCGAGCTGCTGCTGGAATGCCCTTTCATCCTGCTCGACCAACCGACGCGCGGGCTGGACGTCGGCTCTATCGAATATGTGCATGACCAGATGCTGGCGATGCGCCGCGCCGGTCGCAGCCTGTTGATGATCTCGGCCAATCTCGAAGAGATTTTCCTGCTGGCCGACCGCATCGTAGTGCTGCACCGCGGAGAGATCGTCGCCGATCTGCCCGTCGAACAGGCCACGCTCGAACAGATCGGCCGCTACATGCTGGAAGGAAAGGCTTGATCGCAGATGGCAAGAGTGCTCAACGCTGCGCTTGGCGTTCTCATTGCACTGGTGCTCGGCGCGCTGATCATGCTGGCACAGGGCTATGACCCGCCGGCCAGCTATACGGCGCTGTTCCAGTTTTCGCTTGGCAGCCCCTACGCGCTGGCGACCACCTTTAAAAACGCCGTCCCGCTCGTGCTCACCGGCCTTTCCGCAGCCATCGCCTTTGCGTCGGGGCCGGTCAACCTGGGCCAACCGGGCCAGTTGCTCATAGGCGCGCTGGCGGCGACCATCGCTGGCCTCTATCTCGACCTGCCGCCGCTGGCGATGATCCCGACGCTGGCGCTGCTGGCGATAGCGGCCGGCGCGCTCTGGTCTGGCCTGGCCGCGCTGTTGCGTCAGGCCTTCGGCATGAGCGAGTTCATCGTCACTTTGATGCTGAACATCGTGGCGGATTATTTCACGCTGTGGGCGATCACCTACCCTTTCAAGGACGCCGCCGCCTATTCGCCGATGACGCCGCCGATTGCGACGAGCGGCTGGCTGCCGGAGCTCGGCGACTGGAACAGCGCAGTCTTCTGGATGCTGGCGGCGACGGCGCTGATGTGGTTTCTGCTGGCGCGCACGCGTCCGGGCTATGAATGGCGCATCGGCGGGCAAAATTCGCTCTTCGCCCGGCTGGGCGGCTGCCCTGTGGACCGCAACTTCATCCTTGTGATGCTTCTGACCGGCGCGTTGGCCGGTTTGGCGGGCGGCCTGTTGATCATGGGCGGGCCGCATCGCTTTTTGCGAGGGCTGGGCGCCAATTACGCGTGGGACGGCGTCATGATCGCCATCGTCGCCAACAATAGCCTGCCCGGCGTGTTGGCATATGGCCTCTTCTTCGCCGCCATCCAGACCGGCGCGCTGGGCATGGAGCTGATCACCGCAGTGCCGAGCGAAATCGTCATGGTGCTTCAGGGCGCGCTCGTGTTGGTCATCGTCGCCAGCCGCGAGGCGCTGCATCAGCTCGCCGACCGCCTGGCCGCGCGACGACAGGCGCAGCGCAGGGCTAAACAGGCTCCCTTACTGGAAAGCGTGGAACAACCATGAACATTCTCACCGGTCTGCTCAACGGCGCCATTTCAGGGGCGACGCCCATCCTGTTGGCTGCACTAGGCGGGGCCTTCACCTTCTACGCCGGCGTCTTCAACATCGCCATGGAAGGAATGATGTTGATGGCCGCCTTTTGCGCCGTGTGGGGTTCCTTCGCCTTCGGGTCCTGGCTCGCCGGGGTGCTGCTGGCCATTCTCGGCGCGCTGGCGCTGGCGCTGATCTTCATCATCTTCGCCGTTTGGCTGGACACCGACGAGTTCGTCACCGGCATCGCTCTCAACCTTTTCACGCTCGGCGCCACGACCTATCTGCTGCGCCAGAGCTTCGGCGTCAAGGGCGTCTTCGCCGGGCCGGGCATCGACCCGATCCCGCGGCTGCATCTCCCCTTGCTCGCCGACGTTCCTCTGCTCGGCGCCGTTCTTTCCGGGCAAAATTTGATGGTCTACGCCGCCGCCCTGGCGACGCTGATCAGCGCTTTTCTGGTCTTCCGCACTAGCTTTGGCCTGCGGCTGCGTGCCGCCGGTTACAACGCCGCCAGCCTCGACTCCTCCGGCGTCTCTTCGGCGCGCATGCGCGTTTATGCGCTGCTCTTGTGCGGCGTGCTCTGTGGGCTGGCGGGTGCGTTTCTCTCACTCGGCTATGTCACGCTCTTCTCAGAGAACATGTCGGCGGGCCGCGGGTGGATTTCGTTGGCCGCCATCATTCTCGTCAACGGCAATCCGTGGGGCGTGGCGATCATCTCCCTGCTCTTCGGCTTCGCCGACGTGCTCGGCCTGCTTTTGCAAAGTTATCAAGTTCCTTCTCAATTCACCGCCATGACGCCTTACCTGGCCACGTTGGCGGCCCTGTATTTTTACGCTCGTCGTCACCGCAAGGAGCGCGGCTATGTCAACCGTTAACCCATCCACTCCTCGCCGCGCCTGGCAGATCGACCGGGAGCTGCGCCTCAGCGCAGTTCCACTCGATCGCCGCATTCACCCCAGCGAATGGTACACCAGCGAGACCGTCTTTCCCACTGGCGACGACCTCTTGCTGCTTTTCTGGGATGCGCGCGTGCCCGGCTCCGGCGCGCCGGAGATTCCCTACGTCGAGATGGTGGAGTCGATGGCGAATCAGGGGTATGACGTGACCAAAGCCGAGGCGCTGCTGCCGGAAGGGATCGAGCTGGCGCGCGCCAGACGCATCGACGACCTGCGCGCGCTGACGGCCGAGCTGTTGGCGCGGCTGCACGACGCCCCACGCATTCCCAACCATCCCTACTGGCGCTACGACTATCCGGGGCCGGGATGGAAGGCGGTGCGCGCCTCGCTGCGCGACGCCGATCCTGAGCAGGATCGCCGGGCGCTGGAAAGACTGGAGGAAAAAACGCTGGCGGGCTGGCTCTGTCAACTGGCGGGCGGAGCGTTCGGCACCGCCATCGAAGGTTATCACACCGACCGCATCGTCGAAGTCTACGGCGTGATCGACGCCTACATCACGACTCCGGAGACGATGAACGACGACGTCGTCTATGAGCTGGTCTTCCTCGATGTCTTTGAGCGCTATGGACGTCGCCTCACCTCGCGGCAACTTGGGCTGGAATGGGTGCGTCAGATTCCCTTCGGCTGGTCGGCGGAGTGGATCGCGCTGCGCAACCTGAACATAGGGCTCATGCCGCCTCGCTCCGGCTCGTTCCGCAACCCCTACGTCGACTGGATCGGCTGTCAGATGCGCGGCATGGTCTGCGGGATGCTGGCGCCGGGCTGGCCGCTGGAAGCCGCGCGGCTGGCCTATCTGGACGGCGTGGTCTCCCACGCGCGCAACGGCGTCTACGGCGGCATGTATGCCGCCGTGCTGACAGCGCTGGCCTATGTCCGCAACGACGAGCGCGCGCTGCTGGAGGAGGCGCTGAACTATCTCCCGCCCGGCAGCGAGTACGTCGCCGTGGCGCGCGAAATTCTGGCCGTCCTGCGCAGCGAGCCGAACCCTGCAGCGGCGTGGCGCCTGCTCGACGCCCGCTTCGAGGAGTACAACTGGATTCACGCCTATCCAAATCTGGCGGCCGACATGTTGGCGCTCTGGCACGCGCGCGGCGACCTGACGACCGCCTTCCGCTGGCTGGCGCACGCCGGCCTGGATGTGGATTGCAACGCCGGCCTCGTGGGCACGGTGCTGGGGATCATGCACGGCGCGCCAGAGAAATGGGCGGCGCCGTTGAACGATCTGTTGGAGACCTATTTGCGCGGCAAGGAGCGGCTCTCGATTCGGGAGCTGGCGGCGCGTACGGCGCATCTGGCGCGCATGTGAGCGGTGAAGGTCCAACGTTAGAGCATCCAGAGCGGTGGTTTTATGCGCGCACTCATAGCCGTCAACGGCGTCATCCAGGATTATTCTTTCCTTCGATCCCTCTTGCGCGACGACGATTACCTGGTCGCAGCCGACGGCGGCGCTTTGCATTGGCTGGCGCTGGGGCGCACGCCGCACGTTGTCGTCGGCGATCTCGACAGCCTGCCTGCGGACCTGGTGGAGAGCCTGGCTACACAGGGCGTGCGCATCGAACGGCATCCGCGGGAGAAAGATCAGACCGACATCGAACTCGCCATCGAGCGTGCCCTTCGCGACGGCGCCGACGAGGTGCTTTTGATCGGCGCCTTGGGGGGACGATTGGATCAGACGCTCGCCAACGTGTTGCTTCTGGCCCAGCGCAACTGGCCGGCGCCGGTGCAGTTGATCGAGGGAGAGCAGATCGCCGAAGTGGTGCGCGGGCCGGGTGCACTCGAATTCAGCGGCGCGCCTGGAGACCTCGTCAGCCTGATCCCCCTCAGCCCAACTGTGCGAGGCGTCACCTACCGCGGACTACGCTATCCGCTTGAAGACGCCGAGCTGTCCCTCGGCTCTACGCGAGCGATCAGCAACGAAATGGCGAAGCCGTACGCAAGCATCTCCATCCGACAGGGAATGGCGCTGGTCGTGCGCACGCTCAACTATCGCACGGAGGATGAAGGATCGGCCGAAGATTCGTGAACAACGTCGCCTGGCCCTGCAGCCTGCACCGTCTGAGCATCCTTGCGCTTTGTGTGAAGCGCCAGCACGCCGGCCGAAAGAAGCGCCAGGGCCAGACCGACCAGTTGGCTGGTGCGGAAGGGGCCGGTCATGGCGTTGGGGACGGCGAAGGCGTCGGCGACCATCAACACAAGCCCGACGGCCAGCCCGACATGGCCGAGGGTGCGCGCTGGGCGTCGTGGGTCGGCCGCCGGCCAGACAAAAACGACGCCCAGCGCAAATCCCAACGCCCGATAGAGTGCAGCAGGATGTTGCATCTCGCCGAAATAAGGCCGCGCCCAGGGCAGATCGCTGGGCAACCCCGTGATGGCGCCGGTCAGATAGTCAGAAACTGCCAGAATGGCGCCCGCCGTCAACAGCCCCATCGAAAGGGCCACCGCCACGCGCAGCGGTTCCAACGCCCGACGCAACAGATAGGCGTATCCCGCCGCCAGGGCGGCGACAACGCCCGGCCAAAAGGCGAAGCCGCTCGGCCGCAAGCTGAAGATCAGGAGCGGTTCTGCGGAATAGACATACCAGAACTGGAAGACGTTCCACAACCTTGCTACAATCAATCCGGCCAGGATGGCCAGCAGCCCGACGTTCCAGACGTCGTCGGTGCGCAGGCCAAAGCGACGACCGAAGCGGCCGGCGCTTTCCAACCCGAAAAAGACGGCCAACATGGCGAAGATCGGGCCGGTGGGTAACGTAACGGGTCCAAAAGGAAGCGCTGGATACATGTTTGCTTGATCAACTAGAAAATTTGAAAGGATCGGTTCAAATATGCGGATTCTCGTCACCGGCGGCGCCGGATTTTTGGGCAGTCATCTGTGTGACCGTCTGCTCGCCGAAGGGCACGACGTGATTGCGATGGACAATTTGATCACCGGCACAACGGACAACATCGCACATCTCGCCGGCAACCGTCGTTTTCAATTTATCCACCACGACGTTACGAATTACATCTACATCAAAGGCCCTCTCGACGCCATTTTACACTTCGCCAGCCCCGCCAGTCCAATTGACTACCTGGAACTGCCCATTCAAACGCTGAAGGTAGGCAGCCTGGGCACGCACAACGCGCTGGGGTTGGCGATGGTGAAAGGCGCACGCTTTCTGCTCGCCAGCACGAGCGAGGTCTACGGCGACCCGCTGGTACATCCTCAATCAGAAAGTTATTGGGGCAACGTCAACCCGATCGGCCCGCGCGGGGTCTATGACGAGGCCAAACGCTTCGCCGAAGCGATGACGATGGCCTACCATCGCCATCACGGCGTGGACACGCGCATCGTGCGCATCTTCAACACCTATGGCCCGCGTATGCGTCTGCGCGACGGCCGCGTGGTGCCCAACTTCGTCAGCCAGGCGCTGCGTCGAGAGCCGCTCACCGTCTATGGCGACGGCAGGCAGACGCGCAGCTTCTGCTATGTGAGCGATCTGATCGAGGGCATCTATCGCCTGCTCATGAGCGATGAGGTGGAGCCGGTCAACATTGGAAATCCCACCGAGATGACGATCCTCGAGTTCGCCACGCTCATCAACGAGCTGACCGGCAACCCGGCGGGCATCCGCTTCGAGCCGCTGCCCAAAGACGATCCCAAACAGCGCCAGCCCGATATCTCCAAAGCGCGGCGCGTCCTCGGCTGGGAGCCGAAAGTTGACCTGCGCACCGGCATGACGCAGACGGTGGAGTGGTTCAAGGCGCAGTTGGGGGTGTGAAGGTTTGGCCTTGGGCTTAGAACTGAACCGGCAAGGTGGTGAAGCAGCGGAGGACGAAGGGATGAAAGTAATTTACAATCAAGAGACGGACACGCTCCCAATGATCCTGGCCGAAGCGTCGGTGGGGGGAAAGCGACAAACGCCAGGAGTAATTTTGGACTACGACGCTTCTGGCAATCTTATCTCTGTCCATTCGCTGAAAAATCTGGTGAAAATGTGAATTGATTGGTGCGCTTTGGGGATGAACACAGAGCTGACGATAACCACAGAACGGATTAACGATTTTCCGCTGCTGCTGGCGGTGATGCAGCGGCTGGGTCTGCCGGAAATTCTGGACCGCCATCTGAAGGTACATGGTTCGCACAAAGGGTTGAGTTGGGGGTGGATCGGCGTCATCTGGCTGGCCCACATTTTGTCGCAGGGGGACCATCGCAAATTGCCGGTGCAGGCGTGGGTTCGCCAGGCGCAAGAGACGATTGTGCACATCACGGGACTGAGCGAGTTGACGGAATTGGATCTTACCGATGACTGGCTGACCAAATTGCTGACGCAGCTGAGTCGGCCCGTGTTTTGGCAGGCGATTGAGCAGGAATTGGGGGGCCAATTTGATTCGGATGTACGAATTGCCGACGCAGCGCGTCCGTCTGGATGCGACGACAGTCTCTGGGCGTCATGCTGACGCAACCGGTGCGTTGTTTCAGTTGCGCATGTGCTGGCAATCATCAAAGTGGCAGGTTTATTGTTTGTGGGGGATTGCAAGATGAGCGCTGTCGCCACATGCGCCTATGTCCAGAGTCTGGGCCGTTTTTATCTGTGTCCGTTGGCGCAGACCGGACACACGCCGAGCGAGATGGCGCAATGGATTGCGGCGGCGAACGTCCCCCGAAGCATTGCAGACGCTGCATCTCACTGCCGCCGATGGCGGCGAACAAGTGTTGGCGCAAGGCTGCACCTTCGAGCGCCGGCTCCGAGTGACCACAGAGGCAGGCAGCCAGGCATGGAGCGAGCGTGTTCTATTGGTGCGCATGGAACGGCTGCGTCAACCGGTTGATTGAACGTGGCTTTCATCGTCTCAAAGGCGCTCCGCTCTCCCTCGACCCACTCTTTGTGAAACGTGCCGACCCGATCGTCGGTCTGACCAATCTGTTGAGCATCGCTGTTCGTCTGCTGACGCTCGTCGAGTTCGTCGTCCGCCGCAATCTCAAGCAAAATCGGGAGCGATTAGTCGGCCTGCTCCCGCAAAATCCAAAAAAGGGATCGACAACCCAACCACGGAACGGCTGTTACAGACCTTCCGAGACATCACGCTCACTATCGCCAATTTACCAGGCCAACGCATACGACATGTGACACCGTTGAACGCCCTCCAGGTGCGCGTCCTGGAGTTGCTAGGCTTGTCGCCCGCCGCGTCTACATTGCCCTGGCCGAAAAGTGAGCAATGTCACTGCTTTTTCAGCGAATGGACAGGTTAATTTTCAATAATCGCCGTTTCGACAAGGGTTGCCTTGAATTTTGTTCAGAAGCACCGCTATTGGACGATCACGACCCGGTGAAATTCTTCACCTAATTGTAAACGAGGAAATACACAAAAACACGGTCTCGCTTACCTCGACAACGGCTCCGTATACGTCACCGGTGACGCCGCCGATCCGGCGCTTTGCCAGCTCCAGCACACCGAACGCTGCGACAAAGGCGAACACGCTCGCCGGAAGCACCTGCCAGTGCCAGGCACTCAGCGCAATGGCTGCGAGCACGGCGGGCAGAGCGAAGAGCGCAAGTTGGCGGCCACTCAGCCCAACGCTCATCCGTGCAGCCATGCCATCCGACCGCGCAAGGGGGCGCCGCATCGCCACCAGGATCAGCCAGCGCGCCCACATCGGAGCCAGCAGCAAGGAAGGCCAGGGAATCGGCGAAATCGACAGCGCGGCCGTCTTCAACATCAGCACGAGCACCAGCGCCGTCACGCCGAAGGTGCCAATCCGAGCGTCACGCATGATTTCCAGCCTGCGCTCACGGGCAACCGGCGCCAGCAGGCCATCGCCGCAGTCGGCCAAGCCATCGAGGTGGAGCGCGCCTGTCAACCCCGCCCATGTCCCCACCAGGAGCACAGCCGTCACCGGCGCCGGGAAGAGAGCGCCAAACAGAAACGCCAGCGCAGTCAATGTTGCGCCAATCCCTAACCCGACGAATGGAAACCAGAAGAGTGTTTGTTGATCAAGCGTAAAACGGTGCGTCGGCGTCGGCGCCGTCGTGAGAAACCCTACGGCGCTCCAAAATCGTTGCATACCTCTGCCCTTGAGCATGTCCTTGAACATCCTGAAGCTGGGTGATTTTCTTATTCGCCGCCCTCTTCCGGAAGGCTCCGGGCTTCCTGGAAGAGATACGCCTCGTTGAAAGATCGATAGCCCTCAGCAACCCTTGAAGTTTTCGCTCCTTCTTCGGCGCGATGTATCATACAAACATCTCAATTCCAACCGTAGTCTGACAGATCGGCAAATTCGGAATGGACTTGCGCTTTCTGAATCATGAACCTGCTCTCTCCTCGTACTGGCTGGTCGGTGTCGATATCGGCGGCACTACGGTGTCGACCGTATTGCTCGACGAATGCCTGCGCGCTCACGGCGAGCTGACCGTCCCCACCGACCTGAGCAGTCCCGACGCCACGATGCGGGGCGTGGCGGCCGCTATTGAGCAGACACTGGCATTAGGCGATGGGTCGAGACGCCTGGCCGCCATCGGGTTGGGCATCCCCGGACAGCAGGACTACGAACGAGGCATCGTGCGCATCGCCGTCAATCTACACTGGTACGACTACCCGCTCATTCCCCGCCTCACCGAGCGTTTCGGCGTTCCCTGCGCTTTTGAAAACGACGTGCGCGCAGCAGCCCTCGGCGTCTATCGCTTCGACAATCCAAACGGCGACCAGAACATTGCGTACGTCAGCATCGGCACCGGCCTCGCCGTGGGCGTGATCCTTGACGGGAAGCTGGTGCGCGGACGTCACGGACTGGCCGGCGAGTTTGGCCACATGATCGTCGATCCGAACGGGCCGCTCTGCAACTGCGGCACGCGCGGCTGCCTGGAGACGCTCGTCTCGGCGACAGCGGTCGTGCGCCGGGCGAAGGAAGCGATCGCTCAGGGGGCGGGAGGAGCGCTGGCCGTAGTGGACTCGATCACGGCGCGCGCAGTCTACGACGCGGCGGCAGCCGGAGATGCTGTTGCCCAACGCATTGTAGACGACGTCGGCGTGGAGCTGGCGCGGGCGTTGCGCAGCGTGGTGCTGGCCTACGACGTCGATGGCGTGGTGCTCGGCGGCGGCGTGACGCGCGCCGGTGAACGCTATCTGCGCCCCATCGTTGCGGAGTGGCTGCGGCAGCAGGAAAGTTCGGCGCTGGCGCGTGCTGTGCTGCGCCCCGAAATTTTGCGCATCGCCGACCCGACGCGCAACCTGGGCGCGTGGGGTGCGGCTGCGCTGGCCGCCGATCTGATGAACCGTCATCCACAAACATCATAGAACAGGTTGAGCTATGTTATGCATTCAACGGGCAACGCTGCTGACGCCCGACGAGCAGATCGACGACGGCGTTTTGCTGATCGACCGGGGGCGGATCGCAGCGATCGGCAATGCCGCACACATCGGCGTCCCGGTCGACGCCGAGATCATCGACGCTGGCGGCCTGATCGTGGCACCCGGCTTCATCGACCTGCAGCTCAACGGCGCGTTCGGCGAAGATTTCACCTGGGCGCCCGAATCGATCTGGCGGGTGGCGGAAGGGCTGCCGCGCTGGGGCGTGACTGGCTTTTTGCCGACCATTATCACCTCGCCTCTGCAGAAGGTGGCGCAGGCGCAGGAGACGCTGGCGGCGGGGCCGCCCTCCGGCTGGCGCGGCAGCATCCCGCTCGGACTTCACTGTGAAGGGCCCTTTCTCAACCCACAGAAAAAAGGCGCGCATAACCCTGCCTATTTACGCGCGCCGGCGCTCGAAGACGTTGCGGCCTGGACGCCGGAGCAGCACGTGCGGCTGGTCACGCTGGCGCCGGAGCTGGAGGGCGCGCTTGAACTGGTGCGCGTCCTCACACAGCGAGGCGTCGTCGTCAGCGCCGGCCATTCCATGGCGAACTACGCGCAGGCGCGCGCGGCCTTTGCGGCAGGCGTGCGCTATGGAACGCATCTCTTCAACGCGATGCCGCCGCTCGAACATCGGGAGCCCGGCCTGCCCGGTGCGCTGCTTCACGCGGCGGAAGTGACGGTCGGCGTGATCCCGGATGGCATTCACGTGCATCCGGCCATCGTGGCGCTGGCCTGGGCCGCCAAGGGGCCTTCCCGGCTCAGCGTGGTCACCGATGCGATGGCGGCGCTGGGCATGCCGCCCGGTCGCTATCAGATCGCCGATCACGAAGTGTTCGTCACCGAAGACGCGCGCGGGGTCAACGTCGCGCGGCTGGCATCGGGCACGCTGGCCGGCTCCGTGTTGTCGATGGACGAGGCGCTGCGCCGACTGATCCTATACACAGGCTGCACGCTCGGCCAGGCGTTGGCGACGATCACTTCCACGCCGGCGGACCTGCTCGGCATCGGGCGGGAGCGCGGACGGCTGCGCGCCGGCGCGTGGGCGGACCTGGTCTTTCTCACGCCGACCATCGAAGTGGTTCGCACGATGGTTGCGGGCGCAACCTGTTATGTACGTGAAGAATCCTGACCGATTGAGGAGAAACGAGCGTGTCCCTGGAGCAGTCCTATCTTTATCGAGAGATTCACGAACAGCCTGCCGTATTGAGCGCCCTGCTGGAAAGAGAGCGCCCTGCCATCAAGCGGCTGGCCAGCGCCCTCCGCGCCCGCCAGGTGGATTACATCGTGATTGCCGCGCGTGGGACGAGTGACAACGCTGGCCGGTATGCGCAGTATTTGTTCGGCGCCATGAACGAACTGATGGTGGCGCTGGCGACGCCGAGCTTATACTCGATCTATCGGCGACCGCCCCGCTTCGGCAACGCGCTGGTCATCGGCGTCAGCCAAAGCGGCAAAAGCCCGGACATTGTCTCGGTGCTGGCCGAGGCGAAACGGCAGGGGGCCATGACCGCCGCCATCACTAACTTTCCAGACTCTGACCTGGCGCGCCAGGCCGAGCATGTCATCGCACTCCATGCGGGCGAGGAGCGCTCCATCGCCGCCACCAAGACCTACACAGCGTCGCTGGCCGCCATCGCTGCGCTCAGCGCCGAACTGGCCGGCGATGAGCAAATGCAGCAGGCGCTCGAGGCGATCCCGCAGCATTTGGCGTCGATCCTTGCTTTGTCGCCCCGGATCGGCGCCCTGGCCGAACGCTACCGTTACATGCGCGACTGCGTGGTGCTCGGTCGCGGCTACAACTACGCCACGGCGTTCGAGTTTGCGCTGAAACTCAAGGAATTGACCTACACGATCGCCGAGCCTTACTCCACCGCCGACTTTATGCATGGCCCACTGGCGTTGATCGAACACGGTTTTCCGGCTTTCGTCATCGCCCCCTCGGGCGCGCTTCTGCCGGAGATGAAGCAATTCATGCAGACGCTCAAACAGCGCGAGGCGGAGATTGTCGTCATCAGCGACGACGCAGAAGCGCTGGCGATGGGACGCATCTCGATCCCTCTCCCCGTCGGCGCGCCGGAGTGGCTGTCCGCGCTGACCACCATCGTGCCCTGTCAGCTCTTCGCCATGCACCTGGCGGCGGTGCGCGATTTCGACCCCGATCACCCGCGCGGGCTGCGCAAGGTCACCGAAACGCGCTGAACAGCACCGGTGATCGGTCAGGGCAGTGAAAGCGTCTGCGCACCCATTTCTCACGAATTATCCGGGCCGGAGGCCAAGCCTATGGCTACGTCCATGGCTTACGCCTCCGGTATGAAGCAGCCTCAGGCGTTTTCACGCGCCTGGCGCGCCTGGCGGACGATCTCTGCGATCTGCCCCAGATGGTCGTCGTCGTGAAATAGCCCCAACACGAAGCGCCCGATGCAGTTGACTTCGCCGGAGCCTCGCCATGGCATATAACAAACATCAAAATGCGGTTGATCGGGCCACATCTCCAGGCTTGCGAGACGCATGCGCCGACTTTCTTCGAGACGATGACGACACTGCTCGATGGTGGCGACGCTTTGCCAGGGAACCTCGTAGCGCGAGCGACCATGATTCGGCACCCCGCGCGCCATCTCCGCCGCTAAAAATGCCGACTCTTCGGCGGAGGCGGTGGTGTGGACGATGACGTGGGCGAGCGTCCACGCTGCACCCACCTCTTCAGGAGTCGCAGCGAACGGGTCGTCGGCGTTCGGGTCGACCGGCTGAAAAACGACATCCTCGTCGGTGCAGTCGGCGATCAGCGCCAGCATGGCGTCGATCATCTCGTTGGTCAAGGCGCGCAGGTCGTCGATGGTCAGTCCGGCGCATAGCTCAGCCACCGTCATGCGCTTTTCACGAACCGGCGTGAAATCTAACATTTCCGTCACCCTTTCTGTTTCTTTGGATTACTTTTGCTAGAGGCTTCTTAGTAAGCTGCATGTTTTCCGAAGATATTCTGCATCTCCTCCCAAGTCTACCACAACGGCATCGGACAATTGCTGACAGAGGATGCTTGCGCGCTCTGTCACAATGGCGCTATGAAAACGATGCGATGGTGGATTTTTCTGTTCATTGTCGTCTGGAGTGTGGCTGGCTGCACGGCGCAGGCCGCCGACCGCTCGATCCGAGCCAGCGTCGTAGAGGCAATGCGCGCGCCCGACGATGCCGGTTTTGCACGCGCCTACGCGCCGATAGAATTCTCCTTCCCGAAAGATCACGGCGCGCATCCCGAATATCGCACAGAGTGGTGGTACTACACCGGCAATTTGATCACGGCGGAGGGCGCCCCCTTTGGCTTCCAGCTGACCTTTTTC
The DNA here is from genome assembly GCA_937928035.1 of uncultured Caldilinea sp. Taxonomy (GTDB): domain Bacteria; phylum Chloroflexota; class Anaerolineae; order Caldilineales; family Caldilineaceae; genus Caldilinea. Next base: position 9,745 of record CALFWA010000103.1, on the reverse strand, counting down.
CGCAATGCCCTGACGCCGGAGGTGCCCGCCCGTAGCTCCCAGCTTGCCACCAATCAGGTGTACATGGCGCATTTCGCCCTGACCGACGGCGAACGCAGGCGACATGAGAACTTCGACCGCTACAGCCGCGGAGCGGGCGAGCTGGCGGGCGCGGTGGGGGAGCCGCGCTTTCGCGTCTGGCTGGAAGATTGGTCGGCGGAAGAGATCGAACCCGGCGTGCATCGGCTGATCGCCCGGGATGAGGGAGAAGAGGGTGTCGTGGCCATCGACCTGATTTTGCGCGAGACGCGGCCGCCGGTCTTGCACGGTGTGCGCGGCCTGCATCAAAAGGGGCCGGAGCCGGGCAACGCCTCATACTATTACAGCCTCGTCGGGTTAGAGACCGACGGCGCAGTCACGAGCGGCGGGCGCACCTATGCGGTGAGCGGTCGCAGCTGGATGGATCATGAGTTCGGCACCAGCGCGCTGACCGCCGGCGCCGTAGGGTGGGACTGGTTCAGCATTCAGTTCGACAACGGCGCCATCCTCATGCTTTACGAAATTCGGCTGGCGGACGGCGGCGTCAACCCTGACATCAAAGGTACGCTGATCTGGCCGGATGGCGCGCAGCAAGTGGTGACCGAACATGACTTCACACTCACGCCGACCGGCTTTTGGACAAGCCCTCACACCGGCGTCACCTATCCCTCCGGCTGGAGGCTGGCCCTGCCCGAGCTGGCCATCGACCTGACGATAGAGCCGCTCATTCCCGACCAGGAAATGAACGTCAGCTTCGTCTACTGGGAGGGCGCCATCGAGGTGCGCGGCTCGATGCAAGGCGAATTCGTCACGGGCCGAGGCTACGCCGAGCTGACCGGCTACGGTGAGCAGAGCGCGGCCTATCAGCGCTAGGAGATGGTTCGTGATGCGTGTTTCGTCACGCATCACGCAACACACATCACGCAACACGCGCCAAGTCATTGCGAGTGCAGCAAATGCGCAGCCGCTTTCCGCACCATTTCGCGTTCAGAGGGATAGGTGAGCGCCTCCAGCGCCTGCTCCAGGGGGAACCAATTGACGCCGTCCACTTCAATGCTGGCGTCGCTTAGTTCTCCACCCACGGCGCGCATCAGATAAAAGTCAACGCGTTTGTGCACCAGTTCTGGAACGGTGCGGCCGTGGGTGTCCCAGTACCAGTATTCAATGGCGCCGAGGTGAGCCTCACATACGCCGACGAGTCCGCACTCTTCCGCCACCTCTCGTAGCGCCGTCTGTTCGACGCTTTCTCCGGGTTCACAGGTGCCCTTGGGCAGCTGCCAGCGCGTGCCTCCGCGCGTGGCGATCAGGACGATTTCGATCTTCCCCTCAGGGGTGACGCGATACATCACCCCGCCCGCTGAATGATCGTTGCGGCGACGACGCCAGTGGCGTTGCGTCTGTTCATCGATCGGCGGCAATTCAGATCGAGCGTTCATCGAATGCAGCCATCGTTAGTTCGAGAGGGGCGTCGACTTCGCCCAGTGTTTGTCGGAGTGTGCAGCTTTTGGCAGTTCGTCATCGGCGACGGCGATGGCAAGTGCCATCGCCACGCGCTGCCAGTTGTCCGGCGGCATATGGATCAATGCAACGGGTAAAAACGCTCTTGATGTAAAGGTCAAGGCGCCGGCCAGCTCCTGCACTGTCCACACTTCCCGTGCGCGCGCAATGACGACGAAGGTCTCCATCCATTTGTCGAGCAGCACGAGCCAGGCCGCCAGCTCCTGCGCTAAGCCGACGTGCGTGAGGGGGCGCGGCGACGCGCCGGCGTCAAAACTGAAGGCAAGCTGGGCTTCGTCTCCATCCGAAAGGGTGCACCAGATGCGATCGGGTGTGATCGGCCCGGGGGATAGCCCAAGCTCCCCCCATTCGTGGAGGCGTTCGTGCAATTGCGAGATTCTCGGCGGCAACAGCTGGCTGCGCAGCGCCGTGATCGGACGCATGCCGGCCGGCGGCTGCGGACTTAAAAATAGCTGATGATTGCGAATCGTGTAGAACATTTAGAGCCACTTCTTTCTGCGGAAGATCCAGAGCATTGTCAGCGCGATGCCGATAAAAACGCACCAGATCAGCGGATAGAACCACCAGATTTCTAGCTCCGGCATGTGTTCAAAGTTCATGCCGTAGACGCCGGCCAAAAAGCTGAGCGGGATAAAAATAGTGGAAACCATTGTCAACAGTTTCATCACCTCATTCATGCGGTTGTTGACCAGCGCCAGATGCGTCTCGATTGTGCTGCTGGCCAGGTCGCGCATGCTGTCGGCGAGGCTCGCCAACCGCATCAGATGGTCGTAGATGTCACGATAATATAGACGAACCTGGGACGGCACCACCCGGTATTCGCCCGTGGAGAGCCGTCCCAGCAGCTCGCGCTGCGGCGCTAAAACCCGCACCAGCCGCAGCGCGCTGCTTTTGGCCGTCAGCAGCCGATTGAGCAGATCCCGCTGCTCTTGATCGATGCGGAAGATGTCGTCGCCGAGCCGTTCCAGCTCCTCCTCAAAAGCGTCGATCAAAGGAATGAAATTGTCAATCTGTGCGTCGAGCAATTCGTAGAGCAACATGGCGGGGCCGCGCGCCAATCCGACTTCCACATGATGCTCAGCATTCCACAACCGTTCGATTGAACGACGGACATCCTCGTGCAAGGTCACCAGATAGTTGGGACCAAGAAAGACGTCGATCTCCTGCGTGTCAATATCCATGGGTTCGGCGCCAAGAGCAACGATGTGAAACACGAGATAGAGATAGGCGCCGTAGTCGTCGAGCTTGGGCACGTGCGAATCCTTCAGCGCATCCTCGATCGCCAGCGGGTGAAAGTGGAACACATCGGCCAGGATGCGCTCATGCCGGCCATTCGATTGGCCCTGCATATCCACCCAAACGGCGTTGCCGGCCTCTTTCAGCAGATCGGCCAGCCGCTCGAGCGGCGCATCCATTTCAACTCGGCCATCTGCATAGCGGCACATGATTCGGATCACAGTTTGCACCTTGTCATGCTGAAGGAAGGATGCATGTTCTGTCGCGCACCACGAAGCACGCAACACGGTTTACGCACCACGCAACAGGCTCTCCCATCTGACAACAACAACCCTTGAGATTATAATGGCGCTCTAGCGTCCGGCAAACTGAACGTCCAATCGCAGGAGTTGAAGATGGCGCTGTTTCGCAAAATCCTGATCGCCAACCGCGGGGAGATCGCGGTGCGCGTCATTCGCGCCTGCCAGGAGATGGGAATCGCCACCGTCGCCGTGTATTCAGAGGCCGACGCGCAGGCGTTGCACGTGGCGTTGGCGGACGAAGCGGTTCCTATCGGGCCGCCGCCCCCGCGCGAATCGTACTTGAACGGTGAGCGCATCTTGCAAGCGGCGCTCGAGCTGGAGTGCGACGCCATTCATCCTGGTTATGGCTTTCTTTCGGAGAACGCCGCTTTCGCCGACGCCGTCGCAGCCGCCGGGCTGGTCTTCATCGGCCCAAGCGGCGCAGCGATGCGCATCATGGGGTCGAAGACGTCGGCGCGCGCAGCGATGGCAGCCGCAAACGTGCCTGTTGTGCCCGGCTATCAGGAGAGCCAGGCGGATGCGGATTTGGTCGCTGCAGCCCACGCCATGGGTTATCCCGTGCTCGTCAAGGCGACGGCCGGCGGAGGCGGCAAGGGCATGCGCGTCGTCCATCGACCAGAAGAACTGTCCCCGGCCTTGGAATCGGCGCGGCGAGAGGCCCTCAACGCCTTTGGCGACGACCGCATCTATCTGGAGAAACTGATTGAACAGCCTCATCACATCGAGTTTCAGGTTTTCGCCGACCGCTACGGTGCAGCGGTGCATCTCTTCGAGCGCGAATGCTCCATCCAGCGTCGCCACCAAAAAATCATCGAAGAAACGCCCTCGCCCTTTCTCGACGATGAGCTGCGGCGACGCATGGGCGAGGCGGCGGTGGCGGCGGTACACGCCGTCGGTTACACGAACGCCGGCACACTCGAATTTCTGGTCGATGCGCACCGCAACTTCTATTTTCTCGAAATGAACACCCGGCTGCAGGTCGAGCATCCCATCACCGAGCTGGTCACCGGCGTCGATCTGGTCAAACTGCAGATTCGCATCGCTGCAGGCGAGCCTTTGCCCTTTACTCAGGCCGATCTGGCGCAGCGAGGACACGCCATCGAATGCCGCATCTACGCCGAAGACCCCCAGAACAATTTTTTGCCCTCCGTCGGCAAGGTGTTGACAGCAGTGGAGCCGGTCGGCCCAGGGGTGCGCGTCGATGCGGGCGTCGCTGCAGGCGATGAAGTGACGCTTCATTATGACCCGATGATCGCCAAGCTGATCGTGCTCGGCGAAAATCGCCAGGACGCCATCGGCAAGATGCAATGGGCGCTGCGACACTATGTCATTTTGGGAGACGTTGTCACCAATATCCCTTTCTTGAGGCAGATTTTGCGCCATCCACGCTTCTTAAGCGGCGACGTTGCGACCGATTTTGTCGACGTCGAATTCGGCGCACTGTCGCGCATCCATGACGCCTCCACGCCGCTGGCGGAGCCGCCGGACCTCGTTTGGGTCATCGCTGCCCTGGCCGACGCCCTGCAAGCGGGTGGAGCGGCTGCGTCTTCCGACGTTGCCCGCGAAGGCGACCCGTTCAGCCCCTGGCGGTGGACGAATGGCTTCCGCGTCGGCGGTGGGGGCGCTTTGCAAACAGAGGCGCGCCCTCACGCTTAGCCGACAAACGTCGGCGCGGATGCGCAGTCTTGCCGGCGCACCGCAGAGAGGTTATTTTTGATAGGAAAATTTTCTGGGATATCGAATGGAAACTGTAGCTCCTGTAGCGCCCTGCCAGCTTAAAATTTATGTGGCGCCCCACTGTTTCAACTGCGACTATGCTGTGGAAGTGGCTGAAATGATACGCCGCAGCTATCCCCAAGTCGCGGTGCAGCTCATCGACCTGACCGATGCGCAGGAGCCAACGCCGGAGGCGGTCTTCGCCACGCCAACCTATGTGTTGAACGGCCGTATTTGGTCGCTCGGCAACCCTTCTCTACAACAGATTGAAGCGACCTTTGGCCAACCCACAGGGGAATCCGATGCGCCGCTTTGGATCGATGTAGAGGAGCGATGCGGTCGGGGGAAGCGTCCTTATAGGGCGCGACCCTCCGGTGCATCTGACGCCTCGGGGTCGTTGTTTTCAGCCGGCGCCGCCAGCGCTGTGAGAAGATCGGTCAGGCGCTCGCTGAGCGCGCGACGTTCGCCTGCAGTGAGCTCCTCACGTTTGTGAAGCAGCTGCTCCGCCTGACGCGCAATTTTGACGGCGGTGGAAAATGCGTCTGGGATCGCCTGTCTGGCCTGCCGCATCAGATGGTAAGCTCGCTCTAGATCGCCGGCTTCACGCGCCTGGTGGATGGCCAGATCAACCTCGCCGAGCTTCTCCCAGGCGATCGAAGCGTCGTGTGGATTGTCATGATAGGCGGCGATGAATGCGCCGAAGCGTAAAACAGCCGGGTCAGAGCTCTCGGTCGTCCAATGGGGGCCTTCCGCCGACTCGACGCGATTCTCCAGGTCCCATAGATGATCATCCAACTCTGGATAGCCCGCCAGTGCGTTGTAGCGCTTGGCGCACGCAGCCCAGTCATAGTAAAGCGTTCTCTCCTCGCCCAGCGAAGCGTAGCTCTCTTCCAGCCAAGCGGCGACGAACATGTAGGCTGCTTGCTCCAGGTGCAAAGGCGCCGCCATGCGCAGATAATCATCAATGAAGCGAAGCAGCGTCTGCACCTGCTCTCGACTGAGCTGGGCAGCATGAGGCAGCGTTGTGTAGCGCCGGGCCACGATGCGAGCCAGGGCCGCACCCGTTTCGTCGCGCTCGCGCGCCATTACGCCTGCTAGCTCCTCGAAGAGGGTCGCAAGCTGCGCGCCCGCCTCCGGCCCGCGACGCAGCAGGTGCTCGCCCAGCCGCCAGCCCGCTGCCAGTTGCGCTTCATCGATGGCCGTCAGCAACTTTGCATCCTCCAGCGGTTCGACCAGCAGCGCCAATTGGCGCAACTCCTGATAAAAAGCGGCGGGCTCGGCAGTGAACTGCGCCTGGTCGGCCATCAGCGCATTCATGCGGCTCTCCACTGCGCTGTGCAGCGCAGTGCGTTGCTCATCCGCCTCGTCGATTAGGGCCGGGTCTCCGAGCTCCGCCGCCAGCGCACGCGCCTGCCGGTTCAGAGGAAGCGCTTCTTCCAGCCGCTCCTGTTCCAGACAAGCAGCAGCCTCCTGGATAAAAATCTGGACATATTGCGCCTGTGCATCGCGCTGAAGGGCGCGATCCTCGATCTGCACGGCGAACTCATAGGCGCGACGATTGCGCGCCCGCGCCTGATCCCAACGTCGTCGCTCGATCAGGTCGTCCACTTCATCCAGGTACCCCTCGATCACCTCGATCTCGGACATCTGCTCGGTGCGCAGCAGATCGCGCAGGGCGTCCCAGGAGATGAGGTGATGGCTGTCGAAAGGATCGAGGTCTAACTCCCGGAACACCGGTGCCTGCGGCGGATCGAGGATGATGAGCTTATCCGTCGAGCGACTGAGCGCCACGCGCATTTCATCGATCAGCCGGCGCGCCTCCAGCAGAGGGGGCAGCTCTTTGCTTTCCTCTGCAGCGCGAATCAACTCGAGTGACTGCTCGTATACGTCATTCAGCCCTAAAATCAAGACGGTGTTGCGCTCCAGCCCCTTGATCTCGCGCACATTGAAGATCACCTCTTCTGCTTTGTCTCCCTCCGGCGTGTGCGGCAGCTTGCTGATGAGGTCGATCACGGCGCGGCCGGGTAGTTCGGCCAGCTCGGTCACAAACTCTCGCCACAGACGAGGCGCTTCGGGCGCCTCCGGCTGCATGGTCTGCGGCAAGGGACAGATCAGCAGACGGCCGTTTTCCTCCTGTGCGTCAAGCGAATGAGAAGAGACGCTCAGTTCAACGCCGGCGTCGTCCACAAAACTCTGGCGATTGGCGCTTGGACGCAGGTGCTTAGGCAGACGCACATAAAAGTTCCAGGCGTTGTCGATCACATAGGCGAGATTGCGCGGGGAGCGGCGCTGGTGGCGAAACTCGAACTCTTGGGGGTTGGCGCCCAGCGTGTGGCGCAACAGGTCCTTGGTGACGCCCCAGTCAAATCCGCTTGGCTGCACGATCTGCGACTCGTCGCCGGCGACGACGAAGGGCAGCGCGCGCTGGCGCGCCCGCAGGCGCGCTAGCGCGGCGAGAAAGGCGATCTGCAGCAGCGTCAAGTCCTGCACTTCGTCGATGACCAGGCCGTCCAGGGCGCGCAGCCAGTTTGGGAGCTTCTGTTTAGGCCTGGCGTCGGCTTGGCGCAGCAGCGAGAGCGCTTTCGCCGCAGCTCTCTGGTCAAGGAAGAAGCGGTCCCCGCGCAGCCGTTCGGCCAGCCGCACCGCTGCTGTGGCCGCCTCCAGCGTTAGCCCGCGCGCCCTGGCGTACGCCTCGACGTCGAAGCGTCCTTCGGTGAAAACCGCCTCGGCGATGCGCCGCTCCGGCAACGGATATTCCGGCGGAAAAGTGCGGCCGAGAATGTGCGCCCGAATCTCCGTATATAGCGCCAGGGGATAACGCCGCCAGACGCCCACCAGGCTGGTCGGTTGCCGTTCTAGGACGCGACGGAATTCTTCCGCCTCTCTCATTGGATCGACGACGGCGGGGAGGTCGGTGATCTCCTTTTCCAGCTCGGCCAGGGTGCGGATGTGCACGCGCTGCGCCAGCTCGGGAGATTGCGCCGTGAGAAAATCTTTTGCCGTGCGCTTGAGCCGGCTCGTGTAGGTGACGTAGAGGAGATGCTCCAGCCCCTGTTCAAGCACCAGGTCGCGCACCAGGTAGAGGAGCGCCACCGTCTTGCCGCTGCCCGGCAGCCCTTTGACCGTCGCCGGGATGACCGGCGCGATCTGCACCTGATGGCTGACTGCGGTCTGCTCCTCGAAGCGCGGATCGAGCGTCTCCAGAGGCGTTTCTTCAAACTCTTCCAGCGAACGCAGATAGAGAGGGTCGTCGGTCTCGTCGTGGTGACGAATGCTGTGCACCAGGATCGTGGACGCGGCTTCCCCGTTGGCTCCATGCGCCGCCAGCTCGCTTTCCGAAAGAGGGATCCACCAGAGATAGTAATGATAGCCCTGCACTGGGGTGCGTCGCCACCGTGCGTTATAGCCGGTGGTGCTTTTGACATTGGGCGTGCGGCCGCGCGTGCCCAGCAACACCTGCGCCCAGAGCGCTTTGCGCCGAATCGATTCGGAGAGGCGCGCAGCCGAATCTTCGTAGTGTCGATGCTTGAGCAGACGATAGCCAGCCATTCCTGCAACGATCGTTTTGAGGCGACGGGACGCCGGAGTTCGTCATGATGCGTTGACGAGCAGCGACCTGCATCCTCAAAACCGCTCCTTCCTCATTCTGAATTCACAGCTTCTACTATACCAGAACAGACTCGAAAACAGCGCGCCCGTCGACGAAATTCGGGCGTAAAATCCTCCCAATCCGTCGTGGTGATGATGACCTGCGGCGCATCTTCGACGGCGGCGAGCAGCATGGCGCGGCGCTCTGCGTCCAGTTCGCTCATCACATCGTCGAGCAGCAGCAGCGGCGCCGAGCCGCCGACCTGCGCCATCATGCGCACTTCGGCCAGCTTGAGCGACAGGGCGGCGCTGCGCTGTTGGCCGCGACTGCCATAGATGCGCACATCGCGGTCGTTGATGAGGATGCTCAGATCGTCGCGATGCGGGCCGTAGAGGGTGGCGCCTGCGCTCAGCTCGCGCGCACGACGCATCGCTAACTTTTGCAAATAGGCGGCCTGCACCTGCTCCTCGTCGAGACGGCTGCGCAGCGCCTCCGCCAACAACCCCTGGCGCCACAACGTGAACTCTTGGTCGGTGAGGAGGCCGGGGTTGAAACTGGGCAGATAGTGCAACGTCAAATGCTCCCGGCCGCTGCTGAGCATGGCGTGTCGTTCGGCGGCCATTGCTTCGAGCTCCAGCAGGAAATTGTGGCGTCGAGCCATGACGCGCGCGCCTTGCTGCGCCAGCTTTTCATCCCAAAAGGCCAGCTGCGCCTCCACTCTAGGCGAAGCCGGGCTGACCTCCTGCTCGCGCAGGCGTTTCAGCAGGTTGTTGCGCTGCAGAAGAATGCGCTGAAAGGAAGAGAGCGCCTGACAATAGCTGCGATCGATTTGACAAAGCGCAATGTCCAGGTAGCGGCGGCGCTCGGTCGGGCCGCCGTCAACTAGCTTGACGTCTTCCGGCAGAAAGAGCACGGCGCGCAGCAGCCCAACCATGTCCATGGCGCGTTTGGGCGCGCCGTTGATCTTGATCTGCTTGGTGTAGTTGAGGCCGTCCTCCCGCGGGGTGAGAATAATCTCCAGCTCGAGGCGACGACCGTCGAGCTGTACGTCGCCGCTGATGCGACAGTAGGGGATCGGCTCCTCCTGCGCCTGCCAGCCGACGATCTCGCGCTCTTGGGTGGCGTGGATGGCCTTGCTGGTGGCCAGCATGAAGATCGCTTCCAGCAAGTTGGTTTTGCCTTGGGCGTTGCTTCCTTGCAGCAACGTCCAGGGCGTCTCAAAGGCCAAGTCCAGGTGGCGATAGTTGCGAAAATGGGTCAGGCGTAAGCGATGCAGGAACATGGACGCGCCTCACGCCGCTCGTTGACGACGCTGCAGGCACAGCTCCGCCGTCAATACGTCCAGTTCCGTGCCCTGGTCGGCGCC